>CAZDYU010000017.1:0-48943 GCA_964509755.1 uncultured Occallatibacter sp. | reverse complement strand
TTTGGCCGTTTTTGGCTAAATATGACCCTCTTTTTGCCAAAAACGCCCCTTTTTTGCCGATTATCCCCTGCGCAGATAAGTCCGCGAGAGCCGGTCGTGCCAGCAGAGGCGGTCGTCGTCAAAGAGCGCCCAGGCCACGCCCAAACCCAGTGGAGCCACCGACAAAAGCATCGCGCCCAGCCGGCTGCGCACCTGCGATCCGGTGGGAATCTGCTCATCAAAGGTGCAGAGTGAGAGACTGGTCGCGCGCATTCCCGGCGTAGCTCCGGCCAGCATTAGAAACAGCGTCTGGTAAAGCAGCCCTACCAGCAGCAGCGCGCCAGCCGCGCAGAACTCAACAATGCGGGTCGGCTTCTGATGCAGCAAGCCCGGCGCGGCCACCAGAACCGAGCCCAGTCCAACAGCGCCAACAATCGCGCCATCCACCAGAACGGCCGTCAGCCGGCGGCTCACCGATGCCAGCTCGGGAGCCAGCGACTCGGCGGGCGTCTGCTGAACTTCGGCTTCCTCCTCCCGCGCCTGTGGCTCCAGCTCGATGCCTCTCCAGTCGGTCTCCTCTCGCGCGGCGGCAAGAGCTTCCCCGGTCGCATCCGGTTCGGTGGAGATGGCTTCCGGGTCCACCTCGAAGATGCTCAATTGCTTCTCCTGACTCAGCAGCGCAAATGCGCCTTCCACGCGGCGCGGGCGAATCTTGCGGGCAGCCACCAGCTCACGCGGAAACTCAATCAGGTTGGCATGAATGGACTGCATCGGCTCGACCGGCTCCAGTTCCTCAAGGCCCCTTTCCAGGCTCTCTTCCAGACTTTCTTCCAACCTCCAAGAGCGTTCTACCAGCTCCGGCTTCGGCGACGGCGTCTGCCAACCCTCCTCGATGAAGGGGGCCATCTCTTCAACCCGGCGCGGCGCAACAGCGATGGCCGGATTCAGCGGAAGCAATCGCAGATCGGGCACCCAATGAATGCGCTTGGATTCGTTCTCCCAGGCCTCCAACGACTCCGGCGCAACCAGCTTGATCCGAGGCGCATCCAGAGGCGCGTCTGGCTCCCAATTCCATGCAATCGAGCTGGTAGGCGCGGCAGCCGGCGGCGTCTCCGGCTCCCGCGTGGGCTCCGAAGTGGACTCGGGGGCCAGCGCGGCTTGTGCAAGGACAGGGGCGGCAATTTCTAAAGCGGCAGCAGCGGATAGCTCAGCGGCTTCAACCACGGCTTCGGCTTTCGCCTCTGGCGGGCAATCAACCGCAACGCGGCGCGGCAGGGCCTGAGCTTCCGTCTGCAGAATCTGGCTATAACTGGGCGCTTGGGCATAGCGCGCCGCCACGCGAGCCGCTGCCTCCGCTGCCCGGCTGCCCGACGCGTGACGGGATTGCACCGGCGCGGCTGGCAGGTTCGAGGCAACTCCGCGACGTCGCTGGTGCGCGGCAATGCGCAGGCTCACTTCCTGCTTCCAACTGGATACGGGGTTCGGTTGGCCTACAGATGTGCTCACGGCTCGGTTTCCCTTCTCATGCACCCACTGCACCGGTTCCTTCGGCACAACGGACTGGTTCGGCCCTGAAACCGCGAATGAGTCTCGCTGAGGAATCGCGGTTGAAGAGCGTTACTTGCAAAAGAGAAGAAAGGTGCGGCGAGAACAGGCACGGACACAGCTTCGGGGCGGAATCGTCAGACCCGAGTGCGACGGAAAAAGCTCCGAATTATGCCTGCTGCCAGAGATGCGCGGTACGCTTTCAGTTCCTCGGCAGCCAATTTTGCTATGCTGACCTTGGCCCTTGGAATGCAACCTCGCCACTTACTGTTTATCACGCTGCTGGCCCTCTGTCACCTGCAAATCCGGGGGCAGGCGTTGACCAATGCGGCACCTCCGCCATCTTCGCAGCCAGTTTCGAAGCCAGACCAGCAACCAGTATCGCCAGACACCGCCCTACCCGACGACCCCGGCCAGGAACTTCTACCCACTGCTCAGCCCGAGCCTGAACCGTCCTCCGGTGTCCCGGTGCAGTGGGAGGCCCAGCATCAGAGCCGCGTCGGCGACACCTGGACCCTCGATGGCGGCGTGGTGGTGCATTATCGCGATTACATCCTCCGTTCCGACAAGGTCGTCTACCACCAGTCCACTACGGAGCTAGAGGCCGACGGCAACCTGCAAGTCACCGGCGGACCCAACGACGTACATATCTACGCCTCGCGCGGCGAGATGCGCCTCAACATGCACACCGCCCGCTTTTTCAACGTCCATGGCTCACAAGGCGTGCGCGCGCTGGGCCGCACGGCTGTCTACTCCACGACCAATCCCTTTCTCTTCTCCGGCAGGGTGCTGCTGCAAACCGGCGAGGGCCACTACAGAATAGTCGATGGCGCCATGACCAACTGCCGTCTGCCCCATCCGGATTGGCAGTTGTACTCTCGCGATATTTCACTCGACAGTGGCCTGGCCTCCACCTCGAATGTGCTCTTTAAGTTTCTTGGTGTTCCCATCTTTTATCTGCCTTACCTGCGCCACCCCATCGAGGAGACGGGACGCGAGAGCGGCTTTCTGATCCCTGTCGTCAGCACCGGCTCCTCTATCCGCGGCTACACTTTTGGCGAGCAGGTTTATTGGGTGATCGGCCGCAATATGGACATGGTCGCCGGGGCGGAATACTACAGCAAGCGCGGCTGGGCGCCCAACGGCGACTTCCGCTACAAGGGCCCTGGCATGGACCACCTGACCGTCCGCTGGAATGCACTGCTCGACCGCGGCGTCGAGGAGACTGTTCCGGCCACGGCAACCCAGACCGCCGGCGCCGTGCGGATCAATCAAGGCGGCGAAGATATCAGCGCCGTCGGCCGCATGGATCTGGACTCGGAGACGCGTCTGGCCGGCAATGCCGATTACCTCTCCAGTTATCTCTACCGCCTCGTCTTCAATGACAATTACTGGCTCGCGATCAGCTCGGAGGTAGCCAGCAATGTATCTCTCACCCACACCCATAACGGGTACATCTCCTCGGTTTCAACAGAGCGCTTTCAGAGTTTTGCCGGCACGGTCAATAGCAACCAAAACGCCATCAACGGCAACCAGGCTAGAATCCTCCACCTACCCACCCTGCGCTTCGACGTGCTGGACCGACCACTGAGCGCTTCGGGGCTCTACTGGGGGCTCGGCACCTCGCTCGGCTATATGGGCCGCTCCGAGCCCGGAGAACCAATCTCGCTCGGAGGCCCGGCCGGAACCGCCTTCCACGCCCGCAATGCTGGCCGCATCGACTTCTCCCCGCATCTTTCATTGCCGCTTGTTGGCAGCGGATGGAGCCTGGTTCCCGAAGTTGCCTTGCGCGAGACCGTTTATTCCATCAGTCAAAACCCAGACTTGCTCAACAAGAACGGTGGCGTTCCCACCATCAGCCACGATTCGCTCCTGCGCAGCGACATTGAAGCCTCCGTCGATCTCCGCCCGCCCGCCATCGAGCGCGAGTACAACTTCTCTCACTGGAATCGCGAACTGCGCCACGTAATCGAGCCCGAGTTCACCTACCGTTACGTCACCGGCATTGGCGCGCAGGCCCGCAGCGTGCTGCTCATCGACACCACAGACATCGCCACCGACACCAATGAAGTAGGCTACTCGCTCACTCAGCGCCTCTTCCTTAAACCCATCAGCGACAGGCCTTGTTCTTTACCGGGCTCTGATTCTCAACCAAAAGTCTGCCCCCCGCAGGGGCGCGAGTGGGCCAGTTGGCAGATTGCGCAAAAGCTCTACATTGATCCCAACTTCGGTGGGGCATTGCTCGCCGGCCGCCGCAACGTCTTCGATTCCACGCTTGACTTAAGCGCCATCGCCTTTCTCACCGGCGCGCGCAACCTTTCGCCAGTCACATCAAGGGTGCGCTTTGAGGCAATCGACAATCTGCGCATTCAGTGGGATCTGGACTACGACCCCAAGGCCGGAAGAATGAGCGCCGACAACGTCTTTGCCGGCTACAGTTGGGGCCGAACCACCGTCGGAGTGGGCCACGCCCTGCTCAACGCCGTGGACGAAAGCCAGAACGCCGCCGCCATCATCAAGAGCCAACAGATGGAGCCTTTTCTCTCCATCGGCAAACCCAGCGGCAAGGGCTTCAATCTGGCTGCCAACGGCGGCTATGACTTCACCCACTCCGAGCTGCAATATGCAGGTGCGCAGGCCGTCTACAACTGGGATTGCTGCGGCCTCACCATCGGCTACCGCCGCTTCTCGCTCGGCTCGGTCCGCGATGAGACCCAGTATCTGTGGAGCTTCACCCTGGCCAACTTCGGCTCCGTCGGCGACGTCCGCCGCTCCAACTCCGCCTTCCGCGACCCCACCCTCCCACCCGCCTATTAGGCAGCGTCAGGTTAATGGCTCCTAAAAAAAATGAGAGATTTTGCCTCAACCTGGTCACTATCCCAAAATGTTATTGCGATCAAAACCGGGTGAGACGGCCGGCTTTCCGGTCCGCTGCCGTGAGACTTCATACAGCAGAATACTGGCGGCAACCGATGCATTGAGGCTCTCAACCGGGCCGGGATAGGAAATTGTCACAGCTCCATCGGCCTGAGTGGCCAGCTCTAGCGGTACCCCGTTGCCTTCATTGCCAATGAGCAACGCAACAGGCCCGTTAAGATTGATGTGGTCGGCGGTCTCGGCTTCGTGCAATGCCGTAGTCCAGATTTTCACTCCGGCCTGATGCAAGCGGGCAAAGCACTCCTCTGCACTGACAGACAGCAGCGGAAGTCGAAAAAGACTGCCCGCCGATGCACGCACTGCCTTGGGATTCCATGCGCTGACAGTTCCGGCCAGGCTGAGAATGCCGGTTGCGCCAAAGGCTTCTGCAGAGCGCAGGATCGTTCCCAGGTTGCCGGGGTCTTGCAGGCCGGCCAGGACGAGCAGCAGCGGAATGGCCTTAGTCGAAGCGTGAAGAATGTCGTCCCAATCCCACTGTGGCGGCTCAACCAGCGCGGCAACCGGCTGCGGCGTTTCCGTAGACAATGACGAGTCCAGAATCTCTTTGGGGACCAGCAGTACTTCGATCTGTGGTGGAAGCTCCAGCTCATCCAGCAGCGCCTCTTCACCCTGAGCGACAAAGACACAGGTCAGGGTCAAGTGAGAGCGTAGAGCCTCGGCCAGCAGCTTCGGCCCTTCAATCGCGGCCAGCAGTGGGGCGGCATCGCCGTGCGCCTGCCAGCCTGGGCGCGCCAATGCGCGGCGCAATTCCTTGAGGCGCGGATTCTGCTTACTCTGTACAATGCGAACAGGCATATGAGGCGGAACGCGCATGCATCTGTGTGCGTTAACATGATTTTAGTCTCTTTGCCAGGCCAGTCTCATTGATTGAGATCAAGCTGAAGGCGTTTTCCGGCTGCTGTTCCCAATTTCACAGAGGCGGAGCGGCTTTTCAACGCAACGCAAAAATCTGAAGTGAGGTTGACCTGCTTGTCGGCGGAAATCCTGCGCGTCCATCCCGATGAACCCGAGCCTGATCGCATCGACTATATCGTCGCCTGCCTGCGCAGGGGCGATGTGGTTGCCGTGCCCACCGACACCTTCTACGGTCTGGCCGTCGATCCGGTCAATCTTTTTGCCGTGGAGCAGATCTACCAGATCAAGACGCGGCAGAAGCACAAGCCGCTCTCGTTGCTGATTGCTTCCTTGGCGCAAGCCTATGAATTGGTCCGCGAGACTGAACCCCTGATCGACAAGCTGGCGGAGCGATTCTGGCCCGGCCCGTTGACAATCATCGTGAAGGCGGGCTCGAAGCTGCCTTTGCGCTCGACCGCGAACACCGGCAATGTTGCCTTGCGCGTCCCCGATGCCGCGATTCCGCGCGCGGTGGTTGAGCGCCTGGGGTTGCCCATCACCGCCACCTCGGCCAACCTGCAAGGGGCGTCAGAATGCACCAACGCCGGCTGCGTGCGCGACCAGATCGGCGACAGGATTCCACTAATTGTCGATGGGGGTCCAACTGGCCACGCCAAGCCGACTACGATCGTCGATATTTCTCTGGGCGAGGGACGCTGGGAGATTCTCCGCGAGGGCGCGATCCCGACCCGCGAAATTGTAATGGCGCTCCAGCGCTGAGACTAGAGCGGTAAAATCAATGCACATGAAGAGTCCGTCCAAGCCGAAGCATCGCAACTGGACTCTGCGCCTGTTCTTTCTGCTTTTCCTGGCCCTGCTCATCGGGTCGCTGGGCTGGTTCGGCTGGGTCTACGTACAGATAGAAAACTTTGCCGGACTGGAGCAGGCTGCCCCGTCGGACGCAATCGGCGTTCTGGGCGCGGCGGAGTACGATGGCCGCCCCTCGCCGGTCTTTCGCGCGCGCCTGGACCACGCCAAGGAGCTTTACAACCGCAGAATTGCACCGATCATTATCACCCTGGGCGGAACTGGCGGGGACCAATACTCAGAGGGCGCAGTGGGCCGCGAGTATCTGATGAGCCTGGGCGTTCCAGAGAGCGCCATCATCGCCGAGACCGAAAGCCGCAACACCGAGGAACAGGCCCGCCGCATTGCGGTGATTGCGCGCGCCAACGGGATGCGCCGCCTGGTGGTGGTCAGCGACGGCACGCACCTGTTCCGGATTCACGAGATCTGCGCCGCCGACGGCCTGGACGTGCTGACCTCGCCGCGTCCGCGTGGAACGATTGCCGGCGGCTCCCAGGAATTCGATCGCCTGGCGCACGAAATCCTGAGTTATACCGCTTGGCGATTGCATTTGCATTGATGCAGATGTGAATCCGGTGAAAAATTGGTCACTTAACCCAAACAGATTGGGTTACAATGGATTCCGATGGCTTCGATCCGCTATGAGGGCGTCAGGTTCACGGCCTACACAATGGATCACGAGCCGCGCCACGTGCATGGTTTCTATGCAGACGTAGAAGTGATCGTCGATCTTTGTGCAAACGGCAAGGTTACGCTCGCCTACAGATCGGACGCCATCAGGCCGAGCAATGCAAGCAAGTCGGATGTGCGCCATGTATTGACTGTAGCCGCCAAGCATTTTGAAGAACTGGTATTGCTTTGGGAGAAGCACCATGGCTGAACATGAAGTCGTAACTACCGACGCCGAAATCGAAGCGGCGCTGGAGAGTGCGAAGGTCCACGACAGCGACCCGCGTGCACGGACGGTGGAGCATATCCCCACTCTTAACCTGCTCATAGTTGGACTCAGCAACCAGCGCAGGCTGGTGCTTCCCATCGAAGACGTGCAAGGACTGGACAACGCCACGCACGAGCAAATTGAAAACTACGAATTGCTCGGTCATGGGACCAGCATCAGCTTTCCGGATCTCGATGTGGACCTGTACGTTCCCGCGCTGATCGAAGGCGTCTATGGAAACCGTCGCTGGATGGCGCAACTCGGCAAGAAAGGCGGCAGAGCCAGAACAGAGGCCAAACGCCAAGCGGCGCGGTCCAACGGCGTCAAAGGTGGAAGACCGGCAAGAGTCGCCGCGGCCAGCGCCTGAGCAACGCCAACGGACCGAAGGGCCAGCCGCTGACATCAGCGCGAGGATTGCAATTTCAGTGCGATTCGTCGATTAACTCTCCCAATGAATCAAGACCCCTAGCAACCCCAGCGTAAAAGCAGCCGCACTGGCCGTTGAGAGGAAATTGACGGCGTCGTTGTTGAGCCAGCCGCGGCGCTCAAGAGTTGCGCCCAGCAGGCTGTCAAAGAAGAGACCGAAGACGCCGCCCGCGCAACTGACTGCCAACATGGTCCTGCTGCCGCCGAAGGCGATGGTTCCAGCCATGGCGACCAACAATGCCGCTGCCGCGCCGGCCAGTGTGCCAACCAGGCTGATAGCGCCGTCGGTGCCGGCCTCGACGCGGCGCAACGTTGTGATCATGCGCGGCCGCCCGCCCAGAACCTGGCCTATCTCCGACGAGACGGTATCGGCCGCGGCTTCCGCTAGCGCTGCCAGCCCTACAGTAAAGAGAAACGTGGGTGACTGAGGCACATGCGGAAACCAGCCTGTGTCCGTAAGCCATGATTGCACCAGTTCACTCAATGCGATGGCCGCGAAGCCGAGATTAGCGGCTACCTGCGCAGCGGTTCGCCCCAGCCGCGGTTCAGATATTTCTTGCCGCTCCTTCTGCTCACGGCCCAAGCCCGTTGCCAGAAACGTAAGCAGGAAGAGCACCAGCAGCGGCACCAGCGCGGTTCGCCAGGGTTGATAGGGATAAATCGCTGTAGAGAAAATCAGATTGGCGGTAAGAACTGCGCCGGTAAAGGCTGCCGCTGGCGTGGCTGCGCGCAACTGCAGGACCACAGCGCCAAAGACCAGGCTCAGGCCGAAGGTCCAGATTGCGACCTGCGGCAGGTTCTCCGCAAAAAAATGGCCTTGCAACACCAGGCTTGCCGCGGCAAAGGGCAAGACGATCAGCAGAACGAGTTTCGATTGCCACCTGCGGTGGGGCCGTCGCTCGCTATTCGTTCGCATTTGGTTTGTATCCTCCGAGTAATTTCGGGTTGTCAAAACGCTCAAAAACTAGGCTTTTTGGGGTAAAAGTGGCAATTTATTGGCCCCAAAAAGCCAAAAACAGGAATTATATGTTACTTATTAGTAACCTATGTATAAATGTATATCTTTGATAATAAGGTTATTAACATCGTAATACTGGCCAAAACAGGGTCTCTAAATGGGTAGGGGGGGTGGGGGTACCAGGATTTTTTTGCGAAGAAAAGGGGAAGACTGGATGAAGAAAAAGGAACTGAGGGACTGGGGAATAGGGAAGAGGGAACAGCAAGTGCGCGGATTGGAGATTGGGCGGTGGTCATTTGGGCCTCGGGTTTGCTGCTGGTATTATTGTGCTCCCGGGGATCGAAATTCTATGCAAACCATCTGCGGTGGGGCCAGCGGCTCGCTATTTGCTCGCGCAAGGTTCGTGGTATCTCGCTCATCGCGAAACGCCGCGATGAACGGTGGACAGATTTATCCTAAAAACGGCAGTCGATCCAGCCTTGAATTGGTTATCTTCTTCAAAGTGAAACTCCTTGCAGCGATTGACGATTTCACCATTTGGGTGAGGTGCGGAGCAGTCGAAAATCGATGATCGAGAAGAAGCCGAAGCATGGTAGTTCGCCGGGCCGAAGTTTTGCAGGGGCTAAAGAGGCTGCGAAAAAAGGCCAGTTTAACGACAGAAATGGCTGATAATTCCCTCGGTGGCTAAAGCCGGCGTTGATAAAGCAGTGGTTATGTACGGGCTAAAGCCCGTACCCTTCATCCAATCGAGTTTTTACGCAGCCTGTAAAGCCCAGCTTTCCTATCAGTCTTTTGCGGCCCCCTTCGACTCCGCTCAGGGCAGGCTAGAAGTCGGGCCCTGATTACAAAGCAACAAGTTTCAGAGGCTCCAAACCTTGATGCAGATCACGGTTGACGGCGTGCAACTGCCGTTTTTAGGGTGATTGGCTTTATCGGCACGACTGAAGTCGTGCCCTTACAAAGCAGAACCCTCGATTGAGTTTTTCCGCAGCCTGTAAAGCCGGTACTGATTCTGTTGGCTTTTTGCAGGGGTTAAAACCCCCGCCTCCCTCCGAATTGAGTTTTTACGCAGCCTGTGAAGCCTTTGCTCGTAGCTTGGGCTTTGGACCGGGGATGAATCCCCGGCCTGCCGCTCTGGATTGAAGTTTTGATCGAAGCTTTGGGGAGGAGCATGAGCACCGTCCCGACGGGAGTCCGGTTCAACCACGATGAGACGCTTTGCCCGCGTTGAAACGCGGGGCTAATTAACCTTGCGCCTACGGCGCGGGCGGCGGCTATTCCTGGATGCCGGTCCAGCCTTCAGGGACGAAGCGGTAGCCGACCCAGGGTTCGGTCTGGATGTACTGCTTGCCGGTTTCCGCCTCCAGTTTCTTGCGCAATTGGCCGATAAAGACCCGCAGATACTCCGGCTGATGGGCGGATTGCGCTCCCCAGACGGTGGTCAGCAGCACGCGATGCGTAATAACCTTGCCGGCGTTGCGGGCGAGATGGAGGAGCAGGTCGAATTCCTTGGGCGTAAGGTGAATGGGTTTTCCCAGCACAGCAATCGAGTGCGCGACGGCATCGACGACAAAGTCGCCCAACTCCAAGGCGGCGGTGGTGCGCTCCGGGGCGCGGCGCAGATGGGCGCGGACGCGGGCCAGAAGCTCCTGAATGCCGAATGGCTTGGTGACGTAGTCGTCGGCGCCGGCGTCCAGTGCCTCGATCTTGGAGCGCTCATGGTCGCGGACCGAAAGAACCAGCACCGGTATTGCAGATTGGGCGCGGATCGAGCGGCAGACCTCGACGCCGCTCATGCCCGGCATCATAAGGTCGGTCACCACCAGGTCTGGGTTCCACTCGCGGAAGGTCACAAGGCCTTCTTCGGGATCGTTTGCCGTGCGCACATCAAAGGCTTGCGCGGAGAGTGCGGCCCGCAGCACGCGGGTGATTTGCGGTTCGTCGTCGATGACTAGAATTCTGCCGGGCATTTCGTTCTTCTTTCAACAAGAAGATTACATCATTGGCTAGGCCCAGTATGATCTATGTCATGAAAATCACCGAAGGACTCACCGATTCGCGGGGAATTCTGCACTGGATTGTGGGATCGCTGATGGTGGCGCTGGCGACGGCGGTGTTAGTTTCGCTGGGCGCGGATTCGACCGCCGCGGGGATGGTTTTTCTGGTGCTGGTGGTGTGGTCGTCGACGCAGGCCGGGCAATGGCTGGCGCTGTTTATTGCCGCACTGTGCGCACTCAGCTTCGATTATTACTTTCTGCTTCCGTACCGCACCTTGTCGCTGGCGGGCGCGCAGGAGTGGGTGGCCATGCTCGCGTTTCTGCTGAGTTGCGTGGTGGTAAGCCGCGTTGCGGAGCGGGCGCGCAACCAGGCGCGGCAGGCCGAGAGCCGCCGCGCGGATGTGGAGCGGCTTTACGAACTCTCGCAGGAGATGATGCTGCAAGAGGATGCCGCGGGGCTGACGCGCGAACTGCCAAGGATGATCGCGCGCATCTTTGCTTTGGAAGGGGTGGTTTTATACGTCTGCGACGAAGACCGCTTCTATACTTCAACTACCGATCTCCCCATAGGGATTCAGGCCAGTTTGCGGGCGATGACACAGGGCCAGAATCCGACGCTGGTTATTCCAGGAGAGTTTACCGTCCGGACGCTGATGCTTGGATTGCGCCCAGTGGGGGCGCTTGGGTTGCGGCCGGCACGTCTATCCAACGAAGCGGCTACAGCGGTTGGCGCGCAGGTGGCGATCGCGCTGACCCGCGCCACGGCAATCGAGGCCTCGTCGCACCTGGAGGCGGCGCGCGAGGGCGACCGTCTGCGCACGGCGCTGATCGACTCTTTGACTCACGAGTTGCGCACCCCTTTGACCTCGATCAAGGCCGCGGCAACCACGCTGCTTGAAGGCGACGGGCTGGACGAGGCCGGGCGGCTTGACCTGGCCGCGATTGTAGACGAGGAGGCTACGAGGCTTGATCGTTTGATCGGCGAGGCGATCGAGATGGCCGAGATTGACGCCAATGCGGTCGAAGTTCGCTCGGCTCCGCAGAATCCACGCGCGTTGATCGAGCAGGCGGTCGAGGAGTCCCAAACTATCCTGGCAAAACATCGGTTGGTAATTGTGGTTCAGGAGCCGGATGAGCCGGATAGGCCGGCCTGGTTCGACCCTCATCTGCTGAGCCGGGTGCTGCGCCACCTGCTGGAAAATGCCGCGCGCTATGCGCCGCATGGCGGACGGATTTTGATTGGGAGCCGGCGCGTTGGCGACCGATTGGAGTTCAGCGTCGAGGACGATGGTCCAGGCGTCGACGCCGCCGACCTGCCCTTCATCTTCGAGAAGTTTTACCGGGGCAGGAATGTCGCCGGAAAAGGCAAAGGATCAGGGATGGGATTGGCGATTGTGCGCGCGATTCTGACGGCTCATGGCGGCGGAATCGAGGTGGAAAGCGCTCCGGGGAAAGGCGCATGTTTTCGCTTCTGGGTACCACAAGAGGAGAAGGGGACGGGGGGGAAGGAGCAAGGCCGTGATCTGCCGGCAGAGGGTTGAAGTATACTGGCGCTATTCTCACTCGAATTGAACGAGGTTCAAGCGTACGCTACGTGGCGGAACGCGCGCTATTGTGGTTATTCACGGCAGTACGCGCAATGCAGTTGGACTTTCATAATTGGCGTGAACGTGGCCTCAGACACGAATTCTCCGCTAATTCATCCTGAAAACCGCAGTGTTTCGGCAATCTGCTAGTTTTGCAAGCCTGCCGCAGCCAAACGCACGGGATTACTGTTCCAACTTCCGGCAATCCTCTGCATTCTATTCAATAAACTTGGCTACGCGCATATCGGGGTCTTCCGCAAATAAAATAGCCATCGCGTTAAATACGATTCCATCAAAGAGACATACCTCCGGAGAGCAAGTTTCTACTCATATTTCTTGACAGTGAAGCCCCCCCGCAGATTCAGTGCGCGCATTCAACCCATCGTCACAATAACCTCATTGACTGAACCCGCCGGTTGCGGCTTTATAGGTCCACGCACAAGTTCTCCGTTCAGTGTAACTCCGATCACGCCCTTCTCTACGCCATGCGGGTTCTTGACTCTAATATCGAACATCGCCCCGCGCCAATGACGAGTTACACTGAAGTGCTTCCAGTCAGGCGGAATGCAGGGATCGACAATCAGTCCATCGAAGCCCAGCCGAACTCCAAGTATCCAGCGAGTAACTGCCGTGTAATTCCATCCGCCGCTCCCAGTAAGCCACGGATGCCTCGCCCGTCCATGCGCTGTGTGATCCCTGCCCATAATGAATTGGCAGTATGAATAAGGCTCCGCCTCGCGCACTTCGATCTCGTCGTTCTGGTTATAAGGAAGCAGCGCGTTATAATATTTCATCGCTCGCTCGCCTCGTCCAAGCTTGCACTCCGCAATGACAGCCCAAGGATTCGGGTGACTGAAAATTGCTCCATTTTCCTTCACGCCTTTATAGACGCGACCCATAAATCCTATGTCATCGTCCGGTTTTGAAAATGCAGGCCAGGCCAAATGAATTCCATACTTTGAATACAAATACTTATCCACCGCATCCATGGCAGAGATTCCGCGTATGGCGGAAGCTGCGTCGGAAACCACGGCCCACGTATTGCTTTCAAGGAAGATCTTTCCTTCCTCGCACTCACTTGAACCAATCATTTTTCCTTTGGCGGTAATTCCCCGCAAATACCATTCGCCGTCCCACAACTCTCTCTCGCATGCCGAGCGAACCTTCTCCGCCACAGCGCGGTACTTCTTTACATCCTCGTCGCGGCCCAGATATTCCGCGGCTTCTAGAAATGCGCGCAGTGCCCAATGATGCAGGAACGAAACCATCGCGCTTTCCCCGCCGCCCAGATTCAGGCAATCGTTCCAATCGGCGCGCAGTCCCTTGCAGATCCCCGTCTGCCCAACCTGCTCCGCGGAAAAATCCAGAGACCGCTTCAAGTGCTCGTAAATCGTGGCTTCGCCCGCATCGGCGAATGGAAGCACCAAGTCGAACAGCGCAATGTCGCCCGTCTCCTTCACATATTCGCAAGCTGTCACAATAATCCACAGCGCATCGTCGGAACAGGCATGTTCAATGCCGTGAATCATGCTCTTCACATCGGGCGCGTGGGCAATCGTCGGCGATTTGAACTCCGGAGCTTTCTGTTTCTCCGCATCGAACCAGTCGGGATCAAATAAATGCAAACCATAACCTCGACTAACTTGCGCCTTCAGTAACTCAACAATGCGCTGGCGGCACTTCGCGGGGTTGGTATGCACCACGCTCATTACGTCCTGCGAGGTATCGCGAAAGCCAAGGCCGGTGCGTCCGCCAACTTCAATAAACGAGGCAAAGCGCGACCAAACGACGCATGTTTCCGCTTGGTAAAGCGTCCATATATTTACCATGGTGTCGAGTCCAGGGTGTGGAGTATTGCACTGAAAAACCGCTAGTTTATTCTCCCAATAATTCTTTAAAGCGGAAAAAAGCCTGTCAACACTATCCGGATCGGAATATTTATCCTTTATTTCCTTACCTTTTTCTCTCGGCCCAACTCCCAGCATAAAGACAAGGCGCGACTCTTCTCCGGGCTCAATCACGACTCGCTTGTGCAAAGCACCGCAGTGATTTCCTCCCAACTCAGCACTGCTGTTGCATTCTCCTTGTTCTACGGCCAGCGGATTGGTTTCTGTACGATAGCTTCCCAAAAATCCATCGCGCATTGTGTCATAACTGTCCGGATCGAAGTTTCCGGTGAAATAGTGAAAGGTCGATGGTTCGTAATAGAAATCGTATTCGATAACACCATCTCTATAATCCGCGCCGCTCGCATAAAGGCTCATCTGAAGATTTTGATTGTCAATTTCGATGTGATGAAACGAGAATTCCACGTATCCGAAGACGCTCAGCCGCCGCGGCTTTCCTCCCGTGTTACGGATCTTCACATCCCACAATTCAACATCGTCGTCGATTGGAATAAATAGCGTTTGTTCCGCATGGATTTCTTGATAATCGCAGGAGAACTTCGAGTAAGAAAGTCCGTGGCGGCATTCATACTTTGCCTTGTTCAGATCCTTGCCGACAGGCTGCCATGAGATCGACCAATACTCGCCCGTATCGTCGTCGCGAAGATATACATAATGCCCAGGCCGATCAAGCGGAATGCCGTTGGCGCGGAATCGTGTAATGCGGTGGTGTTCGGCATTCTGGAAAAAGGAATATCCGCCCGCATTGTGCGAGATAACGGTACACATATCCTTTACGCCGAGATAATTCGTCCACGAGACAGGAACATCGACGCGGTCGATCACATACTCCCGTTTTTCATTATCAAAATAACCGTAGCGCAAGACAATCCTCCAAAGTGAATAACACGGCCTGACACATCCGTCGCTCTATTGCGCTGGCGCCTAACTCTTTGCTTTCACAAACTGACGCAGCCAATCTATCAATTCCCTGGCCTTCTCCTCTGTGTCTGCCTGCACGGAGAGTCGCAGCACAGGCTCGGTTCCGGAAAAGCGCAGCAGCGCCCAGTTATCATTTTCCAAAAATAGTTTGGTGCCATCCGCATATGAAATCCTGGTCACTGGATAGCGGCCAATGTGGCTGCTCGGTGTCTCTTTGAGCAGTTTCGGCACGGCGATCCTCATTTCCGGCGTCGCCGGAATACCTTCTTCCAGATCGTAGAGCGGACCCGTGATTGCATAGATGCGGTCGCGCAACTCGGAGATTTTCTGGCCGGTGCGAGCCAGCATTTCCACAACCAGAGCCGATGCGAAGATACCGTCCTTGCCTAAAATGTGCCCGCGAATTGTAAGCCCGCCCGACGATTCGCCGCCCAATAACGCATTGTGCTGCTGCATCACATTGACAATATGCTTGAAGCCGACTGGGACTTCATAACATTGCTCGCCCATGTGGTGCGCCAGCCGATCAAGAAGGTGCGTCGTCGCCAGGTTGCGCACTACGCCGCCGCGTTCGCCGCGCACCTCATGCAGATACCAATAGAGCAGAAGCAAGAGATCGTTGACGGAAATGTAACGACCCTTCTCATCGAGAATCGCAATGCGATCCGCGTCGCCATCCATTGCCAGGCCTGCGTCATAGCCTTCTTCCTGCATCTGCGAACTCAACATGCGCAGCCCTTCCAGGCTCGGCGCGGGCGAACGGCCACCAAAAAGCGGATTATGGCGTTCGTGAATAAAAGTTACGCGGCAGCGTGCCTCGGTCAAAACGATGCCAAGAGTAAGTTGCCCAACGCCATACATCGGATCGACAATTACCTTAAGACCTGCCTTGCGAATGACCTCCAAATCAATCAGCGCCTCGACAGCATTGACGTATTGATTGGTGTAGTCTTTTCGCTTCACTATGCCGGCTTCAAGCGCAATATCGAGTTCGAGTTTAATTGCGCCGTTTGGACCCAGCGTGTTCGTCTCGGATTCTATCTTGCGAGTCTCGTCGTCGAGCAGCAGGGAGCCATCGCAGCGAAAGACCTTCAGTCCATTCCATTCCGGCGGGTTGTGACTAGCCGTAAAAACCAGGCCGTAGACGGCGCCTTCCAGCGCCGTGGCGTAAGTAATAAGCGGCGTCGGCGCATCCTCACTTAATAGAATCGTTGGAATATTATTGCCGGCAAAGACCTCCGCGGATGCCTCGGCAGCCTGCTTGGATAAAAAGCGCCGATCGTAGCCAATAAGCACGCCGTGCTTTTCATCTCTGCGCCGGGTAATTTCATTCGACAATGCCTGGCTCAACCGCCGGACATTGTGCATCGTAAAGCCCTCGCCGATAATGGCGCGCCAACCGCCGGTTCCAAAGGCAACCATATTCTGCTCTTCTTGACGATGGGGGCGAAAAAGACGTCTTTGCAAGATGAATTCAGCATGTTCCAGATCTTTTGGTGTGTTGATTCCCTGCACTTCGTCCTGATCGTAGAGTTGATAACTGGCAACGCGAAGGCCGGAGCGAATCAATTGATGAACGCAGTCTGTCAATCGATATTCGCCATCGCGCGGGGAAGGAGTCAAGCCTTCAAGCGCCACTGCGATCACTCCAGCATTGACTACATAGGCTCCAACATTCAACTCGCGAATCTGGCGCACATCCGGAGAGGCCTCCGTATCTTCAATGATGTCGATAATCTGTCCGGCGGCGTCGCGAATGATGCGCCCGTAAGGCAGCACTCGGTCCACATTTGCGGTGAGCAGAGTCAGGTCGGCCTTCTGCAGTTGATGGCGATTGAGCAATCCGCGGATCGAATCGGGTCGAAACAACGGAGTGTCTCCATAAAGGATCAATAAATTGCCCGAATAATCTTTGAGTTCATGTGAAGCCTGCCGCATGGCATCTCCGGTGCCCAGCGCGGCTTCCTGAACGACATAATGGAAGTTCGGTCCGAGATGTTCGCGCACATCCTGCTGGCGATAGCCGACAACGACATAGATGTCTTCTTCATGGACAACTTGCAGTGCATTTTGCACCACGCACTGCAAGATGCTGCGCTCACCGAGTTTTTGCAGCACCAGCGGCTCGCCATTGGCCGTAATGGCCTGCTTGCCAGCCGCCAAAATGACGGCCTTGAATCCGGCCTGGTCGTTTCCCGATGCAGATTCGAGAGTTTTCAATTGCGGCACGTCGACCATTTGCGATTCCTCCGTAAAAATCAGTAATGACTTACCCTTATGCCTCGGCAATTTGCGACGCCGGCCGCGCTCCGCCGCGAATCGGAATGAAGCGCGAAAGAATCAGCGCGGGCAGCGCCGCAATGATTACCCAGATAAAAAAGTGCGTGTAACCGAGCTTGGTCTGAATCCATCCACTGGCGGCTCCGGGCAGAATCACGCCAAGATTCATCAGCGAGTTTGCAAAAGCGTAGTGGGCTGTCTGGAATTTTCCGGGAGCGATCTCCTGCATCATGAGTAAAATTACGCCGACAAATCCAAAGCCGTACCCGAACATTTCCACGCTCATCGCGGTTGTAACCAGAACTGGATTAACAGGCAGCGCGACGCTCAAATACCAATAGGCAAGCATGGGCAGATTCAGTACCAGGATGAGCCACGGCAGGGCGCGCTTCAGGCCCAATCGCGCGATGAAGTATCCGCCCAAAACGCTGCCCAGAATAAATGCCGCGCTGCCGAAGACTCCATAGATGGCTCCCACTTTTTGAAAGCTCAATCCGAGGCCGCCAGTCTCACGCGAAGCCCGCAGAAAGAGCGGACCCACCTTGATGACCTGCCCCTCGCCAGCGCGATACAGAAAAATAAAGACTAGCAGTAAATAAATATTCCTTTTCTTGAAGAAACTTACCACAACTTCCCAAAAAGTCCGGGCCATTTGACGAATACTTTCGGATTTTCTTTCTTCTCCGCCAGTTGGCAACATGCGCGCGTGGTATAGACTCAACGCCACCAGAACCAGCCCCACCGCGCCGAAGATCACCATCCAGGCACGCACCAACGGGGCTGCAACGTGCGCCAATGCGAATTTTTCGCCGAGAACTCCAATCAGCCACAACAAGCCGCCCGTTGAAAAGATTCGCGCCAGATTGTAGAAGCCACCCTGCCAGCCTATGTACGCCGCCTGTTCCTTGGGAGACAGCGCGGCAATATAAATTCCGTCCGCGGCAATATCGTGAGTGGCCGAACAAAAACCCAGCACTGCAAATATCGCAATTGAATAGCGAAAGTATCCGGGCAGATTCAACGACAGTGCAATCAAGACCAGGCTCAGCCCGCCGATCAGTTGCGTGCCCACGACAAAGAATTTCTTTGTCTTATACATTTCGAGCATCGGACTCCAGATGGGCTTGAGCGTCCAAGGAAAAGCCAGCAGACTAATCACTAGAGTAGTAACGGCATTTTTGACGCCCATATTTTGATAAAAGTAGAGAGCCATATAATTGACGGCATAGAATGGAAGTCCCTCGGCGAAATAGAGCGTGGGCACCCAGGCGGCCGGATGTCGGCGGATGGGCCGCTGTGAACTGTCGATGTTACTGGCGGTCATCGAAATCCTTTTCTTGAAAATGAGCTACAGGAACGGTAGTACGAATGGCTATCGATTACAAGTGAGGCTCTAACTACTCTGGCTTCTCGACGACCGCCTTGGAGAGGTTTCTTGGCCTGTCTACGTCCACCCCATGCTCCAACGCCATGAAGTAGGCAAAAAGTTGGAGCGGAACGACCTCGGAGATGGGCAGCAGATACTCCGGCGCAGGTTCGACGGGCACAAAATCGCTGACTAACTCCTCCACTTCAGTATCTCCGGAGTTGGCAATCGCAATGACTCTGGCACCCTGCGTCTTCATCTCGCGCAGCAGTTGCAGCGTGCGCTCATAGCGCAGCACGGAGGCCTCCAACGCTCGATCCACCGTGGCCAGCACCACTAGCGGCACGCGATCGCTGACCAGCGCGTTTGGCCCATGCTTCAATTCGCCTGCCGGATAGCCTTCGGCATGAACATAGGAGGCTTCCTTGAGCTTGAGCGCACCCTCGCGCGCAATGGCGTAATGAATGCCGCGGCCCAGGTAGAGAAAGGTATTCGCGGTTCTGTACTTGAAGGCGAGCGTGGTCATTTGCTGCCGCCAGGGGTCCAGTTGGGCTTCAATGCTGCCGCTCAGAGCGCGCAGATCGGAGATGTGCTGGGCCAGCGCTGCCTTGTCCATGCGGCCAAGCCGTGCGCCCTCATAGAGCGCCAACAGGTACAAGACGGCTAATTGGCAGGTGAAACTCTTGGTCGCCGGAATCGCGCGCTCCACACCGGCAGCCAGTGGCATGGAGACCGTCGCTTCATGGGCCATCGTAGAGCCGGTCACGTTGGTGATCGCCAGTGTGCGCTGCCCGCGCCGAGCCGCCTCGCGCAGCGCCGCCAGCGTATCGGAGGTCTCGCCGGACTGGGAGAGCACCAATACGCTGGGGTGGTGCGACTCCATCTTGTCTGCGCCGCCGCGACAACTGTATTCGCTGGCGTATTCCACATCCACGGCCAGGCCGCAAAGGTCTTCCAGTAGAATCTCAGCCGCCAGACCACTATGGCGGCTTGAGCCAGAGGCGGCAATCAGAACCTCGCCCTCGGGAATGGCCCAACCGGCCAGTAGTCCAGCAACCTCCGGCTTCAAGCCGTCGTCGTTCAGATAGAGCGCCAGGGTACGGCGCAGCGCCTCGGGCTGTTCGTAGATCTCGCGCAGCATTTCGTGCGTAAAGCTCGGCATTTTCTCACTCCGGCGGCCTGTTTTAACAGGCAGAAAACAAAACCTGATATGACCATATTATGCCATAATGCTCACTTTGATGAACACATCTAGCGTTTTTTGTTGTTATTTGAGGTAACAATCTCGATTTCTCCTTCACTTTTTTCGCGCTGGCAGAGTAGAATCGCTGTGATATGTCCGATTCGATTAGTCGCCGTTCCGAGCAGATCGTCAAGTATCTTCTGCGCACCGGAACCGCCACCATAGAAGAGTTGCTGACCGTCGCCGGGTCTTCCGCGCCCAGCATCCGGCGTGATCTGGCGCGCTTGGAAGCTCGCGGGTTGATTCGCCGCACACATGGAGGCGCGGAACTGGTTGAGCCGCTGCTCTATGAGCCATTCCGGTATGACAGTTCCTTTCTGGCCCGTGAGCAGCGCCATGCCGCTGAAAAGCGCCGCATCGGAGTGGCCGCGGCCGAACTGGTCAAGCCTGGTGAGACTGTTGGGCTTACGGCCGGCACCACTACCACGCATATCGGCCGAAGCTTGCGCCACCGCAGCAAAATTCAAGTAGTCACCAACGGCATCAATATCGGAATGGAACTATGCAACCAGCCTGGCATCCGCACCTATCTTACCGGCGGCATGGTGCCATGGGCCTGGTCGTTTTCGCTCACCGGAAGCGCGGCACTAAACTTCTTGGACGATGTCTATATGGATATCGTCTTTCTCAGCGTCACCGGGCTGGACTCCGAACGCGGAGCCACCACACTGGAACCGGACGAGGCCCTGGTCTACCGCAAGATGCTCAAGCAGTCCCGGAAGACGGTCGTTGTCGCCGACTCCAGCAAGCTGGGAGCGGTCAGTCCTGCATTTATATGTCCGGCCATCGAGATTCACTTGCTCATTACCGACACCGGCGCGGAGCCTGAAGCTATTGCCGCCTTCGAGCGCCAGGGGATCGAAGTGCTGCGCGTCTGAGGCGGCGCGGGCAAGCACCGCATTGTGCCGTCGCACCAGCATTAGTAACCTATGTGAACGGGAATTCTCTTGGCAGCCGCCCCGCCTTCTGCTAGAATCAGATCGTTGCAGACAAAAGACTTATCGATTCTATGCCGCAGGATTGCGGCAAAATACTTCAATGAGGGGGTTGATAATGCGGGATGATTTGATCGCTGCTCTACGCAAGATGATCGTCAACGATTTGTACGTCGAGATCGCCGAGGAGGATATTGGCTTGGATGATGGTCTGCGGACCGTTGTTGGCCTGGATTCGGTTGGTTTTGTAGAGATGCGCGTCCTTTGCGAACAGAGGTTCAACGTCGAGATCAGCGACAACGATTACACTCCCGAAAATTTCACCTCCATCCGCTTGCTGGCGAACTTGATCGATCGCCTGCAAGGTCAGAAGAGCGCGGCATAGACAAGATCGCGCGGCGCTTCCCCCAAGCGCCCTGAAACCTGAGATGCGCCGCGTCTGAACGCTGCGCTTGAATAGGATTCCCCAGATGTCTATTGGCCCGAGAATCGCCGTCACAGGGATGGCCTGGCTCACCGCTCTTGGCGATGAGTTGGAGCTGGTCTGGCAGTCTCTGCTCGATGGAAAATCGGGGATGAGGCCGGTCGCCTACTCTGGTCGTCTGCGAAGTCTGCTGGTTGCGCCGGTCATAGATTCAAGCACGGAGCTTCCACCCACCGAGCGGCTGGTCAAGATGGCCACGGCAACCATTCGCAAGGCGTTGGCCGCGGCCCACCGTGAACCTGGCGACCTGCAACTGCGGTATGTTCTCAGCACCAGCCTGGGCGCTTATCTGGACGAATCGTCCTCGCGCACTCCGCTCTCAGGGTGGGCCTCTCAAGTGGCGCGGGAGCTGGGCGCGGCAGTTCCTCCAGTTGTGCTTTCTACGGCCTGCTCCTCGGCCTCGGACGCAATCCTGGTAGCAGCCGAACTGATTCGCTCCGGCGAGGCCCAATGCTGCGTCTGCGGAGGCGCGGATGTGATTACGTCCAACAAGCGTCTGGCGCATTCGGCATTAGGCACCATGTCGCCCACCGAATTGCGCGCCTTCGATTCCCGCCACGATGGAACGCTTTTGGGTGAGGGCGCGGGCTTTCTGGTTCTCGAAGCCGAAACGTCAAACCGGCCTGCTTTGGCTTACTTGACCGGCGTGGGCTCGGCCAACGACGCCACAGGAATGACCATGGCCGACATCACCGGATTGTCCGCCGGTTATGCGATGGAGAGGTCTCTGGCCGATGCTGGCCTGCCCGCCTCGGCCATCGGACTGATCAATGCACACGGCTCGGGAACGGTGATGAACGACACCACGGAGAGCAATGCATTCACCGCGATATTCTCTGATTCCCGCCCGCTGATCTTTGCGACAAAAGGCAATTTTGGACACACGCTCGGCGCAACTGGAGCCATCGAAGCCATCGCAGTGATCCTCGCCATGCGCACAGGCCGCGTCCCGCCAATTCGCGGACTGGAGTTGCCGATTCCCGAATTTTCCCTACCGCTGGCGATCGGCCGGCCAGTTCCCTGCTCTGCCCGTGCCGCCTTGAGCCTCACGCTCGGCTTTGGCGGCTTTGATACCAGCTTGATCTTCGAGGCGGCCTCATGAGCGATCTGAGTGCATTCATCGTAGCCGGATCGGGGGAGGCGGCTGCCTTCGAGCGCGACCTCTTTGACCCCAGGATTCGCGCCTCGATTCGCTATGCCGATCAGGCAGCGTGGATCACGGCCACGGCGGTGACCAAGACGCTTGCCGCCGCGGGCGATGGCTGGTCCGAGTTGCGCCACCAGATCGGCATGATCGTCCTCGGCAATCAGGGACCGGGCGCGACCATGGCCGGAATGCAGGAGGAGGGGACCAAGGGATTCTCTTCGCCATTGCACTACGCGGCCTCCGGCCCATGGACGCTGGTTGGCGTTTCCTGTATCGCTTTTGGCTTTCGCGGCCCCACGCTGAGTCTCACCATGGACCCGCAAGATGGGCTGCCCACGGCGCTGACTCTCTGCCAGGCGTGGCTCGCGCGGAAGGCCGCGCGGCTGATGGTGGTGGCGGCCTGCAGGACCGATGCCGCGGGCGCAACGCTGGCTCGCGCGCTTCTGCTAGCCCCGCCAGGAGTCTTAACCACTGGAAAGCAACTGACTGCGCCGGAGCTTGCCTGGCTGACCGCTGAGGTTTTGAATTCGGGAGCCAGCGCATGAAGAACTTCCTCTCTCCGCAGCTCCTGGATTCCTTTGTCGAACGCACTATCGACGCGCTGCCCAGCGGCTTTCCCACGGCTACGCCCGACTGCGCCGCACTGGGCAAAGCCTGGAAGCGGCACGGCCTGCGCCCCGGCGATCTGGTTCTGCTGTGTCTGTCCAACAGCCGCGAACTGCTTCACCAGTATTTCGGTGTCCTGATGGGCGGCGGCGTACCATCGCTGCTGCCACCCAACGTCCATGCCGCGCGCCTGCGCGAGATTGCAACGGCGATGGGCGCATTCGCGATGGCCGCGCTGCGCCTGCCCACCGGCGATCTCGGCGCGCAGTCGTACTCGACCGTCGGCCCGCTTCAGGTGGCCCTACTTCATGCTCCGCCCGAGCCGGCGGCCGCACCCGGCGAGATTGTTCTAATGACCTCCGGCACATCGGGCGTCTCCAGCGGCTGCGTCTTCGACTTCGAGGCCATTCTGCTCAACGGCCAGCGCCACGCCAACGCCATCGGCCAACGAACTGACGATACTGTGCTGGTCAATTTGCCACTCTTCTTCTCCTTCGCCTTGTCCAGCCAGGCGCTCTCTTCGCTCACCCGCGGCAACCGGCTGATCATCGGCGGCCCGCCTTTCAACCTTGCCGGATACCGCAAAAACCTAGAAGAATACGGCGTCACCGTCTCTTCGCTGACGCCGGTGCACATTCGCTCCATCCGTGGCGACGATCTCAGCGCACTGGCTGGCTTGCGTGTCCTTTCGGTCGGCGGAGATTCTCTGGAGCCGGAGCATGTTGCCCGTCTCGTTGAAGTACGCGGCGGCAAGGATGTCTACATGACATACGGCCTCACGCAAGCCGGGCCGCGCGTCTGCACACTGGCCGCGCACGCCGAGCCTACCTCCCGGTACGCCTCGGTCGGCCTGCCGCATGAAGGCACTGCCGTCTCACTGCGCCCAGCCGAGGACGGCAGCGGACGAACTCAGCTTTATGTGAACTCAGCCACAGTTATGAAGCGGACCATTGGCCGCGTTGAAGGCCGGCCGAACGATCTGGTCGCCCCGCAAACCGTTGCCACCGGCGACTGGTTCGAGCAGGACAGCGGCGGCTACCTCTATTTCAAAGGCCGCCTGAGCGACTTTATCAGCCGCAAAGGTGAGAAAATCAGTCTTGCAGCGGTGCGCCGCCTTGCTTCCGGTCTGCCCCACGTCGCCCGCGCCCGCACCAAAGTCTTCCAACATGCGGATGGAACAGAGGATTTCGATCTACTGCTGTTTGCCAGCCCAGCGGCCCTCAGCCCAGCGCTGGACACCCAGATACACAGCCTGCTCCGGGCGCTGCTACGCCGGTCTGAGATGCCGCATGCGATCCTGATGGAACCGGCAACCGAAACGGACGAACAGAGGTACAAATGAACACGATCCCACAGTCCACTGTTTCCGCCGACGCTACAGTTGGCAAGCCGACGCTTCGCCGCCGGATTGCCACGTCCAAGTCACCGCTGGCGCGCTTTCTGAAGTGGGCCTATTGGCAGGTCAATGGACTCTCCGTCCCCGCTCCCAAAGCCGTCGTCCTGCCGGCGGTTTGGCTCTTTCTATTTCTTCGCAACTCCTATTATTTTGTCATGCGCGTCTTTATCTGCGAACCGTTTTTCAAGGCTTGTTGCACCAGCTACGGCCGCAATCTGCACACCGACGCGCATCTGCACTGGATCGCCGGCAAGGGCGACATCGTCGTTGGCGACAACGTCAGCATCGTCGGCAAAGTCGACATCGGTTTTGCCGCCCGCTTTGCCGACCGTCCCCGGCTCGAGATCGGAGACAATACCGGCATTGGCGGCGGGTGCAGCTTCGCCATCGGCAAGCTGATCTGCATCGGGCGCAACTGCACCCTCTCCGGCGGCATTCAGATCATGGACTCGAACGGCCATGACACCGACCCAGGATCGCGCTGGAGGCACGAGCCGCCAAAGAGCCAAGACGTCCGTCCCGTCCTCATCCGAGACAACGTATGGATTGGAAGGAATTGCATCATCTTCCCCGGCGTCAAGATCGGCGAGGGCAGCGTGATCTCCGCCGCTTCAGTCGTCCGCAGCCACGTACCGCCCTACAGCGTGGTTGCGGGCAATCCTGCAAAGGTGATGTTCCGGCTCAAAAAGCCCGAACAAGCCGGGCAGTTACAAGCTTGAAACGGAGCGCTAAATGGAGAAAATAACGGGCGGGCAATTGCTGATCCGGGCCTTGAAGGCGCACGGCGTTCGCCGCCTTTTCACGCTGCCCGGCGCACCGCTTTTTCCGGTTTACGAAGCCTGCCTCAACGAGGGCGTTGAAGTCCTCACCGGCCGCCATGAATCGTCGCTGATCCAGATGGCCGAGGGCTGGTCGCGCTCGACCGGCAGCCCATCCGTCGTACTCGTCTCACCTGGCCCTGGGCTTGCCAATTCCGTTGCCGGCATCGCCATCGCCTTTGCCGAGTGCTCTCCGGTCATCGTGCTCAGCGGCATTGACGTGCCCGCCAACCTGGGCCGCGGCGGACGCCAGGAACTGCCCCAGGTAGCCATGTGCGCTCCCGTCACCAAGTGGTCGGCCCTGCTCTCCAGCGGCAAGCGCATTCCCGAGTACATCGACAAAGCCTTCCGCATCGCCACCAGCGGAATGACGGGGCCAGTGCAGATCAGCATCACTTCAGACGCCTTCGCCGCACTGGTTGAGTTCGATGAAACCAGCGTTCTGCCGCCCACAAGAACGCAGCCCTCCGCGGCCGCCCACGCAGATCCGGCCTTTATCCACCAAGCTCTCGATCTGCTCTCCGCCGCCGAACGTCCGCTCATCGTCGCTGGAGCGGCAGCCTTTTGGTCGCAGGCCGGCGACGCGTTGCGCCAGTTCATTGAGACCGTCAAGATTCCCCTGATGACCGTCGAGCAGGCGCGCGGCCTTGTTCCCGACAACCACCCCTACTGTTTCGGCGACGGCTACGGAACCGTCAATCAGGCCGCGCAACTGCAAGGCAGCGTCGATGTGCTGCTGCTGCTGGGCGACCGGCTCGACCACCCCTTTGCCTATGGCGATTGCTTCGGCTCGGCCAAGATCATCCATATCTGCCCGGACGCAAACGAAATCGGCAAGAACCATCCCATCGAGTGCGGCATGGCCTGCGATGTGCGCGCCGCAACTACGCAGCTTTTAGAAGCCGCCAAGACACGCCAGTGGCATGAGCCGGCCGAATGGGTTGCCACTCTCCGCGAGACACGCACCGCGCAGATAACCCGCGCGCGGAAGGCGGCTGTCTCCACGCAGCCCGGCGTTCATCCCGCCCGCATTGCGCTGGAGGTGGAAGCGCTGCTCAATGAACAAAAGGACGCCCAGAGCATTCTAGCCTTTGACGGCGGCGACTTCTCCTCCTGGGCGCGCTTCTGCATGACCGCGCGCCGCCCCGGCGGTTGGCTGGCTAGCACGGTTCTGGGCCATCTTGGCGTCGGCCTGCCTTACGCCATGGGCGCCAAACTTGCCTTTCCTGAAGCCAAAGCAGTCGTCCTCACCGGCGACGGCGCTTTGGGATTTTCAGTCATGGAAATGGAAACCGCCGTGCGCTATGGCATTCCGGTCGTCACCGTTGTCGCCAACGATGCCGCCTACGGGGTCGAGGTCTACTACCAGCAGAAATGGTTCGGCGCGGATCGCGTCGTCGGCACCGAGCTGACCAATACCCGCTGGGATCTGCTGGCGGAATCTCTTGGCGCGCACGGGGAATTTGTCGAGACTCCCGAGCAGCTACGCCCTGCGCTGGACCGCGCCTTCGCCTCCGGCAAGCCGGCCTGCGTCAACGTCACGGCCCAGCGCACTCCCAGCCCGCAGACCCAGACCTTCTCGCGTATTTACTTGTTGAAGCGAGCCCACGCGCGCAAGAATACATAACTTCAGGAGAACCCATGTCCGCCAGTCCCGCTGCCAAAGCGCCATCTCCCCCGCCGCCTACCGCCGATCCATACGACCTGCTGGCCGAAGGCGCACGCGCGCGCAAGCTGTCCGGCGAGTTGGAAGGCGTCAAGTGCATGGCAGAAGGCATGCGCCTGATCAACAACACCGTCATGGCCCATGTCCTTCTGGCCCTCTGGGAGAGCGGCTTTTACGAGTACTCGCTCACACATCCGAACTTCACCGCCGCCGAAGCCGCCGAGGCGCTCAATCTTGATGCGGGAGTATTGTTGACGCTGCTGCACCATCTCATTGGCTATGGAATTCTCAGCGCGGCAGACGGGCGAATGCAACTCACCGATTACGGCTCCCGCTTCTCCAACGTCGTGCTGCGCGGCGTCTTGAATATCAACCTGGGCGGCTACGGCGCGCAGTTGCAGCAGATTGGCCCGCTGCTGCGCAAAGAAATTACCAAGGAAGAGATTGATCGCTTCCACTCCACCGACCACTCCGGCCTGGGAACCGAACAGTTGACCAGCGTTCGCCTTGTCCCGGCCGTGCTCAAAATGCTCGTTGAACGCAACCTCCATCGCGTTCTCCATCTTGCCTGCGGCTCCGGCGGCTTTCTGGTTCAGATGGCCCGCTCCGACCCGGCATTCACTGCCATCGGCATTGACAAGCAAGCCAAAAAAATCGCCGGCGCGGAGCAAAAGGTCAGCCGTTATGGCCTGGAATCCCGCATACGCCTCCTGCAATCGGAGATTGGCGTCGACCCCTTGCCGCTCGACGAGCAGGAGCGCGGCGAAATCGACGTCGTCGCTTCCATCTATCTGCTCCATGAGATTGGGCGCTACGGCCGTCAGCGCATCGTCGATCTGCTGCGCCAGATTAAAGCGCTCTTTCCCGGCAAACTCTTTCTATTTTCAGAGACCATACCGCCCGAAGCGCAAGACACCGTCCGCAAACCGGCCTCGCAGTATTCGCAGCTTGATTACCTGCTCGTTCATCGGCTGCGCGGCAAAGGCATGCCGCTTTCGCCCGCCGAGTGGAAGTCCATCGTCGCCGACGCCGGACTCAAGCTCATCGATAGCAAGGAAGTTTATAACATCGCTCTCTTCCTGGCCGAACTATAAGGTCTGCCACGCCCTCGAGTTTAAGCGTTATCAGGAGAACCGAAGATGTCCCAGAAGACCGCAGTCGTCGTAGGCGCAAGCGGCGGTTTAGGCCGCGCAATTGCATCCATGCTTGCCGAGGAAGGCTACGCGCTGGCTCTGGTGGGCCGTGACATCGCAAGGCTCGAAGCCACCCGCGATCAACTCTCCAGCAACGCTCCCGCGGCAATTATCCTGCCCTGCGACCTCACCGACCGCGCTCAAGCCCAATCCATGGTCGAGCAGGCTCTGGCGCATCTCGAAGTCATCGACGTGCTTATCTGCGCCGCCGGCATGAATGTTCGCCAGCGCAGCCTGCGCTCCCTTGATCCGGCCGATTGGGATCGCGTCATCGCCGCCAATCTCACCACCGCCTTCAATGCCATTCACTTCGTGCTGCCCTCAATGCGCACGCGCGGAGCCGGACTTATTGTGCAACTCTCTTCGCTGGCCGGGCTGCGCGCCAACACCATCACCGGCGCGGCTTACTCGGCCGCCAAATTCGCGCAATCGGCGTTGGGCATCAGCATCGGCCGTGAAGAGCGCGGACGCGGAATCCGGTCCACCGTGATTTACTCAGGCGAGGTCAACACGCCGCTGCTCGAAGCCCGCTCCGAGCGGCCCGGCGCAACCGTCAATGAGGGCCGACGCGAAGCCATCCTGCAATCTCAGGACATCGCCGACGTTGTGCGCCTGCTGGTCAGCCTTCCGCCCCGCGCTCACATTCCGGAATTGGTCATCAAGCCCGTTATCGACGACTTTTCCTGATTTCGGTCTGTTCCCAGTTCCCTGCGTTTGCGAAGTTTTTTATTTTCAGAAGATTCTTTGTTCCCAAATGCGGTACAGGGCTGTACAATCTCCACGAGGAGACCCATGGCCGGAGATATTCAATTACAGTGCAGCGATTGCGGGCAGGACTTTACCTTCACCGCTGCTGATCAGACGTTCTTTCAGGAACGTGGTTATTCGACCCCAAAGCGTTGCAAGAATTGCCGTCAGGCAAAGAAGAACGATCAGGGGGGGTCCGGCTACCGTTCGGCTCCGGCACAGGGAACACCTGTGATTTGTTCGGGTTGCGGACAGCCTACAACAGTGCCTTTTGAGCCGCGTGGCGACCGCCCGGTATTTTGCCGGGACTGTTACCAGGCGCGCAAGGGCAGCGGCGGTGGCGGCGGCAGTTCGCGCGGCCGTG
Source organism: uncultured Occallatibacter sp. (assembly GCA_964509755.1). Taxonomy (GTDB): domain Bacteria; phylum Acidobacteriota; class Terriglobia; order Terriglobales; family Acidobacteriaceae; genus Telmatobacter. The sequence continues at coordinate 19,804 of CAZDYU010000017.1, read as the reverse complement.
GCCGGTAGTAGATCAACGGGTCCAACCCTCGTAAGGCGGTTGGACCCGTTTCCATTTGAGCAGTTTCAAGCAGAGCTCAACGGCGACGGCTGATTCGGCCAAGATTGCACGAGTGAACTTTGGTTGTGGTATCTTGCGCTTTTTCGCTACGTTACCTTTGCAAGACTTCCCTTCAACTCAACCCTCGCATCCGTTCAGAAACAACGTGGCGCCAGCATGACATTGCGCAGGCGCCACGTTGTTTGCGATCGAGTGCATTTTCTTTGATTTTGTAAGGAAGCTCCGTGCCCCATGCATTTCACGTTCTTTGTGAAATGGGTGGGGCACCGCGAACTCAACCCTATAGGAATTGTGAAAATGCTCTGGTGATTGCTCGACTCTACTTCTCAGCTTCGGGCGCTGGCTGAACGACAACGGCCTCCGCTACATTTGGAACCACAACAGTCTCGGAAACCGGCTCTTGCACCTCAGGCAGAAGCGGCTCGACTGGCTTGTCTGCCTTGGCCGCTTTGGGCCTCGCGGCGACTGCTGGTTTCTTCCTGGCAGGCAAGGACTTCTGGGGCTTCACCTTTGGCAGCACCTTATTTCCCGCCTTTTGCGCAAGCTTTTGCGGAGGCTTCTGCCCGGTCTTGCCTGGCAACTTCCCCGCAGCCTTCGCTGCCGACTTGGCGGCGGTTTTCACCGGATGCTTCCCCGCAGCCTTCGCCAGAGGCTTAGTAGCCGCTTTGACCGGATGCTTGGCAGAAACCTTTGCCACCGGTTTCTGCGCAGCCTTCACCTGTTGCTTGCTTGCGGATTTAACCGCCGACTTCTGCGCTGACTTGGCCGGATGCTTGCCAGTTGCCACCGCCGAAGATCTCTTCCGAGCGGCCTTGGCCTGCCCTTTGGCCGTAGCCTTGGCAGTGTTCTTTTTCGCCGCAGTCTTCTTTTTCGCCGGCTTTTTCTTTGCGGTCGTTTTCCGAGTTGCTCCGGGAGCGGCAGCGTACGGCGTGGACTGAGCTGCCTTGACTTCAAAGCCGCTGCTGGCTTGCGCCGCCGGAGCGGGCATGGCCCAAACAGCCGGTCTTTCCGCCACAACGGGTTCAGCCGCCCTCAGATGCCATTGCCCATCCGCGCCCCTCAAATAGGTAGCGCCCTTGTAGATCCGGGTCTCGGGCTCGGTGTACTCGCTCACCGGCGCAGCCGGGGTAACCGGTATCCGCGTTGCGCCATAACCCGTGTTCGCGGGAGCGGTATTGATAGGCCAAACAGCCGCGCGCTCCGGCTGGGCAACCGTGCTCTGAGTCCGATCATCCGCCAATCCAAGTCCTGTCGGCTTCTCCGGCGCAGAAAACTTGGTCCAAATGCTGCGGCTGAATCCCTTCAGACTGAAGCCTTTCTTCTCCGGCGCTGGCGGCTGTTCGGCAACCGGCTGAGCCATCTGCGCTGCCAGTCTCGAAACCGGCACGGTCGCCGAGCGCGTCAGCGCCGTCGAGGTCTCGCCTTCCGGCACTCCGGCAGCGCGAGGCTCGAAACGGTTGATCACAAAATCCGGCTTTGGCCCGCCTGCGGAAAAGAATTGCGAAACCAGACGATTTGCGCTGGAAAGCCCGGCGCTGCCCGGCTGCATCACCAAGTAGATCGTCGTGCCATCTTCAAAGACCGCCGATCCCATCAGATCGAGCCCAGAACCGACATTGATCGGCGATTTGGGCGCCATCGCCCGGACCAGGGCCTTCACCTGGCTCTCGACCGGCTGACTCTCCACCGTCTCGGGAGCCTCTTCTTCAAATTCGACGGGGGCTTTTGCGTGCGCCTTGCCGTGGGCCTTGTGGGCCTTGGCCTTCTCCTTTGCCGCAGCCTTGTGAGCGGGCTTGCCCCCCGATTTCTTAGACGCGCCGCTAACGGGGGCAACCGGCTTCTCGATCTCGACCGGGGCGGCTTCGACTCTCTCCAGCGGCGCCTCTATAGGAACGGGCGCAGGGCTGAACACGGCCTCCTCGACAGTTGGAGCGGGAGGCGCAACAGGCCATACCGCCTCGACAACTTCAACTGGCTTTTCGGTAACCGTCAGCAACGCGACCGCCTGCACCACGGTATAGTCCTCCGAATCCGTCGGAGTAAATGTAACCGTAAGCGAATGGGTTCCCGCGGCCAGCACCTCGCCGACCGCCGGTTCATAGACAAAACTGCCGGGAACCAAGGCAGATGCGCTCAATTCAGAGGCGCCAAGCGCGGTTCCTTCGGCAATGGCCGCCGGCGCTGGCCAGGTAACGATCGGCGTTGCCTGAGTCACCGTGAGCGCGACAACGGCTTGCGCCGATTCATAGCTTGCCTCATCGGCTGGGATAAAGTTCGCTTGCAGCGTCTGCACTCCAGCATGAAGCACCTCACCCGCTGCCGGCTTGTAGACAAATCTTCCCGGAGCCGGCGTAGCGGCATTCAGTTGAGTGGCACCGAGCGCCGTGCCGTAAGCAACCGGAACTGGCGCAGGCCAATGAATCACCGGCACTATGCGACTGACCGCAAGCTGCACCGCAGCCTCGGCCCTTGTGTAGTTCTCATCGTCCTTTGGCGTAAAGGCCGCCTTGAGCGTATGTTCTCCAACTGGCAGCACTTCGCCTGCGGCCGGTTTGTATGTAAACTCTCCGGGCACCGAGGCCGTTGCATTGAGTTGAGCGGCACTGAGCGGGGTGTTGCAATAAATTGGCGCTGGAGCCTGCCATGTCAGCTCTGGTGTCGCTTGGTCTACTGCCAGTTGCACAGTAGCCTGCGCCTCGGTAAAGCCCGCGGTATCGGTCGGCGTAAAGACAACCGAGAGCGTATGCTCTCCGGCAGGCAGCAGTTCGCCTGTCGCGGGGGAATAAACGAAGCTTCCCGGCGTCGAGGCCATCGCATTCAGTTGTGCGCCGTTGAGTGGAACGCCATAGGCAATTGCTGCCGGAGTCGACCAGGCTACCACCGGCGTCTCAGAAGCCGGTTCCGCGCTCAGACTCTTCTGCAGGTGCCATTGCCCGTCAGCCCCGCGAACGTATGTAGCTCCTTTATAGGTTCGAGTCTCAGGTTCGTTATGGGGATTGGCAGCACTCTCGGCAGCAGGCGTGGCCACTGCTGAGTTGGCTGCATCCTCGGGCGAGGCTGGCTTCACCAGCGGCTGCGCCTGTGAATCATGCGCACTGTTCGCGGCAGCAGAATCTTCAGTAATTCCTGAGTCTACCGTGGCCTCAGGCTGGGCCGCGCCAGTCAAAGCCTCGGCGATATCCTGCTCGGGAACAATCACGGGTTGCATGAATGAAATTGCCTCCTCGGAGGTGGAGATTTTCGCCGAAATGCTTCGGCTAATCTTCTTAAGACTGAACCCCGATCCCTTTTCAGGCGTAGCCGGCAGGCCGCAGGCGGAGCGCGCCATCTGCCGGATCAAACGCGAGATCGGCGAGTCTTCCAGAGCCAGCGGAATCGCGGTGTGCTGCATGCGCCGCACAGCGGCATAGTCGTTGGGTATCTTCCACTGCGCCGGCCGCGTAAGAGCCTTGGTAATCTGATCCTCGGCAACGCCCAGCGAACGGGACTGAAACCGGTTGAGCACAATCTCCAGTCTGGGAACTTCTGTCGCAAAATATTGCGAAATCAGCCGGTTCGAATTGCGCAGCCCGGCAATGCCGGCCTGGATCACCAGATAGACCGTCGAGCCATCTTTGAAGAGGCTCGTTCCCATCAGGTCCAGCCGCGAACCCATGTCGATAATCACATTCTCGAAGTCTTGACGGGCAACCATAATCAACCGGTCGATCGCTTCGTCAGTGGCCGGAAACTGCGGAAACTTGCCTGGAGCCGCCAAAACTGAAACGCCCGAGCTGTGTTTAACCAACAGCTTGGAGAGAAAGCTCGAATCCAGCCGGCTGGCATTCTGCAGCGCGTTGATGGCCGAGTACTCGGCGGAGACGCCAAGATTCAGCGCCGCATCCCCCAATGGTAGATCCAGATCGATCAGCAGTGTGCTCTGGCTTGATTCCTGGGCCACAGCAACCGCAAAATTACAGGCCAGCGTGGTTACGCCGTCCCCGCCCTTGGCGCCCAGAAAGACCAGCAGCCGCCCACCCGCCTTCTTGGGTGCGACGAACCTTGTGGCAGGCCGCCGAGCCGAGGCTCGAGCCAGGGCCTCTCCCATCGTATCCTGCGCAAAAGGAAGTGTCAGATACTCGCGAGCGCCCGCGCGCATGCATCGAACCAGCATCTCTGAATCGGTTTTATCCGAGTAAACCATCACAGTCGACACGCCGCTGGCACAGATGCCCTCCACAAGATCCAGGGCATATTCGGGGTTACTATCCAGGTCAATGGCAATGACGTCGAAGTGCTGTTCCACCAGTTTGGGAAGATCCTCGAGGCTCGCCGGATAGGCGAAAAACTCACGGACTTCACCGCTCTTGCATCCGGCAAGAGCGCCTAAAACCGCCCGTCGGCGATCCTCGTCCGGCCCGATCAGCGCAATCGACTGGATGTCGACGCCAAAAGAGTCCGAACGCTGCTCTTCGAGGTACACTGATGAATCTGTGTTCACTGAAATGCTGCCCCCCTAGCCAAATACAACTTTCCTAAGGCCTAAACGAGAAACTAAAGGTCGAATGTGAGTCGGACATAATTCTACTCCGTTTCCTCAACCTGTGAAGAGGGAAATCTAAAGTTCTTTGGAGGAGGGCCGACACGTCAAAGACCATGCGCCTCAGAACGTTGGCGGAGTACAAACCTTCCCGCCAAGCATGTTGCGCAGTTCCAAAACATTATTGCAATTTTCCAACAACTATAGCAATAGGAATTAACGCTTCTTGACTGGCTTGGCAATTATCTTTTTCGCAACCGCTTTGGACGAGCTGGTTCCCTTGCCCGCCTGAGGCTTCGCGGCAGCAACAATCTTCTTCCCGGCAGGCGCTGCCTTCGCAGCCGGAGCCTTGGCTGAACTCTTTACGACTGGCTTCACTGCGGGCTTGGGGGAAGCCTTGGCTGGAGTCTTGGCTGGAGTCTTGACCGGGGTCTTAGCAGGAGTCTTGATTGGCGCCTTGACCGGCGCAGGCGCGGCCACAATCTTCTTCTGTGCCGGCTTGGCCTCATGAGCTGTCTCCTTGGCTGGAGCCGCCGCAGTCTTCACCGCCGCCGAAGGCTTGGCAGCCCGGGGCTTGGCCGGAGCCGCTTCCGTGTGCTTCGGCTCAGCTTTAACTTCAGTCTTGGGCGCTGCTGCCAGCGCACTCGTTTCAGCTTTCGCTTCAGTTTCCGGTTTTGCAGCGCGCTTCGCCACCGGCGGCGCAGGCTCGGTTTCCAGGATCATATCTTCATCCTCGTCGTCGCCCTCGTCCGCCAAATCCACCTCCAGCGCCACCTTGGGAAGATGCATATCGATGTCCAGGTCTTCATCTTCTCCACCGATGTCGTCCAGATCCTCGTCGTCATCGATGCGCTCTTCGGAATCGTCTTCATCGTCAAAGGAATCATCCTTCAACTTGGCCTCGGAGCCTCGTTTGGCGCGCGGCCGCTTGATGGTCACCTGAGGCGGCGGAGCCGGCGGCGAATGAGGCTCCAGGAAGGCTCGCGCCTCCTCCGGCGTTGCCAGCCTGCCATCCAGCAGCTCAAGGAAAACGGATTGCACAATTTCGTTGTAAGCCTGCAGTTCGGCCGTAATCCGCATCTCCTGCAGCAGCGCGTGAGGAATCCGCTGGCGAACCTCCGGCCAAACCTTCAGGAAAAGATTGAAGCGCTCCTTGACCGCTGCATCCTTGCTGGTAAACCCAAGCCAGAGAATCGCTTCTGGATCATAGCTTGTAAACAGCTTGAAGCTCACAGAAGGCGTCGCATTCTCTTTTGCCAGCAATTTCTTGGCAAACCCCTCGGCCAGCGCATCCAGGCTATTCCACTCCTCCACAAAGCCCGGACGCAGCATCAGCTTCTTCAGCGACGCTAGATCCTTCGGTGTCAGTTTGGCGGTCAGCAGCCGCATCTGGGCGGCCGACATATCCGGATGAACACCCTGCAACAACAGCTCGACAGCCAGATCGTGCAGTGCGGTCAGCCTCTCTTCGTCGGCCTTGGCCGCGGTCCAGGCTGGGAAAAGCACCTTCATCCATCCCGCCTCTTCCAGTGCGCGCAGCACCTTCAGCCCATCTTCCTCATGGCCAATCTGTTCCAGTTCCTGGCTGCGCGCCGGCGCGGAGAGATATTCAATCACGCCCTCCTCGACTGCATTCTCATAGCGCTTCTGCGTCTTGGGGTCCATCTCCCAGCCCAGCCGGGCAATATAGCGCGTAGCGCGAATCAGCAGAGACGGCTCTTCCAGAAATCCGTAATTCGACACCAGCCGGAGGGTCCGGGATTCGATATCGGCAGCTCCGTTCATCGGATCCATCAGCAGTCCGAAGGAGCCATCGTTCAACGAGATGGCCATCGCGTTGATGGTGAAATCGCGGCGGCGCAGGTCTTCCTGGATGGATGCGGGGTGATAGACCAGCTTGCCCATCTTGGGATATTCCACCCGGTGCGCGCTGATCAGATCCACGCGAACCGTGCCCGGAAAACAAAGATAAAGAGACCGCGAGGCTTCATCTTCTCCCCACACGCTGCCGCCAAGTTTCTCAATTGTTTTCTTTAGCTTGAGGGCGCTTCCATGCACCACTACTTCAAGCTCGCGCACGGCGTGACCGCTGGTCAGGTCTCGCACCGCGTCTCCGGTGAGAAAAAGAATGGTACCTGCTTCCTGGGCAGCGTCGCGTAACTGGCGCAGAGCGTTCTGTTGGTCGGCTGAGAGCCGGTTTTCCAGAAGATAAATGTAATCGGGCATTCCGTTTCCTGCTTCCGCATCCCGTTTCCTCAGGCAAATGCCTCATGTTGCGGCTGTTAGAGCACGGCCCGGTAACGGTTGCAAACCAGTACCTTAACACAACTCTCTGCGCATTGAAAGCCCCTTTATGCACCGAAGTTACGGCTTTCTCTCTGTCGGCTGCTCCCTGGCTAACTCCTCCGCTCAGCCGGAGTCCCTGCCGCCGTGAAATGCCGATGGTCCACCTGCCTCGCCGACCCGCAAAAGGAAGAAACCTGCGCCGTATGTTATATTTTCTGGCGGAGAATCATATGACTTTGGAAAGTTTTCTAGGCAAGCAATTCATCGCGGTCATTGCATGGAATGAACCGCAGGACGGCATCCTCGCCTATCGCTATCCGATGAGGGATCTGGAGATTGAGAACGGCGGCCAGCTCACGGTGAGCGAGTCGCAGGTGGCCGCATTTGTGAATGAAGGCAAGATTGCCGATGTCTTTGGCCCCGGCCTGCACAAGCTCACGACGCGCAATCTGCCGCTGCTGACCGACCTGATGAACTGGGACAAGGCCTTCGAGTCGCCTTTCAAGTCTGAGGTCTATTTCTTCTCGACGCGTTTGCAGACCGACCAGAAGTGGGGGACGGCGACGCCAATCACGATTCGCGACAAGGAGTTTGGGGCGGTGCGGCTGCGCTGTTACGGGATTTATTCGTACCGCGTGGCCGACCCAAAGGTCTTCTTCAACCAGATCAGCGGCACGCGCGACAGCTATCTTGCCGGTGAACTCGAAGGGCAACTGCGCGATACCATCGTCGGCTCGATGACGGAGATCTTTGCCACCAGTGAACTGTCTTTTCTGGACATGGCCGCCAATCAGGGCGTTCTTGGCAGTAAGATTGTCGAGCGGATGAAGCCGGCCTTTGCCGCGCTCGGCCTGGAACTGGCAAACTTTGTTGTGGAAAACGTCAGCCTGCCTGAAGAGTTGCAAAAGGTCTTCGACCAGCGCGTGGGCATGAATATGGTGGGCGATCTAGGCCGCTACACGCTGTACGCGGCGGCTGAGTCGCTGGATCTTTCAGCGGCCAATACCAGCGGCGCGGCCGGCATGGGAATGGGGCTGGGCGCGGGCGCTGCCGTGGCGCAGGTTCTATCGAATGCGCTCAAGCCGTCAATGGGATCGGCTCCAGCAACATCCACTGCCGCGCCGGTTCTGATCGGCGCAACGGCTGCGGCTGGAACTTCCAGGTTCTGCATCGAGTGCGGGAAGTCGATTCCTCAACAAGCCAAATACTGCCCGGAGTGTGGAAAGGCCCAATGAACTGTCCTGGATGCGGCGCTCCGATGCGGCTCAAAGCCGATCAGGAGAGTTTCAAGTGCGACTATTGCCAGCGCGTTGTACTGCCGGACAAGAGCGGCGACGACGGAGTGCGCGTGCTGGATGAACCGGCGGATCAGGAGTGCCCGCTGTGCAACGTGTCTCTGGTGCGCGCCACGGTTGCCAAAGTTCCCATCCTTTATTGCAAGCAATGCCGGGGAATGCTGGTAGCGATGCAGGCGATGGAAGAGTTGATTGCGGCGTCTCGGGCCGGGCAACGCGGCGACGCTCCACCGGCGGCCGCCGACCCGGAAGATTTGCAGCGCAAGATCAATTGCCCCAGTTGCCACCATCACTTGGACGCGCATTTCTATGGCGGCCCAGGCCACGTCATCATCGACTCCTGCGAGGATTGCTGCTTGATCTGGATGGATGGCGGCGCGCTGACGCGGATTGCCCGCGCCGCCGATGAGCGCCCCGCGCCGGAGGCTTCGTCTTCAGAGGATTACGACCAGTTGCAGGGCGGAATCTTTGAAGGCCGTGGGCCGCGCGACGACGGCGAAGAAATCATCGACGGGGTTGTCGACGCGTTCTTCAACTGAGAATGACCGGAACAAGCGGGGGACGCGTTACGTCTCGGAAAGAATCTCCGCGCCAGGATTGTGCCAGCCACCATCGGCGGCAATGATTGCCTCCGCTTCTTTGGGCCCCCAGCTTCCGCGTTTGTACGCAAGAACGCTGTGATGGTTTTGCAAGACTGGATCGACAACCGCCCACGCGGCCTCGACGGCATCTTCGCGCGTGAAGAGAGCTCCATCGCCAGCCATGGCGTCGCCCAACAATCTCTCATAGGGCGATTGTTCTCCGGGCCGCGCTTCCGAGAGATAGAGTTCCTTCTGCTCGCCGATGAAATCATGCCCGGTGAGCTTGACGCGGGCGGCGAGCGCGACTGCTGAGTCGGGTGATAGGCGAAAGCGGAGATAATTGCAGCGGCCAATCTCTGGCGCTGAATCGGCAAAGAGGCGCTGCGGCGCGGGCTTTAACTGCACCAGCACTTCGGTTGCTGTATTGGGCAGGTATTTGCCGGAGCGCAGATACCACGGAACACCCTCCCAGCGCCATGAATCGATAAAGAGCCGCAGGGCGCAGAAGGTCTCGACGTCCGATTCCTTGGCCACATCCGGCTCCTCGCGATAACCCGCGTACTGGCCGCGCACCACGTCCTGGGGCGTGAGCGGACGCATGGCTTTGAAGACCTTGGCCTTTTCGATCTGCACCGCGCCAAAGTCCCTGCCCGAGGGCGGTTCCATGGCGAGGATGGCAATAATCTGGAAGAGATGATTCTGAATCACATCGCGCAGGCATCCGGCGGATTCGTAAAAAGCACCGCGATTGCCGACGCCGAAGTCCTCCGACAAAGTGATCTGCACGCTGGCCACGTAATTTCTGTTCCAGATGGGCTCAAGAAATGAGTTGGCAAAGCGGAAGTAGAGGATATTCATGATCGCTTCCTTGCCCAGGAAGTGATCGATGCGGAAGATGGAGTCTTCAGGGAAGACCGAGCGCGCAACTTCGTTCAACTCTAGCGCCGAAGCCAGATCGCGACCGAAAGGCTTCTCGACGATGACTCGCGCGTTGTCGGCCAGATGCGCCGCGCCCAAGCCCTGAATCACGGTCTCAAAGAGCGAGGGCGGAATGGCCAGATAGTGCGCCGGACGCCGCGCGCCGCCGAGGGCCGCTTTGATTGCCGCGAAGGTCTTGCTGTCTTTGTAATCGCCGCTTACGTATTTGAGAAGCGAGAGAAGATGCTCGAGCGCGGGCTGGTCGTCAATTCCCTGCTCGCTCTCAATACTATCTCTGACGCGTTGGTGCAGTTGGTCCAAAGTCCAATCGGGAAATGCGACGCCAATAACCGGCACATCCAGCGCGCCGCGCTTGGTCATGTCATAGAGCGCCGGAAAAATCTTCTTATGCGCTAGATCGCCGGTCGCGCCAAAGACTACCAGAGCATCGGAAGCATCGGAAGCAGAGTGGGCCATTATGCGCCTTCCTTTTCCGCTGGAGTCTTTTCATGGTGACCGCCGAATTGATAGCGCAGCGCGGAGAGCACCTTGTCTGCAAAGTCGTCCTGGCCGCGAGAGCTGAAACGCTGGTAAAGAGCGGCGCTGAGGACGGGAACCGGAACCGACTCGTCGATGGCTGCGTTGATGGTCCAGCGGCCTTCGCCGGAGTCCGAGACATGGCCTGCAAAATTGCCCAGATCCGGACTATCGAGCAGAGATATGGCCGTCAGGTCCAGCAGCCACGAAGAGATTACGCTGCCGCGACGCCAGACCTCGGCAACGTCGGCAATGTTCAGGTCGTACATGTAGTGCTCGGGATCGCGCATCGGCGCGGTCTCTGCATCCGCAGTCTGCTGCTGCTTGCCTGCGTTGGCGTGGCGCAAAATGTTCAACCCTTCGGCGTAGGCGGCCATGATGCCGTATTCGATGCCATTGTGCACCATCTTGACAAAGTGGCCCGCGCCGCTGGGACCGCAGTGCAGATAACCGTGCTCGGCTGTGCCGCCCAGTTGCTCGCGGCCCGGCGTGCGGGGCGCGGAATCGATGCTGGGAGCCAGCGCGGAGAAGATGGGATCAATTCGCTGGACGATCTCCGCCTCGCCGCCGATCATCAGGCAGTAGCCGCGCTCGGAGCCCCAGACGCCGCCGCTGGTTCCCGCGTCCACGTAATGGATGCCCTTGGGCTTGAGTTCGGCCGCGCGGCGGATGTCGTCGTGGTAGTGCGAATTCCCTCCATCGATGACCGCGTCGCCGGCTTCGAGGTGTGGAATCAGGTCACTGAGCGTGGGATCGACGACCGCGGCTGGAAGCATCAGCCAAACGGTCCGGGGCGTGGTCAGCTTGCCTGCAAAGTCTTCCAGCGAAACGGCTCCGACCGCGCCCTCTTTTTCAAGCGCCACGACTGCTTCTGAATGCAAGTCGTAGACGACGCAGCGTATCCCAGCCCGGAGCAGGCGGCGCACCATGCTGGCCCCCATGCGACCCAGTCCAATCATGCCTAATTCCATGTGGATGTCCTTTCGACTGAAAGAGGAAGAGTGTGTTCCTTGCAGTATGTAAGATGCGGGCGCGGGGCGGAAGGATTTGTAATGTTGGTGAATTTGGCCGCTCGACGCTTTTACACGCGGCGGCACAAGCGCGCGCAGTAAATGATCTCAATTGACCGGACTCGGCGGCGCGCCGACTTCGATAGTAGCCTTGGTGACGCTGAAACAGGGGCGCCACCTGAATCAGATTTCCGCTTTTTGAAATCCGACAATGGAGAAGAGATGACCGGAAGCAAGTACAACCGCGAAGGAAACAGCAACGAAATGAATGAAGCCGATCCGGGGCCCTACTGGCGCCGGATGCACCGCGATTGGCGCTTTTGGGTTGGCGCAATCTTCATGTTTGCGGCCATCTCCGTCTATGTTCTCAGTGGAGATCTGGCGTGGATTCCGCGCTCGCAACCGCACCCAACGGCGTCGACAGCCAGCGAAAAATAGCCACGACCGATGCCCTGTCAGGCGCGGCGCAGCGGCTTCTGCATGGGGACGACCTGCACGGTAACATCGCGGACCTCAGCAAGGAAGCGATTGATGACCGAGCCGCGCAGGAAGATGTCCCACCGCGAGCGGATCGATTGGCCGAAGACGACGTGGGAGATATTCTCCTGCTGGGCAAAGCGGATCAGAGCGTCGGAAACATTGCGGCCGGTGAGCAGGATGACCTGGGCGCCCAGGTCCCGGGCCATGCGCTGATACTCTTCAAGGCGGTGAAAGGCCTCTGGGTCGCCGTGGCCCTTGTCTTCAGGCGGCGCGACGTAGACGGCGTACCAGTTGCTGGCCAGTCGTCCGGCAACGCGCGCGCCGACGCGCAGAAGCCGCTCAGTTCCCGGACGGGTGCTGAGGCAGACCATGACCTTCTCGGGAATTGGGGCCTGTTCGAGGCCCTGTGTGCGGCGGTACTGCGAGGCCTGGTTGCCGACCTGCTCGGCGGTGATGCGCAAGGCCAGCTCGCGCAACATGTTGAGATTGCCCTTGCGGAAGAAGTTGGCCAGCGACTGCTCGACCTTTTCCGCGGCATAAATCTTTCCCTGGCGCAGGCGCGAACGCAGTTCGTCCACCGTTAGATCGACATTCACCACTTCATTGGCGCGCTTCAGGAAGTTGTCTGGAACGGTCTCGCGCACCACGGTGTTGGCCGAGCGGTAAACGGCGTCGTTCAGCGTTTCCATGTGCTGAATGTTGACCGCGGTCATCACGTTGATGCCGGCCTCAAGCAGTTCCAGCACGTCTTCGTAACGCTTGCGGTTCTTGCTGCCGGGAACGTTGGTGTGGGCCAGTTCGTCCACGACGACCGTTTGCGGATGGCGGGCCAGAATGGCGTCTACGTCCATCTCTTTGAGATTGACGCCGTGATACGGAATCACGCGCTGAGGCACCACCTCGAGGTCGCGAATGCGCGCCTCGGTGTCTTTGCGCCCGTGCGTTTCCACCAGGCCAATGACTACGTCCATGCCCTGCTGATGCTTGAGCATATAGGCGTCGTTGAGCATGTGGTAGGTCTTGCCCACGCCGGGCGCGGCGCCCAGGTAGACACGGAGCTTGGCGGGCTCCTGCACGCGTTCGAGTTTAATTTCGGCCATCAGCCCACCTCGACGGGATGACGGTCCGCTTGCGCGATCGCCATGGGGAGAGTGAAGCGGAAGGTCGTGCCGTGGCCCAGGCGGCTCTCGACGGCAATCTGGCCGCCAAGCGACTCAACCAGACGCCGGCCCAGCGCGAGGCCGAGACCGGAGCCGCGCTCAGAAAATGTGCTGAAGCGATCGAAGATGGTGCCCAGACGCTCAGCCTCGATGCCGCGTCCGGTATCGCTCACCGTGAACTGAACCGAATCGTGAATCTCTTCGGCGGCCAGCAAAATCTCGCCTTCCGGCGGCGTATAGCGAATGGCGTTGGAGAGCAGATTCTCCAGGATGGAGCGGACGGCTCGGCGGTCGGCCCGGACCATCGCGAGGTCGGCAAAGGCTCTAACCTCGACGCGAATGCGCTTCTCGGAGGCCTGATCGCAGAAGCGGTCGCGCGCCTCGCTCAGGGCTTGCAGAGGGCGTATCGGCTCAAGAGTAAATTCGCGGCGGCCGGCGTCGAGCTCGGCAACTTCAATCAGGTCGCCCATCAGGTCGTCCAGCTTCTCGCTCTCACTGCTGGCCGAGGAGACCAGCTCTACCTGGAGGGGAAGCAGTTCGCCGGCAAAGCCCTGACCGAGAGCGTAGAGGCCCTGGCGTATGCGCAGCAGCGGGTCGCGCAGCTTGCGGCTGGCAACGCTGATGAACTGGGTCTTGAAGCGATCGGTGTCTTGCAGCGTGGTCACGTCTTCCAGAGTGGTCACGGTGCCCAGCAGGCGGCCGTCGGAGTCGCGCATGGGGGTGGTGCGCAGGCGGTAACTGCGCTCCTGCTTGCCGATGCGAAGGGGCAGCATGGAAGCCTCGTCGCCGGAGGCTACGGCCTTCTGCAAGGAGACGGCGTCGCGGATGGCGCTCAGGATCTTGTCGCCGCCGGGAGTATTGGCCAGCGCCATACGGTCGCCCGCGGCTTCACCCAGCAGTTCCGCGGCGGCCTGATTTACCTTGAGCAAATGACCCTTGCCGTCGGTGACGATGATGGGTTCGAAGATGGATTGCAGCACGGCGTCGGAGAGCTGAAACTCCATCTGGCGGCGGCCGGCCTCGGTGTCTCGCAGCTCGCGCAGACGCACTGCGATGCGATTCAATTCGCTGGCAATGACGCCGAAGCTATCGCGGCTGCTCCAATGCACACGATGCTCGAGATTGCCCTGGGCGATGCGCCGGGCGTCGCGGGCCAGACCCTGAATCGGCCACAGCACAAAGTAGACGGTCCCACCTGCAGCCAGCACGGATGCCACCAGAAGTAGATACCCAAGCCCTGACTGCCCCGCTGCCGCAAGCGCGCGATGGGTGGCTGCGACCAGTCCGGCCATGAGGCCGGCCAGTACCAGGCATCCGAGGATCAATCGCTGATTCAGGTTGAGCATTGCGCACGCACTCCAGCAGAGATCAGGGGTCAGAGATCAGAGATCAGTTCATGTAGTGCGCTAAACGCCATTCTCAATTCGCTAACCACTGATTATTCAAAACTAACATGAAACATGAGACCAATTGTGCAACAAAGGTTTGGACCTCCGATGCGCGTCATTCCAGCGAATTGGCTGCCCTGGCGGAAACTGATCTCTGACCCCTGATCCCTGCCTTACGGCACTTGGCAGACCGAGAGGGCATCATTGTGCCAGCGGCAGTCGAGCCCCAGTGGAGGCGGATAGCCGACCAGCACCCAGTTAACGCCGAATTGCGCTTTCAGTCGCTCGAAGTCCGCAAGCTGGAAGCGCGGCCAGCCTTTCTGGGCCTTGACCTGTGTCGCCCATACTTCGCCCAGCTCAGGAACCTGCGTTACTACCGCCGTGTCTTTGATGTTGTCAGCCAACTGGCTGCGTTCGGCCAGGGCGCGGAAGCTGTGATAGTCCTCGCCTGGCGCGGCCATGTATTCAGGATCAAGGGCAAAATAGGCGTCGGCGGGGGTATTCTGGCGAATCCAGGCGAAGGCTTGCAGCCATCGGTTGACCGAGATCCTTCCCGGCAGTTCCAGATGCTCACTGGAGGCGAAGAGCATTCTCTGGGAAACGAACATTCCCGCGTTGATTGCCACCAGAAACAAGGCCCAGCGCCAAACCCTGCTCTTAAGCAGGTATTTGCCCAACAGGCAGCCGCCTACCAATGTCATGAAGACATAAATCAGGTGAAGAAAGCGCATCGGCTGCATGGGGGCAAGGCGGATCAAGGCCGGAATACCCAGCATGATCATGGCAACGGCCATTTGAAAAACCCCGTAGAGGAAGACTGCCAATGCAAAGCGCGCCAGCAGAGTCTCGCCCCGCTTTCGAGCGACGCGCCAGAGCAGCCAGAAAAGAAACAAGGGAGCAACCGCGCCAAGCCACTCATACCAGGTCCAGCGGAAGAGATAGAGATAGGTGCGCGTCTTCAAAGCCTCCCGCCAGGTAGGCGTGGGCGGCTCGAAGATCCAGCCCAGGGGAACGCCGGCCGCGACCATCGATCCAGCTTTGACCTCGCGCCGGTTTCGCAGCAAGTTGTGCATCGGCTCCAGCGTAGCCAGGAACAGAAAGACGCAAAACGAGATGCCCAGGGCGCCCATGATGGGATGCAGCAAAAACGTCAGCACGAGCAACGGAACGGCCTGCCAGTTTTTGTCTGCCAGAATTCGCGAAACCGCCAGCAGAATCAGGGCTGTGGCCATATTGCGCGGGTGCAGATGCTGGTCGACCAGGTAGAGCGCCGTTCCAGCCACCGGCAAGGTGAACATGGCGGTCACCAGAGCAACTCCAGCCCATTGCGCCCGCGCCTCGCTGAAAAGCTGCCGGGCAATGCTCCAGCAACCGAAGACAATCAGCAAAATGGATGCAAACTGGAAGATAAACTCCGTGGCAGCCACCGGAATGCGCGTCAAATTCACAAACCCGGCGATCCACTTGTCGAAAAAGGTAGCCTGCAATTGAACGCGGAAAAAATCGGCGTCATGAGGGTAGAGCGCAGGATTCAAGTCGCTCTTGACCGCTGACAGATAAACGCCGTCATCTTCAATGCCGGGATGATATCCCATCACTGCCAGCCCCAGCACCGTAAAAAGCAAGGTCAGCAGGACGTTGACCGAAAAGATGCGCTTCAACCGGATAAACCTCGTATACTCAAACTCAGAATGTCACCAGCAGTGATAGATTCATCCTACATGGCAGCGGACGGCTCGGCAACGTACACACTGCATCTGGCAGGGATCCAGAACCATACCCATGCGACGCTGGCACTGATTATTCCCACTTTGCGCGAAGCCGAAAATATTCACGCCGTATTGCACCATGTGCGTTCGATCCTCGACCCGCTGGCGATTTCCTATGAGATTCTGGTCGTCGATGACGACAGCCGTGACGGAACCGAGGAGATCGTTTCGGCGATCGCTGTGGAGGATCCGCGCGTACGCTTGCTGGTGCGCAAAGGGGAACGCGGCTTGTCTGGAGCAATCCTCTACGGCTGGCGGCACACCGGCGCTGCGATTCTGGGAGTGATGGACGCCGACCGGCAGCACCCGCCGGAGTTGCTGCCCGCCTTGCTCGCCGCCATTCTCGACGGTAAGGATCTGGCCATCGGCAGCCGCTACATCGACGGAGGCTGCCTGGGCAATTGGAATCCCGTCAGAAAATTCCTCTCCGCCGCGGCCGTTTGGGCTACCTGGCCGATTCAACACGCCGGGATGCGCGCCAAAGATCCCATGACTGGCTTCTTTCTGGTGCGCCGCGAATGCGTGGACGGCATCCGCTTCCAGCCCTCCGGCTTCAAGTTGCTGCTGGAGATTCTGGTGCGCGGCCGTATTCACTCGGTTCAGGAACTTCCGCTCAACTTTGGCCTGCGTCATTGTGGCGCCAGCAAGGCCAACTTCAAGGTGGGCTGGGATTACGCAAAGCTGCTGGTGAGACTCTACGCTGAGAGAATCGGCTTGGGCAGCCGCGCCTGATTCTCGCGGAATCGCATTTCAGCGCGACGCCATGGCCGCCTCAGTTGCATCCTCTACAAGCTCTGCAGGCATCCGGGCAGGTTCGCGCAACCGCAGGATCGCGTAACAGCCCAGAATCACCAGCAGTGGGTCGATCGGGCGCATCCGGTACGCCTCGGGATGTGAAAAGTAATACATCATTGGGAATAGAAACAGAACCCCGCCATAGCGAATCGCCTCATAAGGATGCCGTCGCCAAGCCAGAAATAGACCGAGCAATCCCAACAGCGTCAAGATGCTGGCCACCGGCACGTTGGCCACATCCAGCGGTTCGCCAGCCAGATAGCTGCTGCTAAAGCTCCAGTAGCCGGTCCAAAGATAAAGAGCGCGGCGGGCGCACATCCAGGCGTACCACTGAGGATGCGCATGAATATATGTGTCTGCTTGGCGCGCTTGATGGTCCATGTATGCCAGTTCGCCGGCGTTATACTCGGCCAACTCAGCCGGGTTGTGATTGGGATGAAGGCTGCCGGTGCGCCAGTGTTGGGAGTCGCCGTTGTTGCCCAGCCACATCTCCAGGCCCATGCTGTCGCGCATGGGAATAAAGCGGTGGAAGACCAGGGCGTTGCGAATCATCCAGGGGGAGATGGCGGCAGCCAGCGATAGCGAGGCAACGACGCCCGGAAGCAGCCAGCGCTTGTGCGCACGCGCCAGCCGCCATGCAGCCAAAGCCAGAAGAAAGGGCACAAGGAGGAGAATAGACGGCTCGGTGAGGCCGGCAAATCCAGCCAACAGGCCAAATCCGGCCCATAACGCAAGACGTGGCGACTGTTCTAGATCCTGCGCAAGATAGAGCATCCAGCAGAGGCACAGCAGCAGCAGCTGTGTAGACCAGGCCCATTCGGCGGAGAAATAGATGCCGTAGGGAGAGAATACCCATCCCCAGCCTGCCCACAAGGCAACGCGCGGACCAAAGCTGCGCCGGGCCATCAGGAAGACCGGAATACAGGCCAGGGACGAGAGCAAACAATTGAGCGCCAGCGCGGCAAGAATCGATGCGGCGGTATGAATGCCAAAGACGGCGAAGAGCGCGGCCACAATCAGCGGATAGACGGGCGGCATGATGGCCGAAGGCTGGTTGGAGAGAAATGGGCTGCCAAAGCCGTGCCCGGCCAGCAAGGCCCGCGAGACATTGCCCTGCTCCCAGTGCGCGACAAAATAGGGCTGCATCCACTCGTCGTAGACAAATGGAACGACGGCCAGGCGGATGGCGAGTGCAAGAAGCACCATCCATGCTAGGGTTGGAACCGATCGAAGACGGCTTCGAACTGCGAAAATCAATTGACTCTCTCCGGAGAATTTTCCTGATGATACATTGCGGCAAACCCTCTTGTCGTCCGATACCGAAAAGCCATGCGTTTTAGACTGAGGAGCGGAGCTAAAGGGCGGGCAAGAGCAGTCGCAGCAGCAGAAAAGCGGCCACACCCGCAAAGAAGACCAGCGCCATGCGAATACCGGGCTCACGATTGACTTCGGGCACCAGATCGGTTGCGGCAACGTATAGAGCCACGCCAGCCGAGAGCGGCAAGCCATAGGGCAGCCAGCTCGGCACCAATTCGATGACCAGCACACCGGCCAGCGTCGCGCCCGCCAATGCAATCGCCGAGATCAAAGCCGCAGAGCGGCTGCGTCCGCTGGCCAGCATCACACTGGCCATGGTGAAGCCCTCCGGCGCTTTGTGCAGCAGGATCGCAAGAAAGATCAGCCAGCCCAGCCAGCCAGAGACCAGGAAGCCCGAACCGATGGCCACGCCATCAAAGAGCGCATGAAGGCTGAGGCCGGCCAGCACCGAGTTGCCGGTGTGGCGGCTGACGAACTCGCCGTGATGCGTCTCCTCGCCATAATGGAAGTGGGCGTTCATGGTGTGTTCCAGCAGATGCACCGCGCAGTAGCCGGCCATGATGAGGCTTGGCCCCAGCAGCGGATGGAGTTGATTCAGCTTGAGACCTTCCGGCATCATCTCCAGCAGAGCCGTGGCCATGAGAAAGCCCGCGCCGAGGGCGACAAAGTAGCGCAGGTAGCGCTCGACGCCGCGGGCGCGCACCAGCACGAAGCCGCCCGCTATGTCGGCCAAGGCGGCAATTGCGCCGAGGATGAGAGAGAGTTTCAGCAATGATTCATTCCTTTGTTTCTTTCATAGTGGACCGGCCAAAATCTTCCCATGTCTGTAAACTTTCGTAAACTGGAAATCCCCATTCGCCTTCGATAACATCCATCGAATAGGCCTCCAGAAGGGATAATCTTCCAGCATCCTGAAACAGAAGCACACCAATTTTTTTACCATCAGGAGTCTTTGCAAGAATATCTGAAATGAGGCTGTAAGAACACTTGCCCAACGCAGCATACTCTTCCACGTGCAATGAAATACTCGGACATCCGCATTCGCACCAAGGCGTAGCGCGTATATTTTCCACTTGCTGAGTGAAGGTCTCAGCTTTTAGCAATCCATGTTCCAAAAGCCAAGCCAGTAACTCCATTTCCTTGGAAGTAAGTGGTCGAGGCGTCGAGACTATTTCGTCTGCCATATAATCTGCCATTCTTACAAAGAAACTTCCCTCAGGGGCTAAAGCCCAATCTTCATTGGGTCATCCAGCGGCACGACTAAAGTCGTGCCATTTCAAAGAGAGACCAGAAACCTCCGACTATTGATCCCAAGGATTCAGCACCGGCACACGCGCTTGATCGAAGCCGCTTCGATCGCGAGTAACGACGGTAAGACCGTGATGAATGGCGGTGGCGGCGATCATCAGGTCCGGCTGCGAAAAGGTGTGGCCCGTTTTTCGGCCTTCCTCGACCAGGAGCCTCCACTTGAGCAAAATCTCTTCTGTAATTTCAAGAACGCGGCCATCGAACATGGGACGCACCTTGTTCTTCAACCAGTCGTTCAATTCGGCCCTGCGATGGGCATCGTTGACAACTTCTATGCCGAATCGAATCTCGGCCAGGGTTACGACGCTGACATAAAGTTGATTTCAGCGGTAGTGTCCAGTCTTTTGTGTAAACAGTCTGGTTGAAGTTTTGTTTCCGATT
>CAZDYU010000016.1:0-50284 GCA_964509755.1 uncultured Occallatibacter sp. | reverse complement strand
ATCTTATCTTCGGCATCGTTGCACTGGCCGCCGATCAGATCCTGCGACTCATCACGTAGACGGTCAGAAGAAAGCCAAAAAACTGGATCAAGACCAGACCGCCACGGTCGCGGCGTGTCCGAAAATCGAAATCCTCAATGTCGGCCGCATTTAAAAGTCGACCAAACGGTGCCGCGTTGCAGCGCCGACAGGACAAAGCCCGCGTCCGGTGAAATCGCCGCCTGTTCTCGATGATTTTGCAAGTGGCTCTCCTTATATTCTGAATGTTACCCAATCTCTGGTCAGAGCTTTACGCGTTGATCGCCATGCCCTCTACTGCTCCATACGCATCGAGCAGCGATTCGGCCAGTGTGGGGTGCGCGTGGATGGTGAAGAGCATCTCCTCCACAGTGCCTTCCAGTTCCATCACGGCAACGGCTTCAGCGACTAACTCGGTAGCCTGCGGGCCGAGGATGTGGACGCCTAGAATCTCTCCATATTTGGCGTCGGAGACGATCTTTACAAAGCCGTCGTGGCTGCCAAGGATGGTAGCCTTCGAGTTTCCGGCGAAGGGAAATTTTCCCACCTTGACTTCGTAGCCTTTCTCTTTGGCCTGCGTCTCCGTTAGGCCAACCGACCCGATCTGCGGCTCAGTGTAGGTGCAGCCGGGGATGCGGTCACGGCGGATGGGACGGTAGGGCCTGCCGGCGATTTTGGCT
Organism: uncultured Occallatibacter sp.; assembly: GCA_964509755.1. GTDB lineage: Bacteria > Acidobacteriota > Terriglobia > Terriglobales > Acidobacteriaceae > Telmatobacter. Next base: position 49,586 of record CAZDYU010000016.1, on the reverse strand, counting down.
GCCGCGATCATGCCGGCCATGGCGCCAACGTGAGCCAGTTGTGGCAGGCCGGAGACGATGTCGCCAATGGCAAAGACGCCAGGCTCGGCCGTCTCCTGGGCCTCGTTGACCTTGATAAGGCCGCGCTCCAGCTCGATGCGGGTCTTCTCGACGCCGATATTGGCGGTGCGCCCGGCGCGGCCGACGGCCACCAGAACCTTTTCTGCTTCCCTGACTTGCGGCTTGCCGTTGGCGTCGATGAAGGTTACGCGGACGCCGGCTTCGGTCTCTTCGACGGTCTCGACCTTGGCTCCGGTATTAACGTCAACACCACGCTTTTTGAAGAGGCGCGTGATCTCTTTGGAGACCTCTTCGTCTTCGACCGGAACCACCCGGGGCAGAAATTCGAGGATGGTGACCTCAGAGCCGAAGGTGCGGAAGAGCGAGCCGAACTCCATTCCGACCGCGCCCGCGCCGATGACGATCAGCGATTTGGGCACCTGGCTGAGGGCAAGGATTTCAATATTAGTGAGGATGCGGTCGCCGGGCGTGAGGCCGGGGAGCATTTTGGCTTCGGAGCCGGTGGCTAGAACGACGTTCTTGGCCCGCACTTGCGAAACTGTCTCGACGCTGGTGACTTCAACTGTATGGACGCATTCCAGCGCCGGGCCGGTGAGTCGGCCATAGCCTTCAAGCCGCGTGATTTTGTGCTTCTTCATCAGGAAGTCAAGGCCCTTGGCGTGCTTGGTCACGATGGCGTTTTTGCGCTGAAGAACCGCGGCCCAGTTGAGCGTGGGCGCGCCGATACCTTCAATGCCGAACTCCGCGGCGTTCTGGAGGTGGTCCCAGATTTCGGCGTTGAAGAGCAGGGCTTTGGTGGGGATGCAGCCAACGTGCAGGCAGGTGCCGCCGAGCCGGTCGGACTGCTCGATCAGGGCTACTTTCAGGCCGTACTCCGCACCGCGAATGGCCGCGGTGTATCCGGCCGGACCACCGCCGATGATTGCCATGTCGTAGATTGTCTCTGCCGCTATTTTGTCAGTCAAAAGGGATCTCCATTTCGATACATCGCGCTTTACCGTCAGTCTAATAGATGCGGCTGAGCACCAAATCGGTTGCAGTGCGGATCGTCTCTGGCTCGTCGCCAAAGCCTTCGATCCAATGGACCTCCGGCTCGCGGCGAAACCAGGTCATCTGGCGCTTGGCGTAGTTGCGATGGCCTTGCTGGGCGGCGGCCACTGCAGCCTCTACACTCGAAGTCCCAGCCAGGACTGCAAGTGCTTGGCGGTAGCCGAGGGAGTCGAGCGTTTTGACGGGGCCGTAGCGGTCAAGCAGTCCACGCGTTTCCTCAACCAAACCAGCAGCAAACATCGCGGCGGCGCGTTGATTGAGCCGCGCATAAAGCGCCTGGCGGGGCGGATTGAGGCCGATGCGCAGGAGGCGAAAGCCGGTGAGCGGGTTGCGGGCCTCTTGCTGATTTCCCAGCACCTCAGAGAGCGGTCGGCGCGCGGCCAGACAGACCTCGATGGCGCGAATTAGCTTGGGCACATCATTGGCATGAATTCGCGCGGCAGAGGCTGGATCGAGACGCGTGAGAAGACGGTGCAGCCAACCTTGGGCGTGGCGCTGGCGACTGGCTTGAAGCCGAGCGCGCAGTTCACTCTGCCGCTCCGGTCCCGCAAAGAGGCCTTCCGTGAGGGCTCGCAGGTAGAGGCCTGTGCCGCCAGTCACGATAGGCAGGTGGCCGCGACTGGCGATCTCCCTGAGCGCAGCCCGCGCCTGGCGGCTGTATTCTCCAGCGGTAAAGGGCTGGTCGGGGTCGGCCACGTCGATGAGGTGATGGGGAAGGCGCGCTCGCTCTTCGCGCGTGGGCTTCGCCGTCCCCAGATCCATGCCGCGATAGACGGCCACCGAATCGCAACTGACGACCTCGCCGCCGAAGCGTTCGCCCAGCGCAAGTGAAAGCGCCGTCTTGCCGCTGCCTGTAGGGCCGAGAAGCAGAACAGCAAGAGGAGTCTGGCTCTCATCCAAAGGGCTGCTGCACACAGTACTCACGGCCTCCACCAGCCGTGGGGAAAGATCCACGTGGGGTTGGTGCGCAGGAGCCAGAAGACCAGAATTGCCGCAGCCACCAAAATTAAACCAACGTCCCGGTAGCGCCGATAAATGCGCAACTGCTCCCGGCGACGAGCCTTCTCGGCGACCATCTGATAATACGGCTTGATGCGAAGTTGGACCATGGCGAGTTACCGGGCCGCTGGAAGAGCTCGGGGAATTTCCTCAAGACCACGTTGGAGCGAATTGAGCAGATTACCGGGGCGGCTTGCCGTGATGTGGGTCCATGTGGAAAGAGTCTTTGAAGCTTGTGGGATCAATTCACTCCATTGTTCGTTCGACCTGGAGTGTTTGTGGGATTTGCTTTCAGTCAACGGCGGTTGAACCACACCCCCGCAACTCAGAACGAGAATCCAAGTCTCAACGCTCCATTTCGGGATCAATCGGGCGATTGGGTCGCTGACCGGGTCGAGCTTTTGCTGATGATCGGCCTCCAAGGCGTTGTCCAACTCATCATGATGGGCTTTTACGGACTGATTGTCGGCGTCCAGAACGACGAACATGGAAGTCGCGGCACGCCGGCACGCATTTCTCGCCCGGCATTTGCCAACTTGCTTTGCAAAGTTTTCCCGCACCCACTGCTCCGCGCTGCCCTGAGCGGAGGGAGAAAAATCGATGGTGATTTCATGGGGCTTCATTCCTTCGCAGCGAAGAAACCGATAAAGGAACTGCATTTGCCGCTGATCTTCCACTATGGCAAAAATGTGCGACGGATTATTCATTCTCCCAGCCCCTTGCGATGAGTTCAGAGGGGCGAAGATAGCCATCCGGGTCGGTCATGAACTTTTCCGTTCGCACATGGCCGTTTTTTTCGCGGAAGAAGAGCAGACCGTATTCTTGCGCCCATTGATTCAATATCTCCGGGTGGTGGGAGATAAGAACGAGCTGGCCCTTGTGATCATCTACGGCCTCATCCGCAGCAAGCAGCCAGGGTTGAATCTCGCGGAGAGAAATGAAATTGTCCGGCTCATCCAGGAAGACAGTATGGCCCTTGGCAATCAGGAAATGGAGGATCATGTAAAGAGCGATCAGGCAACGCTGTCCGTCCGAAAGCTCATGGAGCGAAAACGGCGGCTGCTTTTCCGGTTCCGGCGATGAAAAATCAAGGCGAAGTCTTCTTAAACCATCATCTTCAGTGGAAAAGCGGAGGTTTAGAAAAGCAGGCATTGCATCCCGCAAGGAATCGCGAAACCGTACAATGCCATCCGGATCGGAAGTTGCTAAATAGTTATACCAGTCCGGCAAATCTTCCATTTCGTAGTCCGGGTATTTAGTCGCCGAATCAGAGGTTTCATCCATCTTTGTTTCATAAGCATCGATTTTGATGCACTGAATGGAATCCATCCAGTCAAGGAATGTGCGTACGTACGGGTTGGCAAACGCAATAAGATGCAATGAGGATTCCGTGGCTTCCCCGCGCAGAAAACTTGACTGGACAGCGCCTTGGTCGTAAGAGCGCATCTCGCCTTCGCTCAATTCAAACAAGGGGGCTCCACGGAGAGTTAACCTCTCCAGTCCGACTGTCGGCGCACTTGTTTTCGAGGAATAGCGGATTTCGATGCGATAGGAGTAAGACAGCTTTCCATTGTCCAACTCTGCGTCGATCTCAAAAACTTGCACAGGACGCTTTTGCCAGCGTGTACGCGAGGATTGCGTGAACGGTATATCGCGTCCTTTAACAAATTCCTTGAGTAGCCGAATTGCTTCCAATAGCGACGACTTCCCGCTCCCATTCGCCCCCAGCAGCAGTTGCTTCCGCTCCGGCTTGTACTCGAAGTTGACGAAACAGCGGAAGTTGTCGATGTAAATACGTTTCAGCATGGCAGCATTATACGTCCATTGCCCAGTTCAGTTCTTCCCGTTTGACTTCCCAACGCTGGTTTGCTCAGATAACCTTTTGGGGGCTTTTTAGAGCTAGAAAGTGCAAGGACGCAAACATGAAGGTTTTGATTTTGGGTTCGGGTGGCCGGGAACATGCGCTGGCATGGGCGGTGAAGCGCAGTAGCCGAGTGACGGAAGTGGTGTGCGCGCCGGGCAATGGCGGGATGGCTGAGATTGCGCGCTGCGTCCCGGTGGAGCTGAAAGAGGTGGCCGCGATGGTTCGCCTGGCCGAGGCCGAGCAGCCGGGGTTGACCATAGTGGGGCCGGAGCTGCCGCTTTCTCTGGGTATTGTGGATGCGCTTCAGCAGCGGGGTTTTCGAGTTTTTGGGCCAACGCGAGCCGCGGCGATGCTCGAGACGAGCAAGGGCTTTGCCAAGCGCTTCTTGCAGCGGCATCAGATTCCGACTGCAAATTATGCGGTCTGCGTGAGCATGGCCGAGGTGGAAAAGGCTGTCGAGTCTTTTCATGCGCCGGTGGTGGTGAAGGCTGATGGGCTGCACGCAGGCAAGGGCGTGCTTATCTGCGAGTCGCGCGCGACGGCTATTGAGGCCGCACAGGGCATCTTTTCTGGCTCGCTGCTGGGCGTGGCCGAACCACATGTGATTCTGGAGGAGTTTCTTGAGGGCGACGAGGTCAGCTTTCTTTGCTTGTCCGACGGTGAGCATGTGACGCCGCTTGTTCCGGCACAGGATCACAAACGCATCGGCGAGGGCGACACCGGCCCCAACACTGGCGGCATGGGCGTCTACTCGACCGACGCGATGCTCGATCCGGCGATGACGGAGTGGATTCTGCGCCACATTGCCGAGCCGACAGTGCGCGGCATGGCACAGGAAGAGACGCCGTTTGCCGGTGTGCTTTATTGCGGCCTGATGATGACCGCGCGCGGGCCGCAGGTGCTGGAGTTTAACGCCCGTTTCGGTGATCCAGAGACGCAGGCGATTCTGTTGCGCCTGGAGAGCGATTTGGTGGACGCATTGGAAGCCTGCACCAACGGCCGGCTTGCGGAGACGGAACTACGCTGGAGCAAAGGAGCCTCGGCCTGCGTCGTCGCCAGCTCATCCGGCTATCCAGGGAGCTGCAAGACTGGCTTGCCCATTGCCGGCTTGGGCGAAGCCGCTCGAATCCCAGGGGTCGAGATCTTTCATTCGGGCTCTACGCGAGTGGACGGCCAAGTGCTCACCGGCGGTGGACGGGTACTGGGAGTCACCGCGGCTGCACCTACGCTGGAAGAGGCTCTGGCCCACGCCTACGAGGCATTGGCGCTGATTCACTTTGACGGCATCTACTTCCGGCGCGACATAGGCCACCGCGCGCTGAGGAGGAAACCATGACACCTGCAATTACCTTGGAATTGCTTCTGTCGCAGCGACTTCGGGCACCGGCGCGGTCTTCTTTACTTGCTGAAAGCAGGAGCGGCAAAGAACGGGTCGGCCTTGCGTAGGCTTGAAGGGGACCGTCGTCGCCGCACCGCATTGCGAACAATTAGTTCGCGTCTCAGGACGAACCCGCGATCCTCCGCGAACGCGCTTCGCCTTGCACTGTTTGCAATGCTTGGGATCGTTCTTGAATTCTTTGTCGTGGAAGAATAACTGTTCGCCCGCGGTAAAGACGAATTCGGCACCGCAATCGAGGCACTTCAAAACTCTGTCGATAAATTCCATGGCCGGCTTCCCCAAAGAAGGGAAATACATTGAAATCGGCCATGATCTGGATGAGCTTGCCGGTCCCGTTTCCCTGTCTTCGTTCTGCGATCAACAACAAGGGCCCGGGCCGCTCTGAATTCGGCGGCAAATACATTGTCTGCCCAGAAATCCGGGAAGACTGAGATAACACTATCACGCCATTGGCGTTTAAATTGTTGAACGCTAAAGGATAGTGTCGCGACTGGCCGCCCCGTTTCAGGATTAAATCATTTTTCTGCCAGAATTTTAAGCTGGGCAGCAGGACGGCGCATGTCGCGACGGTTGTAGAGAAACTAGTCAGCCTCTTTGCGAGCCTTCTTGCGATTGCGCTTGCGCGCCAAAGCCGCCTTAACGCGCTTCTTTTCGCCTGGCTTCAGGTAGTAGGAGTGACGCTTGACTTCCTTGATGATGTCTTCCTGCTGAACCTTCCGCTTAAACCGGCGTAACGCATTTTCGAGCGGTTCACCTTCTTGTACTCGAACCTCTGCCAAAAAATCCCACCTCCAAACCTGCCATGGGGCTGCTCTTATGATACGGGAAACATTGGTTCCTGGCCACGAGATGACGATGAATCAGAGAAAAATCTCTTTTGGCAGTGAAGAATTTGGGATATTTGCCCCTGGAGAGAAGTTAATGTTGGATCGGAGCGGCCTTTTTCCTCTCATCGGCTTGCGGCTTTCGATTTAGCGTTTGCCTGGCCGGCAAGCGCGCAATACCTTAAACTTGGCTCTGAGGCCTTGAAATTATGATTCGCAGCTACCAGGGGCGATTGCCCCAGATCTCCGCCGGTTGCTACGTTGATCGCTCGGCGCAACTGATCGGCGACGTGACGCTGGGCGAGCATTCCTCGGTGTGGATGAACGCCGTGCTGCGCGGCGATGTGAATGCGATCCGCGTTGGCGCGAGATCGAATGTGCAGGATTGCGCCGTGCTGCACGGCCAGCGGAATCTTTATCCGGTAATTGTGGGCGACTGGGTAACGATTGGCCATAACGCGACGGTTCACGGTTGCGTAGTGGAAGACGCGGTGCTGATCGGCATTGGCGCGGTGGTTCTGAACGGCTGCCGGATTGGCGAGGGCTCGATTATCGCTGCTGGGGCTTTGGTGCCGGAGGGAACGGTTGTGCCGCCCAGGACGCTTTGGGCTGGCGTTCCAGCCAAATGCCGCCGCGAACTCGGCGACAAGGACCGCGCGCTGATTCTGGAATACGCGCAGAATTATCTGGACTATACGGAGATTTATCTCAAGGAGCCGTTGGAGTAAGCGCACGGCAATTGCATCCGCGGAGAGCGGCAAAAAGGCTTGCATTTTTGGTTAAAAAGCCATCGATTTTGGCCAAAATGGCATGATTTTTGGCATAAAACGGGCAAAATCGACGGTCTATTATTACTAATTAGTGACTATCTGATGGCAATAACCCGTTTATATACATCTTGTTACAAAAAACGGAAGGGCCAAAAAGCATGGGGGGGGTGGGGGTGAAGGCGGATTTTCGCCTCTTAGGGGGCAATTTTGGACGGCAAGATCGGGGTTCCGTTGTTGGCGGCACCTGATCTTTTTCTCTTGGTGGTGAGCCGGGAGTGAAGGCTTGGGCCAAGTTGAGTTCTGGATTCGAGTTGGATCATGGTGGAATCTCACAATTTTTAGTTTGCGCCTACGGATCAAAATTGTCTGCAAAACCCTTGCCCGCGGTTTGTTTTAATCTCGCAAAAATCGTTGGAAGGGCACGGAGCATGAGCGCCGTCCCGACGGGACTCCGAATGATCCTAAAAACGGCAGTCGATCCAGCCTTGAATTGGTTATCTTTTTCAAAGTGAAACTCCTTGCAGCGATTGACGATTTCGCCATTTGGGTGAGGTGCGGAGCCGTCGAAAATCGATGATCGAGAAGAAGCCGAAGCATGGTAGTTCGCCGGGCCGAAGTTTTGCAGGGGCTAAAGAGGCTGCGAAAAAAGGCCAGTTTAACGACAGAAATGGCTGATAATTCCCTCGGTGGCTAAAGCCGGCGTTGATAAAGCAGTGGTTATGTACGGGCTAAAGCCCGTACCCTTCATCCAATTGAGTTTTTCCGCAGCCTGTAAAGCCCAGCTTTCCTTTCAGCCCTTTGCGGCCCCCTTCGACTCCGCTCAGGGCAGGCTAGAAGTCGGGCCCTGATTACAAAGCAACAAGTTTCAGAGGCTCCAAACCTCGATGCAGGCCACGAATGACGGTATGCAACTGCCGTTTTCAGGTTTAACTCAATTGAGGGAGAACGAGCAAAGGCCCGGGCCTGAAGGCCACGTAAATTTGACCTTTTTCAGGGGGTTAAAACCCCCTGCTCCCTCCGTGATTCTCGATCTACAACTGTAGTACTAGTAACCTCTGCACCTAGGGCGCGGGCGACGGTCCGTTGACGGCACTGTGCCTATGGGAGCGGCCGAAAAGCATGTACCAATGCAAAGGGCACCCGTGATGGGTGCCCTTTGTGTTGCTCTTCCGGCTTAAAAGCCGCAAGGGTTAGAAGGTGTAGCGCAATGCAAAGTGGATGTTGCGCGCAAGCTGATAAAGGTACGGCTGGCCGTACTGGGAGTTCTTGATCACGCCCGGAACGGCACCGTTGTTCCCGTTGATCCAAGTCTGCACGTTATAACCGCCTTCAAGTTCCTGGTAAAGTGCGGCGCCAGAGGCGAGGTTGGCGTTACCAGGATACAACGGGGTCACAAAGTTCCACGAGTTCATGGACGCAAAGTATGCAGTGACGGCGCGCTGGTTGAAGACGTTAAGGGCGGTCGCTTCAAAGGAGATGGACTGATGGTCGCCCGTTTTTATCTGATGGGCTGCGTTGAGATCAGATTGGGTGTACCACGGAGTACGGCGAGTGTAGGGGCTGCCAAGCGTGATATTGCCGAGAGAATCAGTGGTCATGTCAACCCATTTTCCGCGGCCAAAGACATAGGTGCCCTCATAAGGCTCGCCGGGAGTAGAGGCTGTCAAGTCAATGTACGAACTCGACGGGCTGCCTTGGTATGCAACCTGGAAGAGACCGATAGTTGATGTTTGGCCCTTCCACCATGGCTTTGTGTAATACACGTAGCCTTTGAAGACATTCGGACGGTCTGTTGGCATGGGCCCATCAGTTGACTTGCCATTTGCTCCGAAGTAATAGAAAGGTTCGTCAAAGGCGCGGGTGGTATCGGGAGAGTTGCGGCCTGTAATTCCGCCGTCGGTCTGGTCGGTGGTGGTGAGGCCTGGATAGTTGCCCCAAGCACTGCTATAGGTGTAGCTCACCATCCCGGACATACCCTTATTGGGAGCCATGGTCAACCGGAGTTCTACGCCGTCGTAGTTACGGACAGCCTTGGCATTGGCTGGGCATCCGGCGCAGCTCCCGAACGGATGATTTGAATCGGCGTTGAAGGCCCATCCTGGAACGCCGAAAGCCTGACCAATAGAGGTCAAATAGGCGGCATAATCATCGATTGTGTCGTCCTTACCCTCGCCAGGATTCACGATTGTGTAGGTCTCGCCCCAGTCCGGATCGGACAGGGACGCATCTTCAATGGCGTGATCGAGACGGCGGCGGTCATAGCGTGCTTCAAAAGCTAAACCCGGAGTGACCTGGTAATCCACACCTACGACATACTCATGCTGGCGATAAGGCTTGACGCCAGGTGCGACTGGCTCCAACGGGCGTTCATTGACGTTTTCAATAATCGAAACTCCAGAGGATGTATCCAGCAACGAGGCCGGAGTGCCGTTGGCGAAGTTTGCTTGAGTGTTCGCAGGACCGCTCGGGCAGGCGCGGCCTGCTACGTAAACCAGATCAATATCGGAGACGGCGAAGCCGCCATTGGCCGGGATTCCATCTGGACCGAGAGGGTATGTGCATTGCTCATATACCTGGGCTCCCCAAGAGGTTTGGGCAACCAGAAGCTTCATCACATCGTTGACGACACCATAACTGCCAAAGATCTTGTACTTGCCCTTGCCGGTTGGATCCCATGCGGCTCCCAGGCGAGGCTCGATCTTGTCTCTCCAATTGAAGTTGATTGCGCTGATCTTAATTCCACTTGGAGGGGGGAGGCTCTCTTTCTCGATACGTATGCCGAGGTCCAGGGTCAGGCCGTGGCCAATCGTCCAGGCATCCTGCGCGTAAAACGCATGGTTATTGTCAGTGGCGGGTTGTTTCAGGATCGTCGCAAAATCCGTTACGGTCAGGGTGCCATACTGGCCGGTGCAACCGGGATAGAAATTCTCGAGTGACGCACAGTTAGCTCCGCCAGTGCTGGTGAATGTAGAGTGGTTTTGCCCTTGGCCAAGACTCACGGCTGCAAAAGGCACGTTACCATTCTGATCGATTACGTTGGCGAGGTGGTTGAACTGGTAACCTAGCTTGAAATTATGTGTGCCCCACCAACCGCTCTTGAAGTAAGCAAAATCCTGGTTAAGTTGGATGTGCTTGTCGGCGTTGAACAGAGTGTAACTTTGGAGGTAGGGAGTGGTGGAAGTGAGGAAAGGCCGTTGTAGATTCAAGGGCAGAGCGTACTGCGGAGTGTAATCCGGCGCGGTGGAGTCACTGCAATTCGTGGGTTCATCAGCGGCGATAACGACTCCGGGGACGTTACCGCACGGGGCACCCACGCCAGAAGTGTCCCACTGAATGTCTGGAGTCACCGTCGGCCAACCACGGTCGTGATAGTTCTCAAAGAAATAGCCGAAGCGGGTAGTGGAGACAAGCTTCTGGGTCAGGGTGATATCCGCTCCCACGTTGTAGGTGGCGTTAGGGGCAGACCAGCTAAGACCGTGTCCAAACTCCGCCAGCGGAGAATTAATCGAGGTGTTCAGATAGGTCGATTGAGAGGATATCGGATCCCCGATCGGCAAGCTGTCTCCTGCCTCGCGCGCGAACTGATAGAGCCACGAACCGAAGACCCGAATCTTCTGTGTAACAGCGGCATCAACACGGGCAGTGCCGTAATATGTCTGTCTATCTGAGGTAAAGTACTGGCTACCAGCGCTGGCGTTCTCGGGGATACCGCTCTGCGAAAAGTCAACCGTTCTGGCGACGCTGTGATATAGAGGATTGAAACCCGCGAAGAACCAGATACGATCCTTCAGGATCGGGCCGCCGACTACTACGCCGGGCTGGATGTCGCGGAAGTGCTCCTTCTGTGCTTGATAGAGCTGAACTGCAGGGTCTTGGCCTACGGAAGAGTTACCGGGGTCGAGCGGATTATAACGCAAGAACGTGTTCACCGGATTTGCGTCTGTCCCGGAGGATTCGTAGGTCGAGAAGATCTCGCCGTGGAAGTCGTTGCTGCCTTTCTTCATGATGACGTTGACGACACCACCGAGTGCGCCACCGTACTCGGCCTCAACGCCCGAGGTCTTCATCTCCACTTCCTGGATGAAGTCCATGGGGACGTTGGCTTTGGAGTAGCCGCCGGAGATATTCTCCGTGTCCTGACCTTCGACGAGGTAGCTGGACTCAGAGTCGGCAGCGCCGCCGATGGAGTAACCAAAGGCGTTGCCGTTACCGCTGCTGCCCGGCAAAGAACCGCCAGAGCCACCTTGTCCTGAGCCATTCAAAGAGTAACCTGCAAGAGGCTCGTTGCGGGCCATCGGGGCGTATTGAATCACCGACTGGAACGTTATGCCATGGGGAGTATTCTGCAACGTAGTAGCAGAGATATTGGTAAGGTTCTGCGTTGAGGTCTCGTCAATCAACGGCGCTTCTGTGCTCACCTCGACAACCGTCTTAACCTCGCCAAGTTTGAGCGTGAGCTCAACTGTCGGAAGATGGCCGACTTCAAGGACCAGCCCTGAATGCTTGAGGGTCTCAAAACCCTGCGCCGTGACGGTCAGCGTGTAGCTGCCCGGCGGAAGATTGGAGAAGCGGTAGTAGCCGCTGGAGTCGGTTACGACCTGCTTGGAACCGACCAGGGTCGATCCGGTGACGACCACCTGGGCGTTGGGGACTACCGCGCCAGAGGGATCCTTGACTGTTCCCTGAAGGCCGCCTGTGGTTTCCTGGGCAAGAACGAGTGGCGCAAAGATGACCAGGAGGGCCAGAACCAGCCACTTCGGGCTGGCGAGACGCTTAAGCTGTTCGGTCCAATGCTTCATAGGGTTTCCATCCTCGATGAGAAAATTTGCCAATTTCCTTGGGTGCATGTGCGTTTCCTGCATAGGCGAAAGCCAGGGGTTTACGATTCTGGTTCCTGCTTGGATCTCTCGGCCGGGGGGAGGAGTGAGCCCGGTCCAAGAACGCTGGGCACTACTTATTCCGAGTATCCTTGCATGTTGATTGCCATATTCAAAGAAAGAGGAGAATAGCCGGGAATTGTTGAAAATAAAAGAGTTGATGATACCGCTAACATGAGTCTCACGGGTCGCATCTATGAAAAACAGTATTGATTACTTTAGAAATCCCAAAAATGGACAATTACAATCGTTTTTGGGATTTTGCGCTCAGAGACTTGTCATGGCGTACGGAGCCGCTTCAGCTCCGGTTGCGTTCAAGTCCCATTGAGATAGTGCTTTGCACCGGAACCAGCATCCGGGTGCTAGATTGGATTCGGCGGTCACCCTGCATACGATGAATCTGACACTGGCTCATATCGGCGCACGGCCCGGCTCGAGGGATGAGGTGGACGCCCTGATTGGGGTTTACCTGAAGCGCTGCTCAGGCTTTGCGAAGTGCCGGGCGGAGGCCTTCCGCAGCGAAGAGGCGATGCTGGAGTGGCTGGAAAGGCTGGAGGGGCGCACTCCGGCGGTGACGGTGCTGCTGGATAGCCGCGGGCGGCAGATGAGTTCCGAGGCCTTTGCGGCGTGGCTTGGCACACGGCGCGACGAAGGGGCACAACAGATTGTGTTTGCCATTGGGCCGGCCAGTGGATGGAGCGAGGCGGCGCGCAAGCGGGCCGGGCTGCTGCTGTCGCTGGGTCCGATGACGCTGGCTCATGCGCTGGCGCGGCTGGTGATGGCTGAGCAGATCTACCGCGCAATAACGATTCTGACGGGGCATCCGTATCATGGAGGGCACTGAAGTCCAGCTAACAGCGGACAGCTAACAGCTCACAGCCGGTGGGCGGCATTGGCCGTTGGAGGCTGCAAGCAGTCTTCGAGAACTGTAAGCTGTCGGCTGTAAACTGTAAGCTGTCTATGACCGATTCCCGACGAGGACTGATTCTGATCAATACCGGCCCCGGCAAGGGCAAGACCACTGCCGCGATGGGCACGGCTGTGCGCGCAGTGGGCAATGGGATGCGGGTGCTGATGCTGCAATTCCTCAAGGGCTCGTGGCACTACGGCGAGTTGGATGCGGTGGAGGCCTTTGGGCAGAATTTTGTGATGAAGCAGATGGGCCGCGGCTTTGTGAAGGTGGGCGGCGCGGAGACCGACGCGGAGGACATTCGGCTGGTGGAGGCTGCCTGGACTGAGGCGCGCGAGGCAATCTACAGCGGCGAGTGGGATATGGTGGTGCTGGACGAGATCAATTACGCGATCGGCTATGGAATGCTGGACGCGGCGGTGGTGGCCGAGGCGCTGCGCGGGCGGCCGGAGATGGTGCACGTGATTCTGACGGGGCGCAACGCCCATCCGCTGCTGGTGGAGTTGGCCGATACGGTGACCGAGATGCGCGAGGTGAAGCACGCCTACCAGAAAGGGATTCTGGCGCAGCGCGGGATAGAGTATTAACAGTTGTCAGTTGTCAGTTTTCAGTTTTCAGTTGTCAGTTTTCAGTTTTCAGTTGTTACACGGTGACCGGCAGCTTCCAAAGTTTGCACTGAGTTTTTACTGTCAACTGTTAGCTGTTCGCTGTATTTGTGAGGTCGAATGTCCTGGTTCAAGCGCGAAGATGGCGAGTACGGTCCGAGCCCCAAGAGCGCCGCGGAAGCTGCCAGTTCGCGGGTGCAGACCGAGGGGCTGTGGATCAAATGCGTGGGCTGCCGCGGCGTGATCTGGAAGGCGGATCTGCTGGCGAATCTGAATGTCTGCCCCAAATGCCAGCACCACTTCAAGATCGGCGCTCGGCAGCGCATCAGCCTGCTGCTCGATCCGGGCTACGAACTGGTGGATGGCGGTCTGCGCTCGACCGATCCGCTGAATTTTACCGATGTAAAGGCTTACAAGAAACGGCTGAGCGCGGCGCGGGAGGCCACGGGGCTGGACGACGCCATTTTGAATGCGGTGGGCCGGCTGGGGCCGCATGAAGTTGTGGTCAGCGCGATGGAGTATGGCTTCATTGGCGGTTCAATGGGCGCGGTGGTGGGCGAGACGATTGCCCGCGCCGTGGACCGCGCCAGGCTGGGCCGCAAGCCGCTGATTGTTGTTGCCGCTTCCGGCGGTGCGCGCATGATGGAGGGCGTGGTCAGCTTGATGCAGATGGCCAAGATCTCGACAACCTTGGCGCAGTTGGACGACGCAAAGGTTCCGTACATCTGTGTGCTGACCGATCCCACCACCGGCGGAGTTACAGCCAGCTTTGCCATGCTGGGCGACTTGAATATCGCGGAGCCGGGCGCACTGATTGGCTTTGCCGGCCCCAGGGTGATCGAACAGACGATCCGGCAGAAGCTGCCCGAGGGCTTTCAACGCGCGGAGTTCCTGCTGGAAAAGGGCTTCCTGGACGCGGTGGTTCATCGCCGGGAGATGAAGAGCTATCTGAGCCGCGCTCTGGAGTTCATGAAGGCGCCGGCGGTGGCGTGATGGACTCCCAGTTGAGTCAAGCGCTCAGCAATTGATCATTACCGCCAGACAGCCGAGTTAGCTGGGCTTCCATTGCAGCAGGAAGCTGGTCACCGCGGAGGTCTCCATGCGCCGCATGGCTTCAAATTCGCCGCTCTTCTGGCTATAGAGCAGCTTGCCGTGTTCATCAAGCACGGCCACGGCGGGAACACCCTTGTTCAGCGGGATTTCGTATTGCTGCGCCAGGTCGAGATTGGCATCCATCTTGCCAATATTCACGTGAACCAACACGAAATTCGCTTCGAGAATGGGCAGGTTGGCGGCGTCGTGGAAGTAGAGATCGAGCATCTGGCAGTCACCGCACCAGTTGCCGCCAAAGTCCAGCAGAATGCGCTTGTGGGAGTTGGCAGCAGTTTTGAGAGCAGCGGCCAGGTCGGTTTTGGCCTGCGCCGGATCGGGATAGATATCGCGACTGGCAGAATAGGCCAGGCCAATACCGGCGGTCAGCAACATGGCCAGAACAAGAAACTTGATCTTTTTCAACGGAAATCCTCCGCAACTGCTTTCAGTCTGCCACAAATCAGCGTCGAAAGGCTATGGGCTGTCAGTGCCGGACCAGATTTCCACTGCCGCCCTTCTCCGCGGGTGTTTTCAAGACCGCGCAGGGCTTATACTTTTGTGACTGGATGAAAGACTCGACCGATCTGCGCAGACGGCTGCAATCGACGCCCTTCCCCGACCTTGGGGCGATGATGGAGGGGTATGCGCGGGCCGCGGCTGAGTGGGCTCGGAGCGAGTTCGAGCAAAAGCTGGACTTCACCTCTGACTCGATCGATGCGCTGGACGAGATTTTAGTTCTGGTGGGCGAGAGCCCGGAGCTGGATCTGGAGTTCGAGGTACGGCTGTGGGGCAGCTACCTGGGCGAGGTGCTGCGGCGGCGCTATGCCGGCAGTTGGGAGATGACGCAGTATCCCGGCGGCAATCTTGCGGTTCCGGCCATCGATCTGCGCGGGTCGCGGCTCTTCCCGCTGATGAAGGTCTACCGCCGGCTGACCGTTGGCGAAGAGGAAGACCTGCGCGCTTTTTATGCAATGGTCACCGAGCGACTGGGCAAGCCGGCGCAGGTGAATTAGGAAGTCCGGCACATAGCTGCTTGTAACTTAATGGCAGATTGATTGGAAACGACTGAAACTAAATTATCAGGCCAGATACAGGTGCGTTTAAATCATCCGACTTATAGAGAATCTTCGCCGAACGCTTTCATAATCTATTCACAAACTGTTTACCTCAGCGCAAAAAAGAATTCACAACCGGCTGTTATTTCTTGATTGCGTACATTTTTCCGCCGGCCCGTCATCCGTTCGCGCTGTTACTAGAAATCACCGGCGTAAACCAATCTTGCACAAGCTATCCAATTCCAGGAGGTAAACATATGCACTGCAATGAATGGTCCAAGACCATTTGCGTCTCCCTGATGACGTCTGCATTGATTCTGCAGCCACTGGCCGCAACTGCCGAAACCGCCCCCGGCACAACCATCGTCAAGCCGGAAAAACTGATTGAGGTCGCGCCAAGATCGAGCGCCGCGGTTGCGGCTCATACTCTCGCTTTGGAGAGCGAACCAGTGCTCTCCGCCGCTCAAAAGCTCACTCTGCTGCAAAAGCATATCAAGTGGGTCTTTGTACTTTTTCAGGAGAATCGATCCTTTGATTTTTACTTTGGCACCTATCCCGGCGCCAACGGCCTCTACTCTCAGCCAGCCGCGCAGACCGCTGGACTGCAGCAGCCGATTGTCAATTCCGACGGCAGCGTAAGCATGATCTCGCCCTTCCTGATTCCCCAGTCGGTTAAGGATGTGAACAACAAGACCGTGCTGCTCTATCCAGAGGACACAGACTCGGTGAATCACGGTCATGCGGCCATCGACGCCAAGCTGGATCTGAATGCCGGCAACGTAGCTCAGAATGACCGCTACGCCTTTGTTGAAGAAGGTTTGAGCGGCACGCTGAGCGCCGATGGGACGACCTATACCGGACCGGCGCCGACATTGGCGCAAAAGCAAAAAGGCGAGTTGGTTCTGGGCCATGTGGATTGCGACACGGCCCCATTCCTGTGGAATTACGCGGACCGCTTTACGCTCTTCGACAATTTTTTCGACACGGTCATCGGGCCCTCGACTCCCAACGCGATTGCCTTGATTGCCGGCCAATCGGGAGTTACGCAGTGGATTAAACATCCTGGCCTGGCCAACAACATCAACTCGACCAATGCCGCCTTGCCGGTGACCGGCGATCCGCAGCCCTTCTGGGGATCGGCTCTGGATGTCTTCACTCCACCCAGCCAGCAGCAGCCTACTGAAAGCGGCGCCGCGGGCACGACGAACCCGTCCTCCAATCTGACCTTTGCCAGTTTGCCGCTGACCTTTATGGGCAACCAGATTGAAAACATCACGGACTACGATCTGGACCCTGCCTTCGACCTGCTCGATGTTCAAAACGACATCAAGACCATCGCCGGCGTCGGTAATAAGCCGGTGAATTGGGCTTGGTACCAGGAGGGCTACGATCACGAATCGATCGATCCATCGACCACGGCTACTCACACCAGTTACATCGCTCACCACGACGCGCCGCAGTATTTCGGCTATGAGGCCAACAATCCCAGGGAGACCAAGGCTCACCTGAAGGGTCTGGGAGATTTCTTTTCAGCCGTATCGACGCAATCGCTGCCTGGAGCCGGTGGAGTCTTTTATGTCCGCGGCGGCTACGGCAATCTGGACGGCCTGACACCGCGCTCGCCCAGCAAGGCAGTCGAAGCCGATTTTGCCGGCAACGACGACCATCCTGGTTACTCCGATGCGCAGATCAGCGAGGCTCTTCTGGCCGACGAAGTTAACGCCATCGCGAGCAGCAAGTATTGGCCATACAGCGCCATTATCATCACCTACGATGAGAGCGACGGCCTCTACGACCACACCCAGCCAACGATTCGCTCCTGGGATCCCAGCGGAAGCGCTCTCGATCAAGGGCCGCGCATTCCCACCATCGTGATCTCGCCTTACGCCTCCGTTCACACCATCTCTCATGAACCCACAGAGCACGGGTCTGTAATCAGATTCATCGACGAGCTCTTCAACCTGACGCCGCTTGCTTATCTTCCCGATGAAGACGGCGCGCGCGAGTTGGCCGCAAAGACCTACAAGACTCCCCAGGGAACGCCGCAACTGTATCTTGGACCTTCAGACGGCAACACGCTGAATGTCGGCAATCTATTCTCAGGCTTCGACAATGCACGCCTCTCTGGAACCGCGCCGATACTGCCTGCCTCTTATGCGGAGATTCCGGCCAGCCAGGTTACTACCCTGCCACATTTTTCAGCGCAAGGCTGCCGCGTTCTGGGAATCGTTCCCACGGACGTAAACTTGTCCACCGGAGGAGTGATCGATCCGGCCCCGGCGGATTTCAATCCTCGTCCCAGCTCCAACCCCGGCCTGCCCACCTCCGGCACATGGCCGTCGAACTAGGCTCTCTCTTGGTTGCCTGATCTCTGGGTGCCCCACCCTTGCCGCGTACTTGTTTTTGCGGCTAGTGTGGGGTGCCTGGAATCCGGCAGTGTGGCAATAGTGAAAAAACATAGGCAACTCCGGAAAGAACACAACTCAAATGCGCAATATCTTCGCACTCTCATTTTTATTTATTACCGCACTTATGATCTTCGCCGCGCCAGCCTATGCCGGAACCACGCTTGATCGCGTCAAGGCCGACGGCGCTCTCACCTGCGGCATCGACACCGAAGAGCCCGAATACTCTACGCAGGACGCGCATGGCAACCACGGCGCATTCGATCTGGATCTCTGCAAGGCTGTCGCGGTTGCGGTTCTGGGGCCTAACGCCAAGATAGTCGTAAAGCCCTTTCGCGACGAGCAGGATGCCTTAAAGGCGCTCAAATCCGGCCAGATCGCGCTGCTGGCCACCGGATCGCCCAATTACATCAACACAACCAACGCCGGCTTTGGCTTTTCCCGACCCATCCTCTATGACTATCAGGGCTTTCTGGTCAACAAAACCATGGGCATTCAGTCCCCAAAGGATCTTGCCGGAAAGAAGGTCTGCTTCCTCGGCGGCACGGAGATCGAGATCGAGCTGCAAGGCTACATGAAGCGCGAAAAGATCGATTGGCTGCCGTTTTCATTTCAGGAAGAAGGCGAGATGGAAGCGGCGTTTATCACCCGCAACTGCGCCGCCATCACAGCCGACGTCACGCAACTGGCCTACGAGCGTATCGCCTTCAGGGGCATGGCAAAGGATTTTGAGATCCTGCCGGACGCAGTCGCCAAAGACCCTCTCGCGCTCACCTATCGCCTCGACGATCCGCAATGGGCGGCGATTGTCAACTGGACCGTTGAAGCTCTCATTCAGGCCGAAGAGAGCGGCGTGACTCAAACCAATCTCGCCATCATGAACAAGAGCGACGACCCGGTGATCCAGCGCCTGCTGGGCGTGCATCGCGGTTACGGACAATACCTAACACTCGACGACGCCTGGGCAGCGCACGTGATTGAGGCCACGGGAAACTACGGCGAGATCTTCGAGCGCGACCTCGGCGCCGCTTCACCACTTAAGCTGCCGCGCGGCCCCAATAATCTTTGGACTAAAGGCGGCCTGATCTACGCGCTTCCTATTCGTTAACAAATTCGCCCAGCTTTCGTGATACCATCTCCGAAAAGGCCATTCCCCGGCCTTCTCTGGAGGTTCATATGAGCCCACTCTCTCGCCGCGAATTCCTCAGAGCCTCGCTTGCCGCTGGAACGATTAGCAGTGTCGGCACTTTGCCTTTGTACGCTTTGGCGGGCAAGGCTACAGACGTCGTCACGCTAGGCAAGTCCGGCCTGAAGGTCACGCGCCTGGCCTTTGGCACCGGCAGCCAGAACGGCCATGTGCAGGCCTCGCTCGGCCAGAAGGAATTTACCCGGCTGGTTCACTATGCGTATGATCGCGGCATACGTTTTTTTGAAACCGCGGAGTCATACTCCACTCCCGCCATGCTTGGCCAGGCGCTCAAGGCCTTTCCACGCGAGAGTTATCAACTGATGAACAAAGTTACGACCGACGAAGGCGTCGATCCGCACAAGCGTTTTGAAGAGATGCTGCGCACCTCCGATACCGAGTATTTTGACATCATGCTGCTGCACTGGCAGCACACGCCAGACTGGGTCGCGGAAACCACCCGCTGGCAAGACGGCATTCTCGAAGCGCAATCGAAGAAGCTCATTCACACGCGCGGCGCATCAGTCCACGGCCTGCCCGCGTTGCGCAAGATGCCCGGCAACCCGTGGCTCCAAGTGGCGATGATCCGCATGAATCACAACGGCACGCGCATGGACGGGCCCACCTATGAAGACAACAATAATCCCGGCAATCGCGACGAAGTTGTCGAGCACGTGCGGCAGGTAAAGCAAGAGGGCATGGGTGTGATCAGCATGAAACTGGTGGGCGACGGCTCTTTTACTCGCCATGAAGACCGCCAGGCCGCGATGCGCTTTGCGTTTCAACATGCCGGGATCGATTGCGCTACTGTGGGATTCAAGAGCACGCAGGAAATCGACGAAGCGATTGACAATATGAATCTGGCGCTGGCTTGAGTGAGCGAAAGAACAGTTACGGAAACGAAAATCTCCCCATCGAGTTAAGGCTGGATAACTGACCGGCCATTTCGATGGGGAGATTTTTCTGAAATTTCAATTTGCACTTAGAAGTTGAAGTGAACCGCCAACTGCGCGCTGCGCGGGCCGCCGCCGCCCAGGTATGGGTTGCCGCTGCCCACATCAGGCGTAGCGGTGGTGGTCACAAACTGATCCGGCGCGCCAGCTACCATGCGGCCTCCCGCAATCGCCGCATCGCCGTAGCCAAAAGCGTCCACGCCAAACCCCGGCAAGAGCGGATTGCTGAAGTTGGCGTGATTGAGGACGTTGAAGAAATCGGCGCGAATTTCCATCTTTACCGATCCGGCCAACTGCGTGGTTTTGGTCAGCGAAAAGTCGAAGTTGGTGTAGTTGGTCGCATTGAAGGCGTTGCGGCCTTCGCTGCCCGGATGCCAACCGCTGAGACAGGTTTCGTAGGTTGAGTCATTGACATTAGTGTCCACATTGCAAGGCATGGCGAACGCGGCCAAATTGAGCAGGTTGGTCCCGCTTGCGCCGGTGTGGGGATTGGCGACGATGTCCGGCCGGCCGAACCACTCTCCCGTCCCGTTGTAATCGCCCTCATAGATGAAGCTGACGGTGTAGGGCTGGCCGGTGGCAAAGTTGAACATGCCGTCGAGCGCCCAGCCGTTACTGATCCACTTTGCCTTTTCGGCGTTGGGAAGATTGTAAGTCCAGTACCATTGCACGCGCTGACGCACATCGAAGTTGGAGCTGGCGCGCTCACCTTTAGGATTGAAGCTGTTGTCGGGCTGCGCGGCATTCGGTACAAAGTCCAGGCCGTCGCTGGCCGTGTCGATCGAATGCGACCAGGTATAGTTCAGCGTAGAAGTCAAGCCGCGCCAGCCCTGCACCTTCAAAGTGGTTTGCAAGGAATTGAAGTTGGAAAGCGCGCTGGTCTCGATCTGATTGATGTAGACGAGCGCATCGCCGGCGTATGGACCCACCGAATAGGCAGGGAAGCACTGTTCCATATAGGTGATCGTTTGGCCGTTTCCGCAACTATCCACGCTGCCGTCTACATTGTTCACTTGGTTGAGATCGCGGAAGTGGAAGAGATGACGCCCCTGCGAGCCAACATAACCGACCAGGAGTGCAATTCTCTTGGATAGCTGGGACTCGATGTTGAGGTTGTAGGACGCATACCGCGGCGTCGTCAGCTTCTGGTCCACGGTGAAGACGCTGCTTGGCGAATAGCCGCCAAAGATCGGCACGCCGCTGGAGATGATTGAGACCGGATTGCCCGCGGCATCAACTCCGGTTGAAAGCGGCGATGCAAAGCCGATGCTATTGAATGCCGGCCCAGCTTCCGCGGGATTGGTATTCCATGGCTGATTGCCGACGAAGAAGTCCTGCGAGGGCGCATCGTAGAAGATGCCGCCGCCGGCTCTGACCACCAGCTTGCCGTTACCCATCAAGTCATCGGCGATGCTGAGGCGCGGCGCAAAGTCCTTCCAATCCTTTGGATAAAGCCCCGACGGCCCGCCGGCAGCCCCCACTGTCTCAAGTCCACCGGTTTTGACGTTGAAGTTGCTGAACGCATTTTTCTCGGCGCCGATTACGCCAAAGTAATCCCAACGCAGGCCGTAATCGATCGTGATCTTACTGCTCACGCGCCAGGAATCCAGCAGGTAAGCGCCGCCATTGTTCTGGTAGGAGTAGCGGGTGCCATCCCCGGCGGCCGAACTGCCGCCATCGATGTAGCCGGAGAGAAAATCCTGTAGCCCGGAGAAAGGCGTCACTTTGTTGGTAATGGGGTCCGTGAAAGAGTGCCCGCCGAAGGTCAGTTTGCCGCGATGGCCTGAATCGATGAAGCTGTTGATGAAGGTCCGCCGCCACTCGATGCCCGCCTTGTAGCTATGCCGTCCTTTGGTCAGCGAGACATTTCCGAAGAGCTGATAATTTGTATCGACGCGGCCGCGCGAGTCGCTGCCGGTTGCGCCAATCGGGCTGTAAGAGCCCACGTCGATCGTCGGCAATCCCAGATCGCGCGTGCTGAACTCTGGCGGCAGAGTATTCAAACCATACGCGGTGTTCGGATTGAGGCTGCCGTCCTGGGGCAGGAATTGCTGCAGGAAGCGGTTATAACCACCGCGAATCTCAAAGATCAAGTTCGAGCGCGGAACGGAAGTATAGGAGAGTGAGACAAGATTGACATGCGTCGGAGTTGTGGTGTTGTAACCCGGCGCGCTGCTGCCCGTGAAGAGCATGCCCAGCGGAAAGCTTTGCATGCCGTGGCTATAGAAGTAGCGCCCGCTGAACAGGTCGCCCGCGCTGAATAAATGCAGATGCTGATCGGCCTTGACAATCAGGTTGTCGCTATTGTTGATGAAGGGAGTGGTGAATGTTTCAACGCCCGTGCCGGAGGCCGGCAAAGCGCCCCACGGATTGCTGTTGAGCAGGCTTTGAATTACGGGGTTGACTCCAGCCGCGGGTGTAGCGGCGGCTATGTCTGCTTCCGTGGGCACCGTTCCCTGCTGAGGCAGCCCGCCGTTCTCTCTTTGCCCCTCGTAGGAGACAAACCAAAACGCCATATCCTTCACGATTGGGCCGGCCGCAGAACCGCCAAACTGATGGTTGGTGAACGAGTTCTTGGGCTGCGCATCGGTATTGAAATAGTTGCGGGCGCTCATGGCGCCGTCGCGGTAGTTTTCAAATGCGCTGCCATGAATATTGTTCGTCCCGCTCTTGGTCACGATATTGACCGTGGCTCCAGAGCTGCGGCCAAACTCGGCCTCCGAGCTGCCGGTCACCGGAATCTCGGCCAGCGCGTCCACGGGAAGAATCGTCGAAGGGCAGCCCCATACGCCGGCCTGGTTGACCGACGGCAGATTGCGGTAGCCGTCGTTCATGTCCGTGCCGTCAAGCAGATAATTATTGGAGCGGCCGCGATTTCCATTCAGGCTGAAGAGTCCGTACGAGCCAGCCGATTCAGTCGATCCCACCGGGTCGCTGCTTGCGCCCGGAACCAGCTCCAGCAGTTTGGTGTAATCGCCACCATTCAGCGGCAGCTCGGCGGCCTCACTGGCTTCGATCGTCCCGCCCGTCGTGTTCGAGGTGGTTTCCACCAGCGGCACATCGGCATTCACCTCCACCACTTGCTCAACTGTCCCGGTGGCAAGCCTGGCGTCGGCGCGCGTCGGCGACCCCACGCTCACCGGAATCTGCGTCAGTGTGGTGGTGCGGAAGCCTACCTTCTCCACCGTGATGCTGTAGGTGCCCAGCGGCAGTTCCGAGGCCACATACTCACCCCGATCGTTGGCCGCAACCGAGCGCGACAACCCCGTGGCCGTGCTGAAGACCTTGACCAGCGCGCCGGGAACTGCCGCTCCGGTGCTGTCTGTAATGGTGCCCTGAATGCTTCCCCGGAAGGTTTGCGCCTTGGCGGTTGGTGTGCAGAAACTGGCTAAACAAGCAAATAGAACAGCAATCGTGCCTAAATAGGCGGTCGAGCGGCAACTCATGAGGCCGTACTCCTTATAACTTTTCTGGTGAATTTGGTGGAATCATATCACGTGGGTAATGAGCCCGCAATAAGGACGGCATAAGGAACCGCCTCAGTTCTTGCCCGCAACCGCACTATTCTCCGAAAATCTTGCTTCCAAATTGCGGCTTGATGAGCGAATCCATTGTCTGGTTGCAAGCTCACCTTTGGTTTGGGCCGAAGGCCACTACAATGACTTTAGTGTTCCCTATGGTAACGTGCTCTACGGTAACTTGACGCTTTCTGACACAGGGATTACTTTTTCTTTGCGGTAAATTAACGTCAATTTGGCGTAATGCGGCACCGGGAGTGAGGGTGCCGCGTATTTGGCAGTATCAAAGCCGGATTTGATAACCATCATCCTGGTCTGCTGTCTCGCTGAGATATTTGCTTCGAGAAGCCTACCGATTTTACTTAACTCCCGATTCCGATAGATTGACCGCATTGATAAGTGTCGCGTTAAGCCAGGTTATTTTTTTATCCCCACTTTTTCTCTTTTTCAATCAATTGATATTGCGTTGAGGTTCCGTGTACGGGTTGGATGATTCCTGCCCTGAAACGCGGAATGCAACTCTGATACCGGCATCATGTCTAGAAAGTCACTTGGCCATTGAGTGAATCGATGGTCTGTGCGATGTAGAGGAAAATTCATGTCTCAGCAGTTCAATCCCTCCTGTGGGCGAGTTTGCGCTTGCCATCAGATAGGGAACCTTGCAGTATTCGCGGTTCTTCTCCTAATCGCTTTTGCATGGTGCGCTCTTCGCGATTGGCAGGCTGCATCCGCCGCCGGCCAACCGAAGTTGGTCAAGCTCACGATCCACGATTTGCCCGGCAGCGACGGTGCCGGTCTGGCCTTGAGCGGCGTTTGGAGCAAAATCTCCGGCGTTACTCACGCAATTTTCTTCATCAACGGAACGGCTTACACGGTCACCTGGCAAGCCCCCGCACATTGCGAGCCGAGCAGGGTCTCTCAACTTGTTTTGCTCGATGCTTTTAACTTAGTCCCATTCGATGCAGGAAGACCCGGAATCTCCAGTTACTTCTAAAGCATCCGCATGAGCTCAACAGGCAAAAACAAGGAGTTGAAATGTCCCATACGGTCAAACGTGCCGTTCAAAGATTGGTTTTCCTGCACATGATTGTTATCTGTGCGCTAGTTGCCACCCTATTTATCAACCCCGCATTCGGACAAGCCAACGCTGCCGGATACACATGGGGAAATGTAAATACTGGCGCGGGCGGCGGTTACATTCCAGACATCATCTTCAACCCGTCTCAGCAGAATCTGGTTTATGCGCGCACCGACATTGGCGGCGCTTATAAGTGGAATTCCACCACCGGCATCTGGGCTCCACTGATGGACTTTACGACTTGGGCCAATTGGGGTCATCTGGGCGTAGAAAGTCTCGCCACCGATCCTGTGAACCCCAATAACCTTTACATCATGACCGGCATGTATACGAACTCCTGGGATCCAAATAATGCCGCGCTTCTGATTTCAAACAATCAGGGAGCCACCTTTCCCACGACTGTGACTATGCCCTTCAAGGCCGGTGGCAACATGCCTGCCCGCAACATGGGCGAGCGCCTGGCTATCGATCCCAATCTCAACAGCACCTTGTATTTTGCGGCCAGAAGCGGAAACGGTCTCTGGAAGAGCACAAATTCGGGGCTTACCTGGAGTCAGGTGACTAGCTTTCCTCAGCCTGGAACGTATGCGGTTTTGCCGGGCGATACCTATAGTGGCGACATCATTGGGCCCGTGTGGGTTGTCTTCGACCCGCGCACTGGATCCTCCGGTTCAGCTACGCAGACTATTTATGTTGGCGTAGCGCAGCCCGACGGCACAAACATCTACGTCACCACCAACGGTGGAACCACATGGTCCGCGCTGGCCGGCCAACCGACTTGTACGCTGACCGGAACCCAAACGACCGGGACCGTGGCCTGCACCAATGGCGCTTCGTGGTCGGTGGCTTCCGACGCTCCCGCACCTGGCTTCCTGCCCCAGCACGCGGCCCTGGACACAGTGAACGGCTACCTTTACATCACCTATAGCAACGGAGCCGGACCTTACGACGGCCTCATGGGAGACGTCCAAAGGTACACAACTGCAACCGGCGCGTGGACTGAGGTAGCGCCAGTTGTTCCAACCACAACCAGCGGCGCGGACTACTTTGGCTACTGCGGCCTGACAATCGACAAACAGGTTCCAACCACGCTGATGGTCTCGGCCTTCAACTCGTGGTGGCCGGACACGATTATTTGGCGCAGCACCAATTCTGGCGCAACCTGGTCCCAGATCTGGAGCTGGACGAGTTATCCCAGCCGCAGCTTCATGTACACGCTGAATGACTCGGCGGCGCCCTGGTTGAATGAGGGCGATACCAACCCCGTTGCTCCCATTGAAGCTCCAGAACTCGGCTGGATGGTCTCCGGAATCGCCATCGATCCGTTCAACTCCAATCATATGTTTTACGGAACGGGCATGACGATGTGGGGCACCACAAACCTTACCAACTGGGACTCTGGCACTCAGTTTGCCCTGTCGGATGCCTCGATGGGGATTGAAGAAACTTCTGTCCTCGGCTTGGTTAGTCCTCCAGCCGGCGGCGGCGCGCACTTATATAGTGTCGTGGGCGACATCAGCGGGTGGGCTCACACAAGCTTGACTACGGCACCAACATTTCCATGGGCAATTCCATTCTTTGGAACCCACACCGGTATCGATTTCGCCCAGCTATCACCGCAGAATATGGTTATAGTTGGCAATGGAAGCCCCACCGCCAGTCCAGTGATCACAAGCTCTGCCTTTACCACCTCCGGCGGCACAAGTGAGACCGCATGGTTTGCGGGAAGCGTCGATCCAGCCGGTTATTCCACAAACGGCGCCGGCACAGTCGCAATGGCATCCAACGCCAGTTCGGTCGTCTGGGCTCCTGTCGGCATGACGCCGTTTTACTCCACTACCTACGGCTCTAGCTGGACAGCCTCGACGGGCGCTCCCGCTGGCGGCGTTATAGCTTCCGACCGCGTGAATCCACTTGATTACTACTACTATGCGGCCGGCCAGTTCTACGTCAGCACGAACGGCGGAGTGAGCTTTACCGCGACGGCCGCAACCGGGTTGCCCGCGTCGGGAGACCCTGTTGTTGTTAAAGCCGTGCCTGGAATTGCGGGCGATGTTTGGGTTGTAGGCGGTAGCGTTACCACCGGTCACGTTTATGGCATGTGGCACTCGACCAACTACGGCGCCAGCTTTACACAGTTGACGAACGTAACGCAGGCCGATGTTATCGGATTCGGCATGGCAGGCCCCGGAGCAACCTATCAAACTATCTTTACCAACGCGGAAATCGGCGGCGTGCGCGGCATCTTCGCCTCCACTAACGAGGGCGTTACCTGGCAACAGATCAACGACGTCAACCATGAATACGCCGCGGCGTCTCAGGCCATGACAGGCGACCCACAAGTCTTCGGAACCGTTTTTGTAGGAACTAACGGTCGCGGAATCATCATGGGAACGGGAACTCCGACCGTATCGTCATCGGCGGGCTTCTCGCTGGCACCCTCGGCGTCAACGCTGTCAGTAACTCAAGCCAAGACCGCAACCGACACCATCACCGTAACTGACACCGGCGGATTCACCGGCAGCGTAACTCTTGCCGCCACCGGCCTGCCCACCGGCGTAACAGTTGCCTATGGCACTAACCCCACCACAGCGACCAGCGTTTTGACCTTCACGGCCAGCAGCACAGCCACGGTTGGAACGTCCACGGTTACGATTACCGGAACCTCTGGCAGCACAACCGCAAGCACCACTATCGCACTCACCGTATCTGCCGGTGGCAGCTTTACACTTTCACGCTCGGCGTCCACGCTGTCGGTTGCCCAAGGCGGTACCGGAACCGACACCGTCACGGTAACCGATGTAAGTCCGTTCACTGGCTCGGTCACTCTTGCCGCGTCTGGCCTGCCCACGGGCGTGACTGTAGCTTACGGCACTAACCCAACTACATCAACCAGCGTTCTGACTTTCACGGCTACCAGCACAGCCACAGCGGGAACGTCTACGGTCACTATCACCGGAACTTCCGGCACACTGACCGCAACCACAACTATTTCCCTCACCGTGACATCCGGCGGCAGCTTTACTCTTTTACCTTCGGCGTCCACTCTGTCGATCGCGCAAAGCGCCAGCGGCACGGATACGATCACAGTCACCGATGTGAGTCCGTTCACCGGCTCTGTAACTCTTGCCGCGTCGGGCCTGCCTACCGGAGTTACTGCCGCATTTGCAACCAACCCCACTACCAGCACCAGCGTGCTCACACTGACAGCCAGCGCCACAGCCACGACTGGAGCGGCGACGGTCACCATTACCGGAACCTCCGGCAGCCTGACCGCAACCACCACCATTGCACTAACAGTGACTGCAAAGCCTGGCTTTACGCTGGCGCCTTCGGCGTCTGCATTGTCAGTAACTCAAGCCAAGACGGCTACCGACACGATCACGGTAACTGACGTTGGCGGATTTACCGGCTCAGTAACTCTGGTCGCCACAGGATTGCCAACCGGAGTCACTGTTGCATACGGCACCAATCCAACTACCAGCACCAGCGTGCTGACCTTTACGGCCAGCAGCACCGCGACGGTTGGAACGGCGACAGTCACTATAACAGGCACCTCGGGAACAACCACCGCAACCACCACCATCGCACTCACTGTAGCTACCGGCGGGAGCTTTACGCTTTCGCGCTCGGCTACCACTTTGTCGATTGCGCAAAGCGCCAGCGGCACCGACACGATTACGGTAACCGATGTGAGTCCGTTCACTGGCTCAGTAACTCTAGCCGCGTCGGGCCTGCCTACCGGTGTAACTGCCGCGTTCGCAACCAACCCCACCACCAGTACTAGCGTACTTACGCTGACAGCCAGCGCCACGGCCACGACTGGAGCCGCGACGGTGACTATTACCGGAACCTCCGGCACGCTGACCGCAACCACCACCATCGCACTGACAGTGACTGCAAAGCCTGGCTTTACGCTGGCGCCTTCTGCGTCTACTCTGTCTGTAACACAAGCCAAGACCGCGACCGACACCATTACGGTAACTGACGCAGGCGGATTTACCGGCTCAGTAACTCTTGCAGCTACCGGATTGCCTACTGGAGTCACTGTTGCATACGGAACCAATCCCACCACCAGCACCAGCGTGCTGACCTTTACGGCCAGTGCCACGGCCACTGCTGGGGCGGCAACGGTCACCATCACCGGAACCTCCGGCACAACCACTGCAACCACCACCATCGCACTCACCGTCGTTCCCGCCGGCACGAACACTTGCACGGTCGACTACACAATCTCTCCGCAGAACACCAGCGCCTTCGGAGCATCCTTGACCCTGCTGAACACCGGATCGACCGCCTGGACAAGCTGGACGCTGACCTGGACCTTCGCCAACGGACAGACCGTCTCGTCGCTCTGGAACGGCATTGAAACTCAGAGCGGCGCAAACGTTACAGTAACCAACGAGCCCTACAACGGCAGCGTTGCCGCCGGCGGCAGTGTGCAAGGCGTCGGTTTCAACGGAACCTGGAACGGAACCACCAACGCAATTCCCACGGCCTTCTCCATCAACGGAACGGCCTGCACTGTCAACTAGCAAGCAACCGCAACGCACTAGCAAATACGCAAGGGGAGCGGGTCTGTTGACCCGCTCCCCTTGCGCCTGTATCGGCTTTGCGGAAGTGTGTGGCCGAATTGGCTTCACTCCCCCACCTTTAACTCAAGAAGGAGAAGTTTGATCATGAAATTCCGAGCATTTTGCATTGCTGCATCGACACTTCTGCTTGCTGCAGCTATGGCCAGCGCACAAACCGCGACTATCAATTTTGGCACTGCAGAGCAAACGATTCGAGGATTTGGCGGCTCCACCGCTTGGCAGGGAACACTCACCACCGCCCAGGCTAACGCGCTTTTCAGCCCCAGCAGCGGCCTCGGTCTCAGCATATTGCGCGTGCGCATCGATCCCACTGGCACGTCAGCAAATAGCTGGGTTCCCACAGACGGAAGCTGGCTTGAGGAGGTCACCAATGCCAAGGAGGCCGTTGCAGCCAATCCAAACGCCCTTGTCTTTGCAACTCCCTGGACTCCGCCCGCCTCGATGAAGAACACTTCCACTGCCCAACCCTACTACTCCGGCACTTGCAGTCCAGCGGCCGGGTACTGCGGCGGTTATCTTGACCCCACGAATTACGCCGCCTATGCCTCTTATCTTGAAAGTTTTGTCACCTACTTCAATACCAACGCCGGCTTTGACCTCTACGCCATCTCCATGCAGAACGAACCGGATTATGCGAACGTAGATTACGAATCCTGTAACTGGACCGCCGCGCAAATGGACACCTGGATCGCCGGCAACGCCTCTGTGCTCACTCCAAAACTGATCATGCCAGAGTCGTTTCAGTTCATACAGGCTCAGGCGCTGACGGCTCTCGACGACGTGAACGCGGAGCCCCGCATCAGCATCATCGGCGGCCATCTCTATGGCGCCTCGCCCGCTCCTTATCCTCTCGCCGTGCAGGACGGCAAAGATGTCTGGATGACCGAGCACGCCCTCACGCCTTCAGGATCCGCGCCAACTATTGCCGATGCCATCGCCCTGGCCGAGGAGGTTCACAACTCCATGGTCACGGGCAACTACAACGCCTATGTGTGGTGGTGGGTTTGGAACAACCCCGGCGACGCAGACATTATCGGCCTGATCGACTCCAGCACCACTAGCCCCGCGTTCACTTACTACGGTTATGCTCTCGGACAGTTCTCCAAATATATTCAGCCAGGCTATGTTATGGTAAACGCCACTAATCCCATAGCGGGTGTATATGACTCGGCATACATGGGAGACGGAAACCTTGTGATCGTCGCCGTCAACTCAAACACTTCTGCTACCTCCTTCCCCGTTTCCATCGCCGGGCAGATCGCAACCTCGTTCACTCCTTACCAGACCTCTGCTACTGAGACTATGACGCAATTAAGTCCGGTCAGTGTGTCGAACGAAGCATTTACTTACACGCTGCCGGCGCAGAGCATCACCACATTCGTTGGGACAGCCTCAACCACCCCCGGTTTCACTCTTTCGTCTTCAGCGTCCAGCCTGTCGCTTCCTCAGGGCAAGACCGCGACCGATACCATTACCGTGGCAAACTTGAATGGATTCGCGGGCAGCGTAACGCTTGCCGTTTCCGGGTTGCCTACCGGCGTAACTGCTGCGTTCGGCACCAACCCCACCACCGGAACCAGCGTTCTGACTCTTACGGCCAGCAGCACTGCAACCACCGGCGCGGCTACAGTCACCGTCACCGGCACCTCCGGCTCGCTGTCGGAAACTGCGACTATCTCTCTGTTTGTCGGCTCCTCCGCTTGCGCAATTGTCTACACAGCTTCGCAGCAAAGTTCAAGCGCCTTCGGAGCAACCATTGATATCTACAACACATCATCCACGGCCTTGAGCAGTTGGACGCTTGGATGGACCTTCCTCAACGGGCAGACAATTTCGTCTATCTGGAACGACGGCACGGAAACCCAGACCGGCGCCAACGTAACGGTGACCAACGCGAGTTTTAATGGAACCATCGCAGCTGGTGGCAGCATGGGCCAATTGGGATTCAACGGCACATGGAACGGCATAACCAACCAGCCACCGGCGTTTTTCACACTCAACGGAGTGACATGCACCAACGGAGCCCCTTCCTCGACCGGCGGCAGCTTTACTCTGAAGCCTTCAGCTACTGCGTTGTCGGTTGCGCAAGGCGCCAGCGGCACGGACACGATTACGGTGACCGATGTGAGTCCCTTCACGGGCTCGGTCACTCTTGCCGCATCGGGCCTGCCTACTGGTGTTACTGCCGCCTTCGCGACTAACCCCGCTACCAGCACCAGCGTGCTAACTCTGACAGCCAGCGCCGCTGCCACAGCCGGAACGTCTACGGTCACTATCACCGGAACTTCCGGCACACTGACCGCAACCACAACTATTTCCCTCACCGTGACATCCGGCGGCAGCTTTACTCTTTTACCTTCGGCGTCCACTCTGTCGATCGCGCAAAGCGCCAGCGGCACGGATACGATCACAGTCACCGATGTGAGTCCGTTCACCGGCTCTGTAACTCTTGCCGCGTCGGGCCTGCCTACCGGAGTTACTGCCGCATTTGCAACCAACCCCACTACCAGCACCAGCGTGCTCACACTGACAGCCAGCGCCACAGCCACGACTGGAGCGGCGACGGTCACCATTACCGGAACCTCCGGCAGCCTGACCGCAACCACCACCATTGCACTAACAGTGACTGCAAAGCCTGGCTTTACGCTGGCGCCTTCGGCGTCTGCATTGTCAGTAACTCAAGCCAAGACGGCTACCGACACGATCACGGTAACTGACGTTGGCGGATTTACCGGCTCAGTAACTCTGGTCGCCACAGGATTGCCAACCGGAGTCACTGTTGCATACGGCACCAATCCAACTACCAGCACCAGCGTGCTGACCTTTACGGCCAGCAGCACCGCGACGGTTGGAACGGCGACAGTCACTATAACAGGCACCTCGGGAACAACCACCGCAACCACCACCATCGCACTCACTGTAGCTACCGGCGGGAGCTTTACGCTTTCGCGCTCGGCTACCACTTTGTCGATTGCGCAAAGCGCCAGCGGCACCGACACGATTACGGTAACCGATGTGAGTCCGTTCACTGGCTCAGTAACTCTAGCCGCGTCGGGCCTGCCTACCGGTGTAACTGCCGCGTTCGCAACCAACCCCACCACCAGTACTAGCGTACTTACGCTGACAGCCAGCGCCACGGCCACGACTGGAGCCGCGACGGTGACTATTACCGGAACCTCCGGCACGCTGACCGCAACCACCACCATCGCACTGACAGTGACTGCAAAGCCTGGCTTTACGCTGGCGCCTTCTGCGTCTACTCTGTCTGTAACTCAGGGAGCCAGCGCCACCGACACGATTACCGTAACTGACGTTGGCGGATTCACCGGCAGCGTGACTCTTGCCGCATCGGGATTGCCTACCGGCATAACAGTCGCCTATAGCACCAACCCCACTACCAGCACCAGCGTTCTGACCTTCACGGCCAGCAGCACGGCCACAACTGGGGCGGCAACGGTCACCATCACTGGAACCTCCGGCACCACCACTGCAACCACCACCATCACTCTCACTTCATCGTTGCCGCCGGGCTTTTCAATCAAGCCTTCAGCGGCCACTCTGTCAATAACTCAAGGCAAGACCGCGACTGACACCATGACGGTAACGGAAGTAGGCGGATTTACTGGCAGCGTAACTTTGGCGGCGACCGGATTGCCTACTGGCGTTACTGTTGCATACGGAACCAATCCCACCACCAGCACTAGCGTACTGACCTTCACGGCCAGCGCAACGGCAACGGCTGGAACATCCACGGTGACCTTCACCGGTACTTCGGGCACCACCATATCAACTACCACCATCGCTCTCACCGTCGTTCCCTCAGGCGGCGGCTGCACGGTGGACTACTCAATTTCGCCACAGAACTCCAGCGCCTTTGGAGCATCTTTGACACTGTTGAATACCGGATCGACCGCATGGACAAGCTGGACGCTGACCTGGAGCTTCGCCAACGGACAGACGGTATCGTCTCTCTGGAACGGAATTGAAACTCAGAGCGGCGTCAATGTAACAGTCACCAACGAGCCGTACAACGGAAGCGTTGCCGCGGGTGGCTCCGTATCTGGCGTCGGCTTCAACGGAACATGGAACGGAACCACCAACGCAATACCAACGGCCTTCTCCATCAACGGAACGGCCTGCACTGTCAACTAGCAAGCTACTGCAACACAAGGACAGTAATCGAGCGGAGCGAGGTCCATGACCAGCTCCGCTCGACTTGTAACGGCTTCACGGTGGATTTATTCGGCCCAGTTGAAGATGGTGGACGATAACTCGTTGTATCGCAAACGTCCTAACTTTTCACCCGGACCTGTCGAGCAGGGTGCCCCATTTCTGTTGCGTCCTCCGCGGTAGATGCCGGAGATCACAAACCCCGCGCCGGGTGCCCCAGGTCTCTCGCGAGGCACCTGGGACACCCACTTTTATTGGTGGATTAAGGTGCGTCATTCGCCGCAAGGATTGAACACGAATTCTTATCGGCAAAAACAGGGCGTGCTGCCGCCCAACTTTCACATTCCTCCGTTGATGGTGGCAGATCCCGACACCGGCACGTCTGTGGGAGTTCCCGTGCTTTCTAACACTCGCAGATTGCCGCTGAATATGCCAGAAACAGTTGGCTGATAGGTCACCTGGATAGTGCAACTGGCTCCTCCGGCCAAAACAGTCGGACAGGTATTTCCGGTCAGCGTGAAGACCGCTGAACCAGAAAGCACAATCCACTGAATTCCTTTTGGCAAATCGGATGTGTTGGTAATGGTGGCGGAAAGAGATGGATTGTCACCCACCTGCATGGCGCCAAAATCCACACTGGCCGGATTTACGGAGAGCGCCGCGGGAGTTTTCAAGGGCGTTCCTGTTCCAGAAACCCCAAGGCTCAAAGAAGGTTGATTGGCAATGGGGATGGAAACCGAAGCGGAGACCGGCCCCAATGCCACGGGAACGAAATAGACGCGAATGACGCAACTTGCGCCGGTTTTCAAGGTTGCGGGGCAACTTGTGTTTCCCCTGAAGCCAGCGGGAAAGACCGCGGCGGTCAATGAAACAGTGGCGCCGGAGTTGTTGGTCAGCGTGGCTGTATGAACGTTGCTCGTGCTTCCCTTCAGTTGATCCGGGAAATACAAGCTTTCAGGCGTCAACGTGAAGGCCGGAGCCGTGGCAATCCCTGTCCCCAGCAGTGTGACCGTCTGCTGTGTTCCGCTGGGCAACGCATCGTCCATAATTGTCAGAGCCCCGGCGCGCGACCCGCTTGCCGACGGTTGGAAGAGCACATTGATGGCGCAGCCGTTGCCTGGAACCACCACCGTGGGGCAATTGTTTGTCTCCGAGTAATCTCCGGTCACCGCAATCGATCCAATGGTCAGCGGCCCGGTTCCTGTGTTGGATAAGGTCAACGTTTGCGCGCTGCTGGCCGTAGCGGTCTTTTGCGGCTGGAATGTCAGCGTTCCTGGGGTAACAACGGCTGTGGGAGCAGTGCCGACGCCGCTCAGAGCCACGCTCAGTAGAGGACGGACACTCGCGGTTTCGATCGAGAGGGAACTGTTCCGAACTCCGGTCTCGGCCGGATCAAACTGTATGGTTACCATGCAAGTTGCTCCGCCACCTAGAGAGGCGGGACAGCCGTTTGCAAGCTTGTAGTCGGCGTCCGCAGTGATGGACGAGATGGTCAGCGAATCAGCTCCAATGTTGGTAATGGAGAACTGCTGGGCAGCACCGGGTTCGCCCACGTTTTGACTTCCAAATGATAGGGACTTGGTGGAGATGGCCGGCACAGCCGGGGTTGGCGAAGTGGACGCCAAGGCTAAAATCGGACCCGCCTGGAACGCTGCGCCACCCATTTCGGAAGCAAAATAGCCTGCTCCCGAAGCGTTCACAACCAGCGCCATGCCAGGAACAAAGCTGCCGGTCAGATAAATTGTCCCCGCGTTGTCTACGCTCATGCCGGCAAGCGCGCTGCCCAAGGAGATTGCGGTCCCATTGGCTCCGGTCATGTCTGTAAAGCTCAACAGATCTCCGTTGCCCAGTGCGATCTCAATGAGCCCGCTGGGGCGAACGGTTACTCCAACCGCCGAGACGATGGGATAGCCGTAAGGATCGATGTTCACCTGGGTCAGGGCAGTCCAGTTTGTCCCAGTCAGGTCGTCAAAGCGCACCAGGCGCTGGTTGCCGTTATCAGTGACGTAAATGCGGCCCTGCGCGTCGAAGGCAATGCCGCTGGGAGCATTGAACTGGTTAGCGCCGGATCCAAGCGTCCCAAACGATGTCCAGTTCTTCCCCGTCAGATCGTCAAAGCGCACAATGCGGTTGTTCCCGGAGTCGGCCACCCAGATCTTGCCGGAGCTGTCGACCGTCACGCCGAGCGGTCCGTTGAACTGATTGCTTCCGGTGCCGGAACTCCCCAACTGGGCCCAGTTTTTGCCGGTCATGTCGTCGATCCTGACCAGATGATCCTGCGCTGAGTCGGTGATGTAAATCCGGCCGCTGGCGTCCTGCGCCAACCCCGCAATGGTCCCGAAATGCCCTGTTCCACTCCCGCTGTTGCCGTAACTGACCGGGTTGGCTCCGGTGATGTTGTCCGCGCTCAACAGGCGGCTGTTTGAGAGGTCGCCCACAACGACGGGGCTGTACGCGGAGTTCCATCCCAAAGAGAGGCCGTAGACAGGCGCCGAGCTTGAACCAAGCTGGCTTGAGGTCTTAACCGATTGCGAGATTGAACCGATCATTCCCTCAGTTACTCCACCCACCGTGATGGTTCCAGTTACCGATCCGGAGAACTGATACCAGTAAGTGACATGGCCGCCCCTTCCGCCTCCGCCGCCGGAGAAGGTCATCGACCCGGACGAAAACGTACCGTTGAAGGCGAGTGAGTTGTCTGTGCTTGCGATGCTGATTGACCCGCCGCTGCATGTCCAATTGATTTGATAGGTACCCGCGCCATAAAACGTAATTGGACAATTGAATGCAAGTGTCGCGGTGGTTCCCGACAGCGGAAGGCCCTGAACCGAGATATTCTGGCCGCTGCCAGTGCCAGTGCTGAAAGTACCGCCTGTTCCGGCATAAGAACCGTTGTCGGCGTTGGAATGCAATGGGGTCGCCAGCGCAAGCGCCGCCATCAGACACAACCGTGCCATATTGTCTCGCATATTGTTCTCCTCGCGTGAACCTTGAAAGGGGGGAAGCCCTGAAAGGTTGCATTTCGCGATAAGTGGAAGACGAGACGACCTAAGAGGACCTGGGGTGGCCGGCAATGGGGGAAGAAAGGTGTCTCGTAACCAGGTTCGACGAATGAACGACGCGGCCAGACGTCATTCCGGCATCTTTAGCCATTATTCTGGCGATACCCGCAGACCTTGTCAAATGAATAATTTGTCATTCTTGCTTGATTTTACTTCTTTCAAAAGTAACTCAAGAGTAAGCTCTCAGGGGTTGAAGTCCGGAAATTTAGCTGCATTTATGGCCCGACTGAAGAGGCTGCGGGGAAAGGGATTTTAGGGGGTGCAATCGTGATCGAGCGTAGCAGGGGCTGAAGCCCAAGTTTAATATGAGTGGCTTTATTGGCCCGACTAAAGTCGTGCCCTGGTTACAATGCAACAAGTTTCAGAGTATCCAAACCTCAATGCAGGCCACGGATGACAGTATGCATCTGCGGTTTTTAGGTGAATCGCAACAAGCCTTCCCGCAAGGGGGCACTGGCCGGCCCGATAGAGTAACAGCTTCCCACGCCGGGAACGGGAATCTGACTTGCTACTTCCCGGCTCTATTTCCGTTTGACTAGATGCGCTGCCAGGCCGCACACTTATTTTCATCAGGGGAGTCTAAGCCTCTGAACGACCATTCGCAGTCTGCTGTTGTTGTTGCAAAGCAGAGCCAGCCGGATTTTTCTGGCGCGGCGCTGTAGCTTCGACCAACCGGAGGGCACTATGTCAGCCGATTTGCAGTTTCTGGAAGAATGGATTCCCGAGAGAATGGACCCTGGAACGATCTTTGTGCTGGCCAACCAGACGAAGATGGGTCACGCCCAAAACCCTTTTGTCGCCGTCATGTCTTGCCCGCGCTGCGGGACCATGGGATTGATCACGCGCCGCCAGCTCTGCCAGGGCGAAGCGATGATCTGCGGCGGCGACGTCTGCTCAGCCGAGTACCGGCTGGATGGCGAGACGATCAACTACAGGCAGGTTCAGTAGGCGCTTTTCTGAAAAAGACGAGCTTGGCAAGGCCGGTGCTTGGTTCCTTGAGGTTTGTGCCTTCCCACCCATTCCGCAAAGAACGCGGAATGGATGGGCACCCAGCGGGGTCAGTCTATGGCCCTTGCTTGTCCTTCTCCGAAGGGGCTTCCTTGCCTTCGTAAATGAGCTTCATGGTTGCGCCGAATTGCTTGTAGTCGGTGTATTTAATGGTCTGGCGTAGGTGAACGTCCTGAGACATGACGCCCTTGCCGCCGGCAAAATGCAGAATGCCTTCGCCCTTGCTGTAGACGGGAAACCAGTTCTCGCCATCGATCTGCTGACGCCAGGTCATGAAGGGCGGATGCAGGTCTTCATTGTTTTTGCGCGTGTCGTCGGGAATCATGCGGCCGTTGGTGACCACAATCTCCAGATCCTGCGTATCCACCCAGATGCGGCCGTCGAGGTAGCGCTTCTTCTTGTCGATGGTCTTGGGAGTTACATCGAAGACATAGCAATCGATCTCATCCACCTTCTGGCGGCCAACGTATTTCACGTCGTACTGGGCGATATCTTCCGTGGTCAGCGCAAAGGTGTAGCCGTGCTGCAAGTCCTGAAGGTCAGAGGGCGAGATGGAAACCTGCTTCAAGGTATTGGCCGGCGCGTAGACGGTTTTCTCAGTGCGCCTGCCGGTCGAGTCAAAGATCACGTCATCGACGATGTACCACTCGCCGGTGACTTTGTTGTAGTCGTCGATCTCTTGCACGCGGCAGACGCGGCGATAGGTGTAATGCTCCAAGGCCTTCTGAAATGTGCTTTCCTTGGCGGCAAATTGGCGGATGATCTGTTCGGGCGCGAGGGCGGGCTCGGAGAGGTCCATGCGGCCGAAGCCGCTGTCGAGGGCCATGGGCGTAAAGCTGTCTTTGCTCTGCGCGGCGGCGGGCAGTGTGCAGGCCGCCGCCAGGAGGAGCGCTAATATTTGACGATTACGCATTATTTTCATTGGATCGCTCTTCTTCAAGATTAGACGCATGGGATTGGACTCCGGTGCGCTCACTATGAACAAGGTTCTGGTTGAAATTCGTGCTATCCCGCCCATTCCGCAGAAGAAAACGTAGATCCTTCGACAGCGCTCAGGAGCGGAATGGATGGGGCACCCAGCATTTGTGATTAGTTGAATTCAGAACGCAACTCGACGAGGCTAGCTGAGCCGCTCCAGATGAACAGCATTTTGGTGACAAAAATAGTCGCTGCGAACGGGTTACCGTGCCCACAGAGGCGTCGAATCCGAGTCTTCCTTCCAACTGACTACGCGATTGTTGTGGAAGTAAACCGCCGACCGGCCGTACTCGAAT
Source organism: uncultured Occallatibacter sp. (assembly GCA_964509755.1). GTDB lineage: Bacteria > Acidobacteriota > Terriglobia > Terriglobales > Acidobacteriaceae > Telmatobacter. The sequence goes on along the minus strand of CAZDYU010000016.1, from coordinate 10,832 downwards.
TTGTCCTCTGTAAATGCCGTTGGGGTTCCTTGAACCGTAAGCACAACGTCCTTGGACGAGCCATAGGTATAGGAGGCCAAAGTTGGGTCCACGGCGGAAGACGGCCAGAGTTTGAGGCGAATGGGCGAGGCAACCGAATCGACCCGCCAGCCGACGACTGCGCCGTCTTTGAAGTACAGCTCCGATTTTCCGTAGATGAGATTGTCGCCGGCGGATGCGCTGGGAGCGCCTTGCTGCGCGAGCACCTCTTCGCGGGTGGAACCAACGGTGATGTAGGGCAAAAGCTTGCGTGGGGCGGGCGGATTTTTTGCAGCGCTTGCTGCCGGATGCGCGGTGGATTGCGACGCCGGTTGTGTTGGCGCGGGCGCGGCGTCCTGCGGATTGTCGGGGACCGCGGGCGCGGGGCTTTTGAGGCCGATTTTGCGCAGGTCATCTTCAATGGCCGCGACAAAGCGCTGCCTGGGAGCTTGAAGATTTTTGAGCAGGCTGTGTTTCCCCGCGTAATAGGCCTGCGCTGCCGCGTCGTTGGGAGAGACGGGAACATCGAAGGCGATCCAAAGGTACCTGCCGAGCAGGAGAACGAGGGCGACCAGTGCAAGCTTGATACAGACTCCCAGAATCGGGCGAACGCGCAGGGGCGGATTCCAGCTTGGCATTTCGACGGGATTTTTTGCGCTGCCGGCGGACTCGGTTGCTGTGGCCCGCTGTTGCGCTTCGTAGAGCGAAGAGACCGCCTCTTCACTGGCGCGTGAGGGCGGCCGCCACGCTCCACGCTCGGTGGAAGTCGAGGTCAGGAATTCAAAGGCGGAGTTGATCTGCTGGAGTTTTTCTCCGGCCGAGTCCTTCAACTTGGGATCGCCCTGGAAGCGGTCTGGATGCCAGACCTTGACCAGCAGGTGATAGGCGCGGCGAATCTCGGCCTCAGAAGCATTCATCTCCAGATCGAGGGCATGAAGAGCGGCGCAGCGAGGGCAGCGCGCGCCCGCGGCCTCAACCAAATCTCCGCACAAGCAGGTGTCCATCCTGGCTGTTAGCCTCGCATTTCTTGCTGGATTGAGAGTCGGCACCATTATAGAGGAGCTTCCGGTGTGCGGTCGCGGCAATATCCGTAAATCGACGCGTCAGGAAAGGAATCCGTAGAATAGCTTGAGATGGCATTCACGGAACAATACGATGTGCTGGTGGTGGGCGCGGGGCACGCCGGATGCGAGGCCGCGATGGCCGCGGCGCGCATGGGAATGAAGACCGCGCTGATCACGATGAATATGGACCTGATTGCGCAGATGAGCTGCAATCCCGCGATTGGCGGCGTGGCAAAAGGGCATTTAGTTCGCGAAGTGGATGCGCTGGGCGGCATTATGGGCGAGGTCGCGGACGCGGTGGGAATACAGTTTCGGCTGCTGAATACGTCGAGAGGGCCGGCAGTGTGGAGTCCGCGGGCGCAGTGCGACAAGCAGTTATACCGCGTGAAGATGCGGGAGGTGCTGGAGGGTCAGGCGGGGTTGCATATTCGGCAGGCGGAAGTCGTCGGGCTGGTGATCAACGACAGGGATCAGAGATCAGAGATCAGAGATCAGGGTTCCGGAAACGCAGGTCCTTCGACTGCGCTGCGCTCCGCTCAGGATGACAATCGATTTGCACGGCGGCGGGTTCTGGGACTCCGGCTGCGCGATGGGCGGCAGTTGCTGGCTGGGGCGACGATCATTACCACCGGCACATTTCTGAATGGTCTGATTCACTGCGGCGAGGAGCGCTATCCGGCGGGGCGCAGCGGGGAGCCGGCGAGCGTTCTGCTGGGCGAAGCGCTGCGTGCGCTGGGGCTGCGCACGGTGCGGCTGAAGACGGGGACGCCGCCGCGGTTGGATGGACGGACGATTCGCTGGGAGGCTTTCGAGGAGCAGGCAGGCGACGCGGAGCCGACGCCCTTCAGCTTCCGGACTAAAAAGATTGTGCAGCCGCAGATCAGTTGCCACATCGCCTTTACCACGCCTGAAACGCTGCGGATTATTCGCGCCAATGTGCATCGCTCGGCGATGTACTCGGGACAGATCGAAGGCATTGGGCCGCGCTATTGCCCGTCGATCGAAGACAAGATCGTCAAGTTTCCCGACAAGACGCAGCATCAGTTTTTTCTGGAACCGGAGGGGCTGCACACGCACGAGGTTTACATCAATGGCATGTCCACCTCTCTGCCGATGGAGGTGCAGTGGGAGATTGTGCGCTCGATTCCGGGGCTGGAGGCGGCGGAGTTGCTGCGCCCCGGCTACGCAATCGAATACGACAGCGTGGACGCAACGGAATTGGACCGCACACTGCGCGTGAAAAGCATGGACGGTTTGTATCTGGCGGGGCAGATCAACGGCACAAGCGGCTACGAAGAGGCTGCCTGCCAGGGCATTATGGCGGGCATCAACGCGGCGCTGTGGCTGAAGGGCGAGCCCGCGTTTACGATGGATCGGAGCGAGGGGTATACGGGAATTCTGATTGACGACCTTATCAGCAAGGGGACCAATGAGCCGTATCGAATGTTTACCTCGCGGGCGGAGTTCCGGCTGCACCTGCGCATTGATAACGCCGACCGCAGGCTGACTCCGCATGGGCGGCGGCTGGGGCTAATCAATGATGAGGCTTGGGCGGAGTATCTGCGCAAGCAAGAACGGTGCTCCGCGCTTTTGCACTTTTTGACGGTGGGTAAAGTCGATCACGAAGGCTTGGCAGTGGCGGGTTTTGGTGAGCTGACGGCGACCTCGGGCTTGACCTGGGCGCAACTGCTGAAGCGGCCCGAGGTGGGGATTGAGGCGGTACTGGGCGCGGTGCGCGACGAGTTGCTTCGTGAGCCTCTGCTGGCCGAGTGGGCCGCGGAATTATCGAACAAATCCGATCAAAGTGATGAGGTTTCTTACCCTGGCTTTTTGCGCAGCAGATTGAGGAATGAGGCGCGGGCCGTGGAGACGGAGATCAAGTTTGCCGGCTACCTGGAACAGCAAACGAGATCCATTGCCAAACTGAAGGCGGCTGAGGAGGTTCTGATTCCGGAGTGGATGGATTACGGAGCGATCAGCGGGCTCTCGCGCGAGATGCGGGAGAAGCTGGAGCGGGTGCGGCCGGCGACAATTGGCCAAGCCAGCCGGATGCCCGGCGTTACCCCGGCGGCGCTGAGCCTGGTGCATGTTTCGATCCGGCTGCAAGGGGCGCGGCGGGTGGCAGCGCAGTAGCCGCTCAAGCCGCGTAATCCTGCGGCAGATCGCGCAGTTGGAATTGTTGCACCATTCCTTCAAGCGTGTTGGCTGTCTCCAGCAGTTGGCCGGCTGCGGCCAGCACTTGTTCAGTACCGCTGGCGTTATCCTTTACACTGGCTTCCATGGCGAGCATGGTTTGGCTGACCGCAAGCGCCTGGGCAGCCTCCTGGTGGGCGGCTTCGGCAATCTGACCGACGCGCTGCTCGACTTCGTTGACCATTTTGGAGATTTGGCCAAAGGTGCCGCTGAGCGTGGAGACGGCCTGAGAACTTTGGGTTGCCTGCTGACAGGTGTTGAGAATGCCTTTGGCGGCATCGCCCGTTTCCTGCTCGATGCCGCTCACCAGATCGGCGACCTGACGCGTGGCTTGGGCGGTGCGTTCGGCCAGGCTGCGCACCTCGCCGGCCACAACCGCGAAACCGCGACCATGCTCGCCGGCGCGCGCGGCTTCAATGGACGCGTTGAGAGCCAGCAGATTGGTTCCCGAGGCGATCTCGCCAATGACGCCGACGATGCTGCCAATCTGCTTGGTGCGTTCGTTGAGGCTGGCAACGCGGCTGGCACTCTGTTGAGTCTGGTCGGAGAGTTGCTGAATGAGATGGACGGCCGCAGCCACCTGTTCATCCCCCTGGCGAGCCGCCATGGCTGCCGCGCGGGCACTCTCGCTGGCTTCATCGGTATGGCTGGAGGTGCTGCCGATCTCGCGCGAGAGCTGCGCCACGGCGTCGGAGGCCTCTTCCGCGCTTTGCCTCTGCTGGTTCATGCGGGTCACGGCGCTTTGCGAGATGCCGCGAATCTGGCTGGATTTAGCCGACGTTGCCGCCGAACTGTCGCGCACCTGCAAGAGCGCGGGCCGCAGCCGCAGAACAAACTGGTTGAAACTGGCCGCCAAAGCGCCGATTTCGTTGTTTTGGTCGGCCTTGAGGAGCATGTTCAGATCGGCGTTGTCCAGCCGTTCTGTCAGATCCCGCACCGGAGCCAGGACCAGCCGGTTCAGCATCACGAAGAGCAGCAGAACGATCAATCCAACGAGAACGACGGTCTCAGAGGTCAGGACGGCCAGCGTCCTCAGTACGCGCTCGGTGGCGTCCATCGCCGGATAGGCCGTAAGCACCGAGTAGCCCCATGCAGGGTAAATTTCCTCATGCATGACCCAACCGCTTGGATTTTTGCGCAGGGCATCCAATTTATTTGAATCGATGCGCGCGCCGTGGTAGAGCACCACACCGGAGGACTTGATCAACGCTACAAATCCATGATCCAGAATGGCGGCGTCCTGAATACTTTTCCCCAGTTCGATGATGGAGTCAAGCCGAAAGCCGGTGTACCATGCGCCGGCCAGTTTGCCCTGCGGGTCCAGCATCGGCACGTAGCTGGTGGTGTAGGGCGAACCCAGAATATCGACGACTCCGCTGAAGGGTCGGCCCTGGCTGAGAGCCGCATAAGCCTTGCCCTTGGGATCAAGCAGTGTGCCCACGGCTCGCGAGCCGTCTGGCTTGACTACGTTGGTGGTGACGCGGATGAAGTTGCCTCCATCCCAGACAAAGAGCGTAGCCGTGCCGCCGGCAAGTTCCTTGACCCGGTCCACCAGCGCGAAGTTCATGGCCTGCGATACGCTGCCGAGATGCAGATCGGGAAGATTCTTGCCGGCAACGGTCGTTGTGCCCTTCAGCGACGGCATACCTATCTGTAATCCCTGCTCCTGAAGGATTCTCATGCCGGCATCGACCTGAGCGCGGGAGAGCTGGTCGATGGCTGCTATGCGTCCGAGGACATCAGCCGATTCCCTGCCGGCCTCCTGTGCCGCCTCGCTATCCGTGCGCGCTGAAAAGAAGAGCCAGGTAAAGACACCGAAGATGCAGCATAAGGCGAAGACCAGCAGCAGCGTGGCAGCGATGACGCGCCAGACCAGCGAAGTGTGTTTCACAAAGACAACCCCCTGTCGTCCTAACGCGCTCCGGCTCTTCCGCATAAAAGGGCCCACGGAGGCATGAGGGAAGTATCGGCTGGCAAAAGCAGAGTATGAGGGTCGTGAAGCGTTCGTCCAGGGCGGCGCGGAGGGTTCAGCCGGCAGAGGCCGGAACGGGAACGGTGCGGGAGATGCCGCAGACAAATGTCTTGAAAAAATTAGCCGCCAGAATGTAGTAAAAGAATAGTTCCCGCTCCATAAATTGGAGTTAAGAGGCGGCTTCGCAGGCTGCGAAAAACCACTGATTCTTGCCTGTTTGCATTTCGAGAGCGTTTTTTTAGCCCTTTGCGGCTGTTTTTTGCCGCGGTTTTCTTGTTTCGTTTCGCACCTGAAAGCCGTTTTACCGGCCTCCATGCACACTTCCGCCTTGGCTGGCCGGCGCTTCAATCGGAATCAGCCGCCGCCCAGTTGCAATCGACGGGTGGCCCGTGCCGGAGTACAACTTTTCCAACTCGCCAAGGTTAAACAGCTGAACATCGCCGCCTGTTTCCGATCGTCTCCGCGCATGCTCATTGGATCAATCAATTTCCGAAAAATTGCTGTGCCTGCCATCAGGCCAAAGAGTTTTATCGCAGCCTGTAAAGCTCCTGCGTTATGCAGTTCGGGATTCTTCGCATCCCAAAGAGCTGCGCCGCTTCGCGAAACGTCAGACTCAGAGAATTCTTAGAATTTTCCAATCCTGTCAACCTTATCCCTGGAAGCCAAAGTGCGAGGGAAGCTAGCAACCGCCGATCCCTACGCGCTTTGGGTTTACGTTGGCAGTCGCTGTGAAAGCCAAGGGCAGACGGTCTGGCACTGCACGGTAATTGCCAGTGCAAGCCGGAGAATGGAGTTGCCAATGTCCGCCTATTCTGAAGAGATCACGAACTACCACATGCGGATAGCCGCCCAGCATCACGCGCTGGCTCAAATTGCGCGCGAGGAGGGAGATCTCGATCTGATCAAGTATCATTGCGAGATCGCCGCGCGTTATACCGAGGCCGCGCAAGCCCAGCAGAAATGGTTGAGCCAAACGCCAGGCCAGCCAACGGAAGAACGCCGGGTGCGCCGTCGTCCGCCAGAGCCGAAACCCAAATCAACGGGCCGCTTGCTGTCCATCTGGCGCGGCGCGGGTCACATTGCCGCGGCAATCCAACAGTCGATCGCCAAGCGGAATGACACCTTTACCAGCTTGACGTTGGATTGACCGCAGCGGATTGATTGCAGCACTCTCGGCAGGCGCTGAACTACGGCAGCTTGAAGGCTTTGAGCGCGATGGCGTTGGGCGCGCGGCCGGCCGGCAGCAGCGTAAAAAGCGAGCGCGAGGCCGTGCGGACAACGGCAACGTCCTCCGAGCGAGTATCGACGACAAAGAGCAGCAAGCCTGAATTCGACAAGCCCAGCGCCGTTGGCCCATCGCCAACGTGGATCGAGCCGGCGCGCCGGCCGTCGTCAATCGAATAGACGGTGACGTACTGCGAGTGCAGGTTGGCCACGTAGAGCATCGCGTTATCGGCAGAGACCAGGCCGCGCACCGGGTCGTCGCCGATCATGTACGAGCCGCCGACGTCGTTGGTGCCAGTAACAGCCTCGGAGATCGAGTTCGAGAGCGAGTTCAGCGCAAAAAGTTCGCCGCCATCGGGCTTGAGGGCCAACTGGAGCGGCGCCTGGCCCACGTCGAGCAGAGCTTCGAGGCGGTCAGGCTGGGCTGGACTGGCCGCGGCGCCGGCAGGATGCGTTTCTGGGCGCGCCAGCCGCAGAGCCATAATCTGGTGGCCGGTCGAGCAGGCAACAAAAGCCTTCGATGAGTCGGGGAGAATGACGGCGTCGGAGGCTCCGGGACAGCCGTCAAAGCTCTGGCGCGGGCGCGGCGCTGCGGGGGCCGTGCCCAGGTCGAAGATGCTGACCGAGCCGGCCTTGCGGTTGGCGACGATCAGCGTCTTGCCGTCAGCAGCGATGCGCAGGCCGACCGGCTCCTCACCGGTGGGAAGCTCCGCGATCATGCGCCGCGCTTTCAGGTCGAGGACAGAGACAGAATTCGAGCCGGAGTTGGCCACGTAGGCAAGCTCACCGGCTGGGTCAATTTCAATAGCCACCGGCTGGCGGCGCACGGCGATGGTGGCGGCAACAACGTTCTTCTCCGCGTCAATCACCGAAACCGAACCCTGCCCGGCTGCGGTGGCGGAGTTGACCACATAAACTTCATTGCGCGTGGGACTGGCGGCGACGGCGACCGGATTCTGGCCGACGGCGATCTCGCGGTCCAGGCGCACATTCAACCCGTCGTAGACGCTCACGGTGCCGCTGCCGCCGTTGGTCACGTAGGCGTATTCGCGGTAGTTGAGCGGATACTGCGGGAAGTCGTGCGAGCGGCAGCCGGCGAGAGCCAGGGCTAGCAGAGTGAGCGGCAGAATGCGGGCGGCGATGGCGGGCGGCGAGATCATGGTTTGAGTCCAGACAACAAGGGTGGGCCGCATTGAGTTTAATTGATTTGCCGGCCTCGGGGTTTGGCGAACCAGATGCGGAATTGCGGTGAACGGCCGCACCTTCCAAACATGCGGCTGGATTGTTCGCATTTTCAAGGTGGGCTGATCCCACTTGAATTCTATTCCCACACGTGCTATCTTTCTACCATGTCAGCTTCGGCAGTTCTTAAAAATACCGATTTTCAACTCGTCTCCGAGTTTGCTCAGCCGGATACGAAAAAGCGCCTCTCACTGGGCGCGGCGCTGGGCAATGCCACGGCTTACAACATCTACCGTAATTCCCTTGGCCAATTGATTCTGGATCCGGTCAAGGCTGTGCCTACCTCTGAGATGTGGCTTTACGAAAATGCAGAGGCCTTGGCCAGCGTGAAGCAAGGCTTGCGTGAATCGGCTGAAGGGAAGAGCATTTACCGCGGCTCGTTCGCCAAGGATGCGCGCGATTAGGCGAAGACTCATCCGAATGCAATCGGCCAATTGGAAATAAATATGCGAACGAAGATTCAATTCACGCCCATGGCGGATAAACAACTAACTGCACTTGAAAAAACGCCGTCGAAGGCCGCGCTTGTTGCACAAGTACGCAAGGCTCTGGGCTACCTGGAATTGGATTTGCACCATCCCAGTGTGCACACGCATGGATTTCTGTCACTGGCAGGCTTCAATGGAGAGAAGATATTCGAAGCCTACGCGCAAAACAATACTCCCGGCGCTTACCGAATTTTCTGGCATTATGGGCCCGATGAAATTACGGGAAAGAAGCACACCCCGGTAATCACCATTGTTGCCATTACGCCGCATCCATAGCTGCGACAGGGCTGGCAAGGCTCGAAATCGAAAGCCGGATGATCCAGTGCTACGCCTTCGCCGCCTCGATGCGAATGCCGCGCGGCAGGCTGCGACCCACTACTGGAGCAATCTGCTCAAGCTCGTTCATCATGACGGCGAACTGCTCGGGATAGATCGACTGCGGGCCGTCGGAAAGCGCCTTTTCCGGGTGGTCGTGGACCTCGACGAGGATGCCGTCGGCACCCGCCGCAACCGCGGCGCGGGCCATTGGCAGCACACTGTCGCGGCGGCCGGTGGCGTGGCTTGGGTCCACCAGAATCGGCAGGTGGCTGAGGCGCTGCACGGCGGGAAGAATGCTCAGATCGAGCGTGTTGCGGGTGTGGTCGGCAAAGGTGCGCACGCCGCGTTCGCAGAGAATTACCTCATAATTGCCCTCGCTCATCACGTATTCGGCCGACATCAAAAACTCTTCCAACGTCGCCGAGAGGCCTCGCTTGATCAGCACCGGCTTGCGCAGGCGGCCGGCGCGCTTGAGCAGCGAAAAGTTCTGCATGTTGCGCGCGCCGATCTGGATGACGTCGGCCCATTCAGCCACCAGATCCAGGCTCTCGTTGTCGATAGCTTCGGTAATGATGCGCAGGCCAAAGCGGGCGCGAATCTGTGCCATGATGCGCAGCGCCTCAATGCCCAGGCCCTGAAACGCATAGGGAGATGTCCGCGGCTTGTAAGCGCCGCCTCGGAAAAACTGCGCGCCAGAGGCCGCAACCCGCTCGGCGATGGCGAAGGCCTGGTCTTGACTTTCGATAGAACACGGCCCGGCGACGATGGCCAGATTGCGGCCGCCAATGGCTGCGTCGGTCCCGGCAAAGCGGATGACGGTGTCTTCTTCCTTGACGTCGCGGCTGGCCAGCTTGTAAGGCTTGCTGACGCGGATCACCTCGGCGACGCCGGAGAGCGCCTCCAGGTTGCCGCGCTCCACTTCACCCTTGTTGCCGGTGATGCCGATGGCGGTGCGCTGCGCTCCCGGAAGGGGGTGGGCGCGCAGGCCCAACTGCTCGATGGTTTCGCAGACGGCCTGAATTTCTTCCGGCGTGGCCTGCGCCTTCATGACGACTAGCATGGCTTCTCTCCCGACAATTCAGTCTAACGGCTGGAAGAGCGAAGGGCAATCGGCTTCATCGCGGTCAGCGATACAAGGGATTTTTCTAGTCCCTAGTCCCTATTTCCTGTTCCCTGCCCTTCGCCCAGTTTGCTCCGTCTGCCAAGGGTGTGATAACCTTGATTTCTGTGCCGTAGTACGTGCGCGGTGGTAGTGTGCCCGTGCGGTTTTTCGGTCTCCGGAGGATTTTCCGGGTGGATAGGGCTGGCGTAGCTCAGCTGGTAGAGCATCTGATTTGTAATCAGAGGGTCGGGGGTTCAAATCCCTTCGCCAGCTCCACTTTAGGGAAGTACGAATCGGAGCCAGAAGCGGCCAAAGGTTTTGCCGGTACTTGAGAGTCTTTAAGCGCCGGGTCTGTCCTCCGCGGTGATTCCACAGAGGTGCATGCTCCAGTAGAGCCGGAAGCACTCCGGACGGGGCTGAATGCGCTGAAATGGGCTATATCGCACGGGATAGTTGAAATGGGCACAGGTGGCCGAGTGGTTAATGGCAGCAGACTGTAAATCTGCCGGTCTTTAGACCTACGGAGGTTCGAACCCTCCCCTGTGCACCAGAGATTTGAGGGGCGGCAATGCGCTGGGGTCAAAGTGTTGAGCAAAGAGCCCAGAGGCGCAAGGTTGAGGGGCCCCTGAGTACCGGTTCGCAGTTGGACCGGAAGTTTCGCGTAGGGCTGGTGCTTTACGCGGTACTGGCGGCGCTGGCTTGGTTTACATTAGGAGAGGAAAAAGTTCTCCTGGGAAACAGACTGGTGGAGTTGCGGTTGCTGCCGCTGATTGTGATCGGCGGAATGGTTTTGAAGTCGGTGTTGGCCCGTCAGGCGGATAGAATTCGCCGCGACAGGGAGTAGGACAGCTTTTAGCCGTTAGCTATTAGCTTTTAGCTTGATGCTGGTGAGCGAAGCGATTGCGGCGCGCGTCGGCAGGATGGAGCTAAGAGCTAGAAGCTAAATGCTAATAGCGGGGTTTTTGAAGAGGGCTGATGTAGCTCAGTTGGTAGAGCACTCCCTTGGTAAGGGAGAGGTCACCAGTTCAATCCTGGTCATCAGCTCCAGATTTAGTTGTCAGTTTTCAGTAATCAGTTGTCAGTTGACTCGTTTTTGGAAGAAGAGCGGTGCCTCAGAGGCACGAAAGAAGCTGACAACTGAAAACTGATCGCTGACCACTGTTTTGCGGGAGTAACTCAGTGGTAGAGTCACAGCCTTCCAAGCTGTTGGT
>CAZDYU010000015.1:0-50680 GCA_964509755.1 uncultured Occallatibacter sp. | reverse complement strand
GCAGCGTGGTGGCGATGCGCGCAATGGCCGGCTGAAAGCCCATGTCGAGCATGCGATCTACCTCGTCGAGCACCAGAATCTTTACGCCTTCCAGGTGAATGAGGCGGCGCTTGATGTAGTCTTCCAGGCGTCCGGGGGTGGCGACGATGAGGCGCGCGCCGCGGCGAATGGCGTCGAGCTGCGAACGCTCGGCGAGGCCGCCGACAACCAGCGCAACCGTTTGCGAAGAGTTGGAACGAATGGTGAGAAAGGCCTGCTCGACCTGCATGGCCAGCTCGCGCGTGGGCAGGCAGATGAGAGCTTGCGCGCCTCGGCCTTCGGCCTTCTGCAGCATCTCGACAATGGGAATCAGAAAGCCCAGCGTCTTGCCGGTTCCTGTCTGCGCGGTGGCCAGTACGTCGCGGCCTTCAAGGGCCGGAGGAATGCAGGCGGCCTGCACCGGGGTGGGGGTTACAAATTTGTTGGCGTCAAGCCGCGCCATCAAGGCGGGCGAAAGAGTGAATTCAGAGAACAAAGTGGTCAAAATTGAATCATTTCCTTGGTGCTTCCGGAGCCGCCTGAATTTCGGGCGGCCTGCAAACGGAAGCGGACACGGAGGCGCGCGTACCCGAAGACGGGCGCGGGCCTGCATATTCATTTGCGCAAGGGAGAACCGAAAGTCGAGCTAAGACTGGCTGGCATTCAAGAGGGGAATGCACGGGCCCGGAGCTGCCACACGCTACATGCTCACCAGACGGCGCATTGCCGAGTGGGAGATTCGCGCTCCACCCCATGAAACAAAGATCGTTTCTTGGAGGCCCCGGTCTGTAGGGGCTTGGGGGAAAACTGAGCTGGACAAAGTTGCCTTGATGGGGCAAGTTGCCGCTCCCGGCCAAATCACTGAGCGCAAGTACAGTGTAGCACGGATGGGATTTTGATTTGAAAGCGGCGGAAGATGAGGGCACCCATCGCACGTAAAATAGGTATTGGATTGGAAGCCCCCGGCTTTGCCGGTTGGGCAGTAGACGGCTGGAAATTGCGGGAGTGGCTACCGGTTTGTGATCTCGTTTTTTTGGGAAACCGTTTGAGATGTGGGGGGCATGAGCACCGTCCCGACGGGACTCCGGGGGAATTGTTCGTTTCGCCCACCCCGCGTTGAAACGCGGGGCTAATAAACTCTGCGCCTACGGCGCGGGCAATGGAAGGCACTCGGCGGAGGCAAATGAGGGCACCCGGCGCGAAACGCCTGCTCATAGGCCCCTTTGAGGGGCTAGAGCGTTTTCACAGTTCCTGTAGAGTTGATTTTGTGGTTTCCCACCCATTTCACAAAGAACTTGAAAGGGATGGGGCACGGAGTTTTCTTACACCATCGGTGAAAATGCTCTAGCAACCGTAAAGCCTCCGGTTTCGCCAGAGGATACTTAATTGGGAGAACGAATGTCTCAGGCACCTTCAAAGATTGACCCGGCCGGCAAGGCAAGCATCGATATGCAAACGGATGATGCTGTGCAAGCACACGAATCGCTTGATCCGAAGGATTGGCCTGGCTTTCGCACCCAGGCACATCTCATGCTGGACGAGATGCTTGGCTACATCGAGACGATCCGCGAGCGGCCTGTCTGGCAGCCAATTCCCGCCGAGGTTCGCGCGCACTTTCGCTCGCCCGCTCCGCGCGCCGGCGAAGATCTGGCCGTGGTCCATGCGGAGTTTATGCAGCAGGTGCTGCCCTATGCGCAGGGCAATGTGCATCCGGGCTTCATGGGCTGGGTGAATGGCGGCGGAACGCCCGTGGGAATGCTGGCGGAGATGCTGGCCGCGGGACTCAACGCCAACTGCGGCGGGCGCGATCATATGCCCGTCGAAGTGGAGCGGCAAGTGACGCGCTGGGTTGCGGAGATCTTCAGCTTTCCGGAGACGGCCACGGGGTTGTTTGTCACCGGAACTTCGATGGCGAATCTGATTGCCGTGCTGATTGCGCGCGACAGTGCGCTGGGATTTGAAGTGCGCGAGGGCGGAGTGGCCGCCGGTGCGCGCAGGCTGACTGCGTACACATCGTCCGCGGTGCATGGCTGCGTGCCCAAGGCGATGGATATTGCCGGGCTAGGCAGCGACGCGCTGCGCATGATTCCCGCCGACAGTTGCTGCCGGATCGATCTTGCGGCGCTGGCCGAGGCTATAGCGCGCGACCGCGCCGCCGGCTTTACGCCGTTTTTGGTGGTGGGAACAGCAGGCACCGTCAACACGGGAGCCATCGACGATCTGGCTGGTCTGGCCGAGCTTTGCCGGCGTGAGAAGCTCTGGTTTCATGTGGACGGCGCATTTGGCGCGCTGGCGCGGCTGGCTCCGGAGCTTGCCGGGAAGCTGGACGGGATCGAGCTTGCGGATTCAGTGGCCTTCGACTTTCACAAATGGGGACAGGCGCCTTACGATGCGGGCTTCATTCTGGTCCGGGACGGAGCGGCGCACAAGCAGGCGTTTTCTCTGCCTGCGGCTTACTTGCAACGGGCCGAGCGGGGCTTGGCGGCGGGCTCGCCGTGGCCCTGCGACTTTGGGCCGGATCTGTCGCGAGGCTTTCGCGCGCTGAAGGTCTGGTTCACGCTGAAAGTCTTTGGCACGGATGCGCTGGGCGCGTCGATTGCCCACACTTGTGCGCTGGCCCGGTATTTGGAAGACCGGATTGCCGCGACTTCTGACCTGGAATTGCTGGCTCCAGTGGAGCTGAATATCGTCTGCTTTCGCTATCAGCGGAAGGACTTCAACGAAGAGGAGTGCAACCGGGTCAATGGAGAAATTGTGATTCGCTTGCAGGAGTCGGGAGTTGTAGCGCCGTCCACGACGCGGATTGCAGGGCGAACGGCAATTCGCGCGGCGATTGTGAATCATCGCACCAGCCGCGCGGAGATTGATGCGCTGGTGGAGAAGACGCTGGAGTTGGGGCGGGCGCTATAGCAGTGAGATCGCTTTTCGCTGAAGTTGCGGCGCGGAAGAATCCCGCTCCGGGACGATTCTTACCCTTTCAGACGCCAACCGCTTCGGCAAGTCACAATGGGATCAGGTTGGGGTTTTAAGCAGCAGATAACCTCCGACCAGGCCGAAGAGGAGATCCGAGGACCAGGCGGCAAGAGCTGCGGGCAGATAGTTGACGTAGCCCAGGGCGCTGAAGAGGCCGCTTACGACAAAGTAAGCAAGCGCGACGCCGATAGCGACTGCAATGCCGGTAAGCGAACCGCGGCGGCCCATGGAGAGCGCGAAGGGGATGGCCAGCACGGCCATCACAATCGCGACCAGGGGATAAGCGAGCTTCTGCCAGAGCTCGACGCGCAGGCGCATGGTGTCAAAGCCGCTCTGGCGCAGGTCGCCGATGTAGCGATCAAGCTGGCCAAAGTTCATCTCCTGGGCTTGCAGGCTCTCTTTTTTGAAGTAGGCGGGGTCTTCGTGAATCTCGGCAAAAGAGGCTTGCTTGAACTCCTGAAAGTAGGTGACGGTGGCGCCGTCGATGTCGCGCTGCCAGCCGTTGAGGAAGAGCCATGTGGAGGAGTTGCGGTCCCAGACGGCGCGGGTGGCAAAGATGCGGCGCGAAAGCGCAAAGGTGGAGGGATCGAATTCAAAGAGCGAGAGATTGGCGAACTGGTTGCGCTCGGGATCGAAGAATTGGTAGTAGAAGATGCGCGCGGGCTCGCCATGATGGGGCTGGCCGAAGATCCAATTCTGCTCGGGATGCAGTACGGTTTGCGGGGGCTTGCCTTTGATGATGTTGTGCAGCGCCTCCTGGCGGCGATTGGCTTGAGGCAGGTAAAACTGGTCGAAGAGAAAGAGGCAGAAGGCGAGGATGGCGGCGATGGAGACGATGGGCACGACGAGCCTGTAAAGGCTGATGCCGGTGGCCTTCATGGCGACAATCTCCGAGTTGCGATTGAGCACGCCGAAGGTGACCAGCACGGCGATAAGCACTGCCAGCGGAGTGATCTGATACAACATGCTGGGCGCGAGGTTGACCAGATACTCGCCGATGAGGGGCAGACCGATGTGATTGCGAAGGATGTCGCCGATCAGTTCAAAGAAGGTAAAAACCAGCATGAGCATGACAAAGCCGGCCAGAACAAGCAGGAAGGTGCCAAGAAACTCGCGGACGACATATTCGTCAAGGATGCGGGGAAAGACGTGGCGAGCCTTGGCGCGGCGGGAGCGCGGCTGAAGACGGGCCAGCAGAGCGTTGAGCGGAGCAGCGGCAGGCTTGGCCGTGGCGGCGGATTCCGATCGCTGAAAGTGCGAGGCCCAGGAGGTTAAGGCAGCCAGAACGCGGCCTCCCGAGGCCATCTGCCAGAGCAGAAAGAGGCCACCGGCGGCAAAGATCAGGTTGGCCGACCAGACGGCAAAGAAGGCGGAGATCCAGTTCTGCTTGCCCAGTGCGATGCCGGTTGAGGAGAGCAGGTAGTAGATAAAAACCAGCAGAATGGTGAAGATCCAGGCAAAGCTTTTGCCGCCGCGCCGCGAGGTAACGCCCAGGGGAACGCCGATGAGCATCAAGACCAGGCAGGCGGCGGGATAGGCGAAGCGCTTGTGAATCTCGATGAGAAAGCGCTTGCCGTCGGGAGCGCGGCTGCGCTGCCAGAGCGCGCTCATGGGCATGGCGTAGATGTCGGTGTCAAGGCGGCCCAGATGGCTTTCGCTTTGCTGGCTGCCAACCAGAGGCATGTCGGTGAAGTCGAAGGTGGAGATGTTGTATTGCTGCGGCTGAAAGGCGACGGTCTGGTGCTGCGCGCCGTCGCGCAGGCGCATCATCAGCTCGGGACCGGCGTCGGGATTGCTGTCATTGGCGACGATGGCCGATGCGGCAGTGATGATCTGCGGATTGATGGGGTCGGAGGTGTCAGCCATGAAGACCTGACGCCAGTGGGCCGCGCCGGTTCCCGAGCGCACGTCTTGCACGTAAAGGACGGAGTTATGGAAGTCTTCATCGAAGACGCGGGGCAAAATCTCATAAGAGGCCTGCATGGCCAAGGATTTTTCCAAGGCCAGGATGGCCTGATTGGCGCGCGGCGCGATATAGAGTGAGTTGGCCAGGCCAATCAATGTGCCGCCGACGGCGACGATGGAGGCTACGCGCACAAAATAGCCGATCCCGAGGCCAGAGGCGCGCATGGCGATGATTTCGCTGTCGGCGGCCAGACGGCTCAGGCCCAGCAGCACGCCGACAAGCACGGCCATGGGGACGGTGACCATGAAGAAGTTGGGCAGGGTATAGAGAACGAATTGAAAGACGCTGACAAAGGTGGAGCTGTTGTGGACGATCATCTCCAGAATGCGGGGCAGCTCCTTCATGAAGAGAATGAAGGTGAAGATCACGCATCCGATGAAGGCGTGGGAGAGGATTTCGCCGAGGATGTAGCGGGTCAGGATGCGCACGGGCAGGCTCTGGGGTTAGTTTAACGCGCTGGGGGTAGCCGGTGGATAAGGCGTTCTGCTCTTGCTCACGAAGCGGTTTGCCAGCCCCGCAGGCGGAGGCTGTTTCCCAGCACGCTTACCGAGCTTAGCGCCATGGCGGCGGCGGCTAGCCAGGGAGTGAGCAGGATGTGGAAGCTGGGGTAGAGCGCGCCTGCGGCTAACGGGATGCCGAGCAGGTTGTAGGCAGCGGCCCAGATGAGATTCTGGCGCATGATGCGCAGAGTGGCGCGGGCTAGCTCAATAGCGGCGGGAATGGCCGACGGTTGGGCGCGCAGGAGGATGACGTCGCCGGCCTCCTGAGCCAGGTCTGCGCCGGTGCCGATGGCGATTCCGGCTTCAGCCTGAGCGAGTGCGGCTGCGTCGTTGATGCCGTCGCCGACCATGGCCACGCGCAGGCCGCTGGCTTGCAGGGCGCGGATGCGGGCCAGCTTGCCGGCGGGGTCAAGGCTGGCTTCGACCTCGGCAATGCCCGCTTGCTGGGCGATGGGAGCGGCGGCGGCGGCTGAGTCTCCGGTGAGCATGAGGACGCGCAGACCGGAGTGGCGGAGCGCGTTGATGGCCGCAGCTGCATCGGAGCGCAGTGCGTCGCGGGCGTCAAAGTAGCCGGCGGGCTTGCTGTCGAAAGCCATCCAGAGGCGAGTTACGCCGGACTCGGGAGCCGCTATCCCGGCAGGAAGCGGGAGAAAGAACTCCTTGAAGAGAGCTTCGTTGCCCAGCAGGCACTCTCGGCCTTCGACCTTGGCGGTGAGGCCGCGGCCGGGCAGCACTTGCACGTCTTCGGCAGGGCGCCATGCTATGTTCCGCTGCTTCGCCGCATCAACTATGGCGTGGGCAAGAGGATGGTTCGAGCGCTCCTCGGCGGCGGCGGCCAGGCGCAGCAGGTCGTTTTCAGTCGAGTCGCCGAGCGAATGAACGCCGTCAAGCACCGGGCGGCCGACGGTAAGCGTGCCGGTCTTGTCGAGCACGATCACGTCCAGATGGCCGAGGCGCTCCAGCGCTTCACCGCCTTTGAAGAGGATTCCAAGCTGCGCGCCACGCCCCACGGCGACGGTAAGCGCGGCGGGGACGGCCAGGCCCATGGCGCAAGGACAGGCGATGACCAGCACGGCGACGGTGGAGGCCAAGGCCAATTGCAGCGAGTGCGTGGCAAGGAGCCAGACAACAAATGTAAGCGCGGCAAGGACCAGCACGACGGGAACAAAGATTTGGCTGGCGCGGTCGGCGAGGCGCTCCATGGGCGCGCGCGACCCCTGCGCCTGCGTCACCATGCGGGTAATCTGCGCCAATACTGTGGCCTCGCCCAGCGACTCAGCGCGGCAGGTCACTGCGCCTTCGTAGTTGAGCGAGCCGGCCAGCACGCGGCCGCCGGGAGCGCGGTCGAGGGGCGTGGACTCTCCCGTCAGCATCGATTCATCCACCGTGGTGCGGCCTTCAAGAATGATTGCGTCAACCGGGAAGCGCTCGCCGGGCAGGACGAGAACGCTATCGGCGGGTTCGATCTCTTCAAGCGGAACAATGGCGGCTATGCCGTCTACAACGCGGCGCGCGGTGGCCGGACGCAGGCGGGAGAGCGCGTCGAGAGCGGTCAGGGCGCGGCGTTTGGCGCGGCCTTCCAGACTTTTGCCAAGAAGCAGAAAGCCCAGAATCAGCAGAACCGCATCGAAGTAGACCTCGCGTCCCGGCGCGGGCCAGAGTGTGGCGGCGGCGGAGTAAAGAAAAGCCACGCCGGTGCCGAGGCTGACCAGCGTGTTCATATTGGTGTTGCCGTGGCGCAGGCCGCGCGCGGCGCTCAGATAAATGCCCCGGCCTGCCCAGGCCATGATTGCCGCGGTAAGAATCAGCAGGAACCAGCGCAGGGGATCTGGCGGCAGCGCATAGAGCCACGGCAGCAGGCGCATCAGGGCGTGGTCCAGAGAACCCATTTGCGCGCCCAGCGGCATGGCCAGAAGCATGGTGGCTGCGCCGGCAATGATGGTGACGTAAGCCTTGCGCTCGGCTGCGGATTCATGCCCGCTGGAAGAGGCTTGCGAGGAGGAGTCGCCGGTGCGGGGAAGGACCGCGTCATAGCCGGCGGCGCGAATAGCTTCGACCAGCGCCGTGGGCGTCGCGATTGCGGGATCGAAGACGACGCTGGCGCGATGAGCCATCAGATCGACGTGCGCGGATTGAACGCCGGAGGTTGCGCGCAAAGCCGCTTCCACATGATGCTGGCAAGAGGCGCAAGTCATGCCGAGAACAGGCAGCGTGAGCGATTCTGTGGCGGATGCGGTCATGCGCTCCTCGGCTGAGGTTAGTTTACGCGGATTGAGGCTGCTACCATGGACAACAATGACCGCCGATGAGATCAAAGACCTGCTGAAGTTGGAGCCGCACCCGGTCGAGGGAGGCTTCTTCCGGCGGACCTACACCAGCGGCGAAAGCGTAGAGCTTGAGCGCGGCGTGCGGCCCGCGGGAACGGCAATCTACTACTTGTTAGAGCAGGAAAGCTTCTCGGAGATGCATGTTCTGGCGTCGGACGAGATCTTTCACTTTTATCTGGGCGATCCGGTGGAGATGCTGCAACTTTATCCCGACGGACGCTCCGCTGTTTCTGCTTTAGGGCCGGATTTGGCGGCTGGGCAACAGGTGCAGATCGTGGTTCCGGCGGGTGTTTGGCAAGGGACGCGGCTGCTTGGCGACGGCAAGGTTGCGCTGCTGGGATGCACGGTGACGCCGGGATTTGATCTTGCAGATTATCGCGGCGGGAGTTATGCGGAGCTAGCTGCGAAGTGGCCAGCGGAAGCGGAGCGGATCAGGGCGCTGACGAGAAGCTAACCCAACGGGACTGCGGGGGGTGATGGTTTCGCCAATCCATCGTTGAGACGCTGAGCTGACAAACACTACGCCTACGGCGCGGGCGACGAGGCCTATACAGGCAAGCGGAAGCAGCCAGTGGAAGCCGGCGAATCCGAGCCCGCATGATTCTAGTAAACTGGTAGAGCGATGCTTGACTTGGGATTTGTTCGTGCCAACCTGGAAGCTGTTGAAGAGAAGCTGCGCGCCCGTGGGGCAGACCCGGCGGCGCTGCTGGGTGATTTTCGAGCTTTGGATCAGAGCCGGCGCGAGGCCATTACTGCATCCGAGCAGACCAAGGCCCGGCGCAATGAATTGAGCCAGCAGGTGGGCGCGCTGAAGAAGGCCGGGCAAGACGCGACGGCCGTGATGGACGAAACCCGCGCGCTCAAAGATCAATTGGATGCTCTGGACAAGATGGCAGCCACTCTAGACGACCAGTTGCGCATGTCCTTGGCGAGCATTCCGAACCTCACCCGCGATGAAGTGCCGACCGGCAAGTCTGAAGCCGACAATGTGGTGGTTAAGACTTGGGGCGAAAAGCCTGCCTTTGATTTTGAGGCCAAGCCGCATTGGGAGCTGGGCGAGTCGCTGGGGATTCTCGATCTGGAACGAGCGGCCAAGCTGAGCGGCGCGCGCTTTGCGGTCTACATGGGCGCGGGTGCAAGGCTGGAGCGGGCGCTGATCAACTTCATGCTCGACATGCATACGACCAAGCACGGATATACGGAAGTGCTACCGCCGTTCATGGTCAACAGCAAATCGCTCTTCGGAACCGGCCAGTTGCCCAAGTTTGCCGAGGATCTCTTTCGCTGCTCCGACGCGGACGCCCAAGCTGTTGCGCGCGGGGAGTTCAAGGACAACGACCACTGGCTGATTCCCACCGCAGAGGTTCCGGTCACGAATCTATATCGCGATGAAATTCTTGACGAGGCCCGGCTGCCGATCTGCCTGACGGCATACACGCCCTGCTTCCGCGCCGAGGCTGGAGCGGCGGGCAAGGACACGCGCGGCATCATTCGCCAGCATCAGTTCCAAAAAGTTGAGATGGTGAAGTTTACTAAGCCGGAAGACTCCGACGCCGAGCACGAGAAGCTGACCCGCAACGCAGAGGAGATTCTTGAAGCGCTGGGGCTGCCCTATCGCCGCATGTTGCTCTGCACCGGCGACACGGGCTTTTCCTCGGCCAAGACTTTTGACCTGGAGGTCTGGCTCCCCGGCCAGCAGCTATATCGGGAGATTTCCTCCTGCTCGAACTTCGAGGGCTTTCAGGCGCGGCGGGCCAATATTCGCTATCGGGCGGCGGGGGCCAAGAGCAAGCCGGAGTATGTACACACTATCAACGGCAGCGGATTGGCCGTGGGCCGTACCTGGCTGGCTATCGTTGAGAACTATCAGCAGGCCGATGGATCGGTTTTGATTCCAGAGCCGCTGCGGCCCTACATGGGCGGGCTGGAGCGGATTGCACGGTAAAGGCGCAATGAAAAAACTTTTGAAGAGCTATTTTTATTGGACGTATCCGCGCGGCTGTTTCCACTATGACGTGCTGGTGACGCTGATTCTGGCGTTTATATTCATCACGCCGCATCTGTGGAACTATGGCGACAAGCCAGGCATCGCCGCCGGTCCGCTGCATCCCTTCCAGATTGTCGGCGATGGCGGCCATGGGGTGATTGTCACGGTGCCGGCCTCGGATGTGAGCTTGGCGCTGAACACGACGGCCCCCTATCCGGTGGTGAAAAAGGCCCTGCGCAAGGCCCTGGAACCGATTGAAGGAGACGACGTCTTTGTGGAACGCTGGGAGACGGTTACAGACGCCCAGGGGAATCTGGCCTGGAAGGTTTGGGCGCACCACTAGAGGCTAGAGGCGGATGACAGGTTACAGATGACAGATTTCAGTTGACAGTTCGTATGCGAAGTAAGGAATCCTATGCGTTTTGCAGGTAGATTTGTTTTTGCCGCGACAGTTGGTATGTTACTGCTGGCTTCGCGCCCCATGGTCGCGGCTCCGGCTGGCGAGAAGGATTTGGAGCGCGTGCTGCGGCAGCTCGACGTGGCGGCCAAAAACTTCCACTCCACTTCCGCCGACTTTGAATTCGACTCCATCGAGAGCGATCCGGTTTACGACAAGGACGTGCAGAAGGGCTCGGTTTATTACGAGCGCAAAGGCGCATTTCAGATGGCCGCGCACATTGAAGAGCACAATGGCAAGCCCGCGCCCAAGATCTACACCTACTCCAATGGCGTTTTCAAGCTCTTTGAAGTCGGCATCGATCAGGTCACTACCTTCAGCAAGGCCAACAGATTTGAGAGTTACCTGATGCTCGGCTTTGGCGCCAGCGGCAAGGATCTGGCCGATAAGTGGGAGATAAAATACTTGGGCTCGGAGGTGCTGGACGGCGTGAAAACCGAAAAGCTGGAACTGGTGGCCAAGGATCCCGAGGTGCGCAAGAATATTCCCAAAGTGACCATCTGGATGGATGTGGAGCGGGGCGTGAGCCTGAAGCAACTCTTTGAAGAGGAGCCGGGACAATACCGCGTCTGCGTCTACTTCAACTTCAAAGTCAATCAGCCGCTGGCCGCCGGTGTCTTCACCTTCAAGACCGACAAGAACACCCAGGTAGTGAACCGGTAAAGCGCCACGCCGCCGAGTGCGAAAATCATCGGAAAGCACTCCAGTGTGTAACGCGCCTCGGGGGCTTCGATGGTCATCAGCAACGCGCTGCGCAGAAGCATATAAGCCAGCAGATACTGCCAGAAGCGCGGGCGCAGGCACAGCCCGGCAACCGCCAGCAGCAGATAAAAAGCGTTGAGCGCGGCGTAGGCCCAACTGAAGCGCGTCTCCACGTGATGATGCGCATAGACCCACCAATCCAGGTCGATGGGCAGATTTTCAACGCGGGGGCGGAGCCACATATCTGCCACGCGGCCCAGGGGCAGCCAGAGGTAATACCGCAGCGGGTGAGCGTGGATGCGCTGCTGTGCGAGGCGGGCAAAGCGGGCGTCGAGAGAGGGTGAGAGATCCAGACCTTGGTTGTTGTAATCGGCGGCCAGGGCGGCGGTTTCAGCGTATTGCGCCGGCGAATCGAAGGCGCGGCTGGGCAGCTTGGTCAGGTCCAGAGGGTTGCCGGGGACATTCCAGTAAATGTCATAGGTGGACACAAAATCCAGGCACCAGGTCTTTACCCAACTTTCCCATCCATTGTGGGGATTGTCGCCGGGATCGTTGGCCAACCTTGGGGCTAGCGGCTGAAAGACATGAAAGACGGTCCAATTGCGGGCAGTCCAGAGCGTAAAAGGGGTGAGGGCCAGCAGCAGACAGACCACGGCGATGCGCGCCAGCTTTTTGATGGGAATTGAACGTTTGCGCCACAAGCCAATCAGCATCGCCGGAGCCAGCGCGACGGCAGCCAGCGCGCCATCGGGCCGCAGCAGCGCCGCATAGGTGACCGCAAAGGTGAACCAGAGCGCAGCGGCCCATCCGGGGCGCTCGCGGAAGCGCGCCATCGACCAGAGCGCCAGAGCAAGCATAAAAAGTGAAGGTGCCTCAGTGAGCGGCTGGGCCGCGTAGATGGCCGTGAAGGGGCACAGGGCGGCTAACCACAGCGCGCAGTGCGCGGAGCCATTTTTTACCTTCGCCGGCGCGATGCGACTGACGAAATCGGCCAGCAGCAGGCAGCCGGCCAGCTCCAGCGCAATCTGCACATAGGCCGCCGAGGCGTAGTTTTCCATCCCGAAGAGGCGAAAGCAGAGGGCAAGAAAGAGCGGGTAGCCGGGCAAGCGGATCAACGTTGGATTCATGGCGCCGCCTGCTCCGGCAAAGGCATAGCTGCGGTGCAGCAGCAGGTTCTTGCCGAGTTCGCCGTAGACAAGCGAGTCGCCGTTGACCTCATAAAATTTCAGCATCCACAGGCGCAGGCCCAGGCCGGCCCCCAGAGCCAGCGCAACAGAGATCAAAGCAGCGCGGGCAGCGATCCAGCGCCGGGCTCTTGATTGACTCTTGTGGGTAGCTTCCATACGATTCGTAATGTATAGCGTAGACGGTTTGCCCGCTCCGCGCGAGTATGTTTTTCAACGCCGCCCTTGCAGCTTCGTTTACAAAAAAGGAAATCACAGACCGTTCATGCCGGATAAGCAGATATTTTTCGACCCGCAACGCAAGCGCTGGAAGCGGCTGCGCCGCATCTTCGATGTGACAGCCGTGATATTTACGGTGGTTCTGGCTGTCTTCATCTTCAACGTGGTGCGGTACCAGAAGTTGCCTGAACTGCTGCTGCCTTCGACCAAGCACAATTACAAGGCTCTACCGGATCGTCCGCCAATCTTGCGCGGCGGCAAAGTGCAGCGTCCGGCGCGGCGCAAAAGCAACCGCAAGCCATCCGACATTCCCTTCAACACCGGCGAAGGTTTGCGCGCGGCTTACTACGTGGCTTATGACGAGGCCAGCTACTCGTCGCTCAAGGAGCACATCCACCAGATCGATCTCCTATTTCCGGAGTGGCTGCACATCGACGCGCCGCAAGGAATTCTGCTGGGCATCAACAACGATACCCACCGCGAGTATCCCATTCTCGATGGCTCGACGGTGCATGATCCCGATGAAGCGAACAGGGTCAAGCGGGTGATTCAGGCAGCCAAGGAAGACACGGAAATCTTTCCGCACCTGAACAACTTCAACCCCGCGACGCAGAGCTGGGATCCGGCCGTCTCGGCCATCTTGGCAGACGCCGGCAAGCGCGCGGCGCTTTGTCAGCAGATCGTCCGATTCTTTGCCGCGTATCCGGTCTATCGCGGGCTTTCCTTGGATATTGAAAGCCTGCCCGACAACGCCAGTCCGGCTTACATGAGCTTTTTGCAGGAGCTTTATGGCGACCTGCACGCACGCAATTTGCGGCTTTATGTCAATGCCATGGTCGCCACTTCCGACGACGATCTGAAGCAGATTGCGGCCAACTCCGACGGCTTGGTGCTGATGAACTACGACGAGCATCAGGTGGAGAGCGAACCGGGGCCCATTGCCAGTCAGGATTGGTTTGTGGAGAATCTGCGCCGCGCAATGAAGATTGTACCCAAGGAAAAGCTGATCTGCGCCATCGGCAACTACGGCTACGACTGGACGCTCACGATTCCCGCCACGGGTAAACACGCACGAAAGACGCCCCGCAAGCCGCAAATTGTGAATACCGAGGATCTGCCCGTCTCCGAGGCCTTGCAGCGCGCCTCGGATGCAGACGCAGATCTGGACCTGGACTACGACTCGCTCAACCCGCACTTCGAGTACATCGATGAGGATGCGAATCAGCGCCATGTGGTCTGGTTTTTGGATGGCGTTACCGTGTTGAATGAATTGCGCGCCGCCCGCGAGATGGGCTTGCAGACCTTCGCGCTCTGGCGCCTGGGCGAGGAAGACAGTTCGCTGTGGAATGTCTGGGACAAGCCATCCAACCCCGATTCGCTGCAAGGCCTGGGTCTGGTCCAGCCCGGTCACGACGTGGACGACGAAGGCGACGGCGACATTATTCGCGTCACCGGCCTGCCCCAGCCCGGCAGGCGGACAGTCACGGTGGATACCGACGAACCCGACCCGCGCAAGAAGCTCATTGTCGATGAGCACATGGATGTCTATCCGCGCACTTATACCATCCAGCAGTACGGTTACAACGCCAATGAAGTCGCGCTTTCGTTCGACGACGGCCCCGACCCCAAGTGGACGCCGAAGATCCTGGACATTCTGCGCGACAAGGGCGTCAAGGGAACCTTTTTGATGATCGGCAGCGAGGCCGCCGAGTATGTAAGCGTGATGAAGCGCGTGGTGCGCGAAGGCCATGAGATCGGCAACCATACCTGGACGCATCCCGACATCAGCGAAATCTCCAATGAGCAGTTGGATCTGGAACTCAAGCTCACCGAGCGCCTATTTGCCAGCAAGCTGGGCATTCAGCCACTTTACTTCCGCCCGCCATACGACATTGACGAAGAGCCGGACACAGACGATCAGGCTGCGCCGGTCGAGCGGATTCAAAGAGCCGGATACATCATTGTCGGCAGCAAACTGGACACCAGCGATTGGAATGAGCATCCGCACAAGTCGCCAGCCGAGATGACTCAGACCATCCTCGAACAATTGCAGACGATGAAGACAAAGCCGCAATTCCGCGGCTCCATCATTCTGATGCACGACGGCGGCGGCGACCGCTCGGCGACCGTGGCCGCGCTTCCGATATTGATTGACGCGCTGCGCGCCCACGGCTACACCATTGTGCCCGTCTCCTCGCTGCTGGGCAAGACTACGGCCGAGGTGATGCCCAAGGGCACCTTCATGCAGGACGTGCGCGCGCTGCCCGATTCGATTGCATTCTCCGGCCTGGCCATCGTCGGCCAATTCATCGTGATGGTCTTCTTCGTCGGCGACGTTCTGATGAGCGCGCGCCTGCTGCTGGTGGGCGTCCTTGCCATCATTGACCGCCTGCGCCGCCCGCATCGCGCCGCTTCGCCCGGCGTCAATCCTCGCGTCGCCGTGCTGATTCCCGCCTACAACGAAGAGACGGTGATCGTGCGCACCATTCGCTCGGTGCTCAACTCCGACTACTCCAATCTCCATATCATGGTCATCGACGACGGCTCCAGGGATCGCACTGTCGAAGTGGCGCGCCAGGCCTATGCAGCTGAGATTGCCGCTGGCCGCGTTCAGATTCTTACCAAGCCGAATGGCGGCAAGGCCGCGGCGCTGAACTATGCTCTCGACCGGCTGACGGAAGAGATTTATGTCGGCATTGACGCCGACACGGTCATCGCCGCCGACGCCATTTCAAAGTTGATTCCGCACTTTGAAGATCCGCTGATCGGCGCCGTCGCAGGCAATGCCAAGGTGGGCAACCGCGTCAATCTCTGGACGCGCTGGCAGGCCCTGGAATACATCACCAGCCAGAACTTCGAGCGCCGCGCTCTGGATTTATTCAATGTCGTCACGGTCGTTCCCGGAGCCATCGGCGCGTGGCGCACCGACCCCGTCAAGGCCGCTGGCGGCTATCCCATCAACACCGTCGCCGAAGACGCCGACCTGACCATGGCGCTGCTCGAAATGGGCCTCAAGGTGGTCTATGAGGACCGGTCGCTGGCGTTTACCGAAGCGCCCATCGACGCCAAGGGACTGATGCGGCAACGCTTCCGCTGGTCTTTTGGGACTTTGCAGGCCATCTGGAAGCATCGCGCCGCATTTGTCCGCAACAAGGCGATGGGTTACTTCGCGCTGCCCAATATTCTGATCTTTCAGATGCTGCTGCCGCTGGTTTCGCCCTTTATTGACATGATGTTTCTGGCCGGCATCGTCCACTACTTCGTCGATCGCCACTTCCATCCCGAGGCGGCTTCGGCGGCCAATCTGCAAAGGCTGCTGGTCTACTTTGTCGGCTTCCTGCTCATCGATTTCGCGACTTCGTCAGTAGCTTTCTCGCTGGAGCGCCGCCATCCGGCCAACAAGGGCGACGGCTGGCTCCTCTTTCACATCTGGCTGCAGCGCTTTGCCTACCGCCAGGTCTTCTCCATCGTGCTCTTCAAGACGCTCAAGCGGGCCATCGACGGCAAGCCTTTTAATTGGGACAAACTCGAACGCACCGCGAAGATGAGCAAAGAGACCGAGGCGCTCACGGAGACGGCGTAGGGCAGGAATATGAAGTTCGCCTCACAATTTTGATTGTCAAACAGCGCGCGCCTCACTCCTTCGGCAAGAAGTAAGCCTCGACCGCCTGCATCATCGCCATCCTGTCCAGATGCGGCTTTTTGCCATCGTAGCGCGCCGCCCACAGAACCTGGTTCACAATATCCCTGGGATAGCACTGCCGCAAATCCTCATGCGCCGTGCTGCGGATAAACTCGATCAGCTCGGCGGGAACGCTGGGGTCAAACGAGACTTCATACTCGGCGGCAACGCGGCGGAAGATCTCAGTGAACTGCGCGTCCGAGGTTGTGCCCACCTTGATCTTGGTTTGAATTCTGCGCAGGAAGCAGGCGTCCACCAGCTCGGC
Organism: uncultured Occallatibacter sp.; assembly: GCA_964509755.1. Lineage (GTDB taxonomy): Bacteria > Acidobacteriota > Terriglobia > Terriglobales > Acidobacteriaceae > Telmatobacter. The sequence continues at coordinate 34,400 of CAZDYU010000015.1, read as the reverse complement.
CGGGTCCATATTCGATGCAAAGACGACCAGCATCTCGAAGGGCACTTCAAGCTTTTTACCGCCGGAAAGCGTCAGAAAATCGATGCGCCGATCCAGCGGCACCACCCAGCGATTCAGCAGCTCTTCAGGCCGCAGCCGCTGCCGGCCAAAGTCGTCGATGATCAGCACGCCGTTGTTGGCCTTCATCTGGGCTGGCGCTACATAGAATTTGGTAATGGGATTGAACTGCAGATCCAGCATCTCAGCCGTCAGTTCGCCGCCCACCAGCACCGAGGGCCGCTGACAGCGCACCCAGCGCTCATCGCGGTTGCCCGGCCCTGGGTCGGCGGAGCGCTTGTGAATCGCCGGATCGAAGACCGTAATCACCTGGCTGTCGATTTCCACGGCGTGCGGAATCCACACATCGTCGGTGGCCACAACGCGCGAGAGCGTCTCGGCAATCGTCGTCTTGCCCGTTCCCGGAGGCCCATAAAGAAAGATGGAACTGCCGGAGTTGAGCGCCGTTCCAAACTGCCTCAGCATCGACGCGTCGATCACCAGATGCGAGAAGGCGCGCTTGACGTCTTCCTTGTGCACCTCGATCTTTTTGATGCTCTGCATGCGCACTTGCTCGACATAGCTCTCCAGCGAGACCGGCGCCGGCCCCGCATAGTGGCTCTGCGAGAGCAGATCCGCGGCGCGCGTTCTGCCCTGCGAAGTGATGGCAATCTGCGGGATGTTGCCCGTCATGCCATTCACCTGGCAAAGCAGTTCGGTGCGCAGATGGAAGGAGAGTTCCTTGGCCACCTCAAAGCTCAGGCGGGTCTTCTCCGCAAGCTCAAGAATCGAGAGCGAGCCGGAGAGGTAAAGGATTTTAAGCGCGATGTCTTCAAGGACCGATTGACGAACGTCAACCTCCTCGATGGACTGGGGCCTGTAGGACGGCCCGTGGACAGGCTCGGATTTAATGAAGTCGAATTCGGGCATCGTTCTAAAAGACTACCATTCTTGTATAACAGCCCGCTCCCATTTTGGACCCGAAAATTTACTCTTTGGTTTCCCTTTAATTTCGACATTTTTATGACTTTTGTCATTTGCAGGTATATTTTTGCGGCAGTTATTGCCTGAAAGTAATAGAGCGCAAAGGTTCTTTGCGCTCTGGGAAATTAATTGCCCTCCATCGCTCCAAAAAATGTCCCGTCCCATTCTCAGCCGGTATTTCGCAGCCCCGCCGAGATGCCGCTGATGGTTGCCGCAATGGCGCGATTGACCTCCGGCGTATCTTCGCCGCTCCTCTTGCGCCGCAGCATGTCCACTTGAATCAGGTGCATGGGGTCCACATACGGGTTGCGCAGCCGGATCGACCGGCCCAGCACCGGGTTCGATTCCAGCAGTTCCTTTTGCCCGGTGATGGCCAGCACAGCCGTCACGCTGCGATGAAACTCGGCTTCAATCGTTGAATAAACGCGTTCACGCAGAGCCGCGTCCTCGACCAGAGCCGAGTAGAGCCGCGCCGTGGCCAGGTCCACCTTGGCCAGCGCCAGTTCCACATTGCGCAGCAGGTCGATGAACAACGGCAGCTCATGCGCCATGGTTTGCAACAACTCCAGAGCAGCCGGTTTTGCCAAAAACTTCTCCAGCGCAAAGCCTACGCCAAACCATGCCGGAACCAGCAGCCGGGATTGCGTCCAGCCAAAGACCCAGGGAATCGCTCTCAAGTCCGTGAGCTTGGTTGAAGCGTTGCGCCGTGACGGCCTCGATCCAATCTTCGCCTGCTCCAGCTCGCTCATCGGCGTTGACTGCTCAAAGTACGTCACCACCTCTGGGTCGTCTAGAATCCGCTGCCGATAAAAATCAAAAGCAATCGCGGAAAGCTCGTCGAGCGCCGTCTCCCACTCCGGCTTCAGCACACCGGTAAAGTGGCCCTCGGGGTCGCGCGCATTGGGCCGCGCCAAGGCATCCAGAGAGGCCGCAATCATCAGCTCGAGGTTGCGCTCGGCCAGCACCTCGTCGGAGTATTTGAAGTTCAGCACCTCGCCCTGTTCGGTGATGCGCAACTGGCCGTCGAAGGAGTCCATAGGCTGCGCAAAGATGGCGCGATGCGTCGGACCGCCGCCGCGTCCTACCGTGCCGCCGCGCCCGTGAAAGAGCCGCAGCTTCACGCCGCATTCGCGCGCCACTACATGCAGGTCGCGATGCGCGCGGAAGATCTCCCAGGTCGAGGTCAACATGCCGCCGTCTTTGTTGGAATCGGAGTAGCCCAGCATCACCTCTTGCCAGTTCCCCCACGAGGCCAATAGACGGCGATAATCCGGCCGGCTCCATAGCTCGCGGCAAACCTCCGGCGCGCGCCGCAGATCTTCGATCGACTCGAAGAGCGGCACCGGCATCAACCCCGGATCGCGTCCCGCGCCTTCAACGCGCACGCCAGCCAGCCTCGCCAGCCGCACCACGGCCAGCACGTCTTCCACCGTCGAGGCCCCGCTGATCACGTACTGGCGAATCGCCTCTGGCGAGCAGCCGTTCTTGATCTCCGCCACCACGCGCAGCGTCTCCAGCACGCTCGCGCTCTGCTCTGAAAGCGCGTCAGCAAGCGACGGCGCAACCGTGTCGGCGATCATCTCCTTGAGCGCCTCGGCATGTACGCGCGCATGTTGTCGAATATCCAGCGTGTGCAGATGCAGCCCAAAGGTGCGCGCCTGCAAGATCAGCGGGTCAACCAGGGTACGCGCAATCCGCAGCCCGCGATTGGCTTCGAGCGACGCCCGCAGCGTCTCCAAGTCGTCGATGAAATCCAGTACCGAGCAGTAAGCCGGCAGCGCATTCGCTAGCTTGCCCAAACCGTCGTCGACACGCGCCAGCGTATAGGGCATCACGGGCAGCGCCGCGGCCGGCGTGCCCGCTTGCTCCGTCGCCTTATCCAGCGTGCGCCGCAGACGCGCCTTGAGGCAGATCGCAAATCGCCGATAATACTCAAACTGATACTGAGCCTCAAAGGCCTGCGCCTCGGGCGTATGCACCAACGCGACATACGCCTCAAGCCGCTGCAGCAGCGCCTCGCTCACGCCAACCTGCTGCGCACTGGTCGTCAGCAGATCGATAATCTCATCCAGTTGCCGCTGGTAATAAAGCAGCAGATGGCCGCGCGCCAGCCGGATCGCATCGCGCGTCACCTCCGGCGTCACAAAAGGATTGCCATCGCGATCGCCGCCAATCCACGAGCCGAAGACAAGCACCTGCGGCAGCGCGTGCGCCTCAATCTCCAGGCCGTACGCCGCCCGCAGCGCCTCGGCAATCTCGCGATAGAGGCTCGGCAGCGTCGAAAAAATCGAAACGTCGTAGTAGTCGAGACCCATCTTGATCTCGTCGTAAACCGTGGGCCTGCGCGAGCGCACCTCGTCGGTCTGCCACAAGCTGGTAATCTCCGCGCGGATCGCTTCTTCCAGGCGCGCCATCTCTTCCTCAGGCACGGGAATTCGATCCAGAGACGCCAGAAACTCGCCAATGCGCCGCCGCTTGAACATCACCGAACGCCGCGCTACTTCAGTGGGGTGCGCCGTAAACACCGGCACAATCAGCACCCGCTTCAGCCAATCCAGCGCCTCGCTGGCATCAATGCCCACGCGCCGCATCGCGCAGAGCGTCCCGGTCAGCGACCCGCGCTGACGGCCCGCCTGCCCGCTCATGTGCAAGGCCGTGCGCCGCCGCTTGCGGTGGTTGGTCTCAGCCAGATTGATCAGCTCAAAGTAGAAGGCAAAGGCCCGCGTCAGCAGCACCGCCCGCTCCACCGGCAGCGAGTGAACCAGTTCCAGCGCCGTCGCCGCATGACGCGCCGCCTCTTCATGCCGCCCGCGCGCCTCTTCATCGCGCCGCCGGATCGTCCCCTGCCGCAGCGCCTCCACATAGGCAAACAGGTCCGTGCCCGCCTGCTCGCGCAGCACCTCGCCCAGCAGCGTGCCCAGCGACCGCACATCCCGCCGCAGCGGCGCTTCCTTCAGCTCGCCCGCCTGCGCCTCAAGCTCGGCCAGCCGCGACGACCAACTCTCCGGATTCCACAAAAGACTCATCGTGTCTAAATTATGCACGATGGACTATAAGGAGGGTCTTAGGAGATTCCGGTCCAACTGCCAAAATTTCATGGCAACTGACAGGCAATGCACGTCGAAGACGGACGGTTGCCTCATGTACGGCAGAGCCAGGCGCGGCGGGTGGACGGACACGAGACTGGGCTAGCGCGGGTCGGGCTGAGGCGGAAAGCAGAGGATTTCTGGGTGAAAGCGAATATATGGCGAACGGTAAATGAACGAAGAGGCTTTCAAGTTTCTCCCAGTTCTCTCCGATAAGGAGATTACCATGAACGTCTCACTGAAACAGAAGTTATTGGCCGGATTTGCCGTGAATTGCATGCTGACGGTGGCCTCCTCTGTGTGCATTATGGTTCAAGTGCAGCACATGCGCACGGTAGAAGCACAGATCAATACCGTTCGCATACCATCCACGCTGGCCGCGTTGCGGCTCACCCGGTACATCTCCGACGCCTCTTTTGCCTTCCGCAATTACCTTCTTTATCACGGCGATCCCGCGCTGGCCGCGAAATACGAGGGAGCGCGCCAGGCCGGGTGGAAGAATCTCTTTGCGCAATACGATATTTTGGAGCAGTTGGCGCCGGTCGAGGATCAGGAGTTGCTGGCCAAACTGGACAGCGATATCCGGAATGGGTCGCTCAAAATCCAGACCGATGCGCTGGCCGATATGGCCGACGGCAGCAGCGAGGGCATGACCAAGGCATTGGAGCGGATGAAAGGCGGCAGCGCGCTGGCGGGAAAGGTGCAGGCGGATGCGGTTGAAGTGACGCGGCGCGTGGAGCAGCGTCTGGCCAGCGACAATGCCCTTCTGGCCGCATCGCAAACCAACACATGGATGATGGCGCTGATTGCCGGATTGCTCACCGCGGTCTCCGGAATTTTTATTGGCGTCTTCCTGAGCCGGCAGATTCTCAACGGCATACAGAAGATATCGGACCGGATCGGCGAGGTGGCTAAAGGCGACCTGAGCGGCAAAGCGCTTGAGCATAGTACCCACGACGAGATCGGCGCTGCGGCGGAGAATATCAACCAGATGCAGGCCAGCCTGCGGCGGATGATCCAGTCGGTACACGCCAATTGCGAACAGGTGGCCAGCGCCGCCGTGGAACTGTCGGCTTCATCCGAAGAACTGATGCAGAACGCCAACCAGCAGAAGGGACAGAGCCATCAGATCGTCTCCGCCATGCATCAAATGGGAGCTGCGATTGGAGAGGTCAGCGCGAACGCCGCGCGGGCGGCACAGAGCGCCGTGGAGGCCCGGCAGGAGGCGCATCAGGGCGGCCTGGTGGTTTCACAAACCGTCACCGCGATGCAGAACCTTACCAGCACTAGCCGCGCCACCAGCGGACAAATCGAGGGACTGGCGCGCAGTTCCGAAGAGATCGGCAAAGTAATCTCAGTGATCGGCGAGATTGCCGGGCAAACCAATTTGCTGGCGCTGAACGCGGCCATCGAAGCGGCGCGTGCCGGAGAACAGGGCCGCGGCTTTGCCGTGGTGGCCGGCGAGGTGCGCCGTTTGGCCGAACGGACCGCGCAGGCTACAGGCGAGATCGGCGGCATGATCACCAATATCCAAGGCGAGGCGAGGAAGGCGGTGGACTCGATCAAGGCCGAGATTGTTCACGTGAATGAGAGCGCGGAGAGCGCTGGCCGCGCCGGGGCTTCAATCAATGGCATCATCAAGGCCTCCGACAATGTAAACGATATGATCGGCCAGATCGCCTCAGCCTCTCATCAGCAATCGGCGGCAACCGATGAGGTGAACAAAACGATGAACGAGATCGCGCACATCATCGATCTTTCCACCTCCGGTACACAGGACTCGGCAAACGCCTGCGCCGCGCTCTCTCGTCTGGCCTCGGAGATGTTGCATTCCGTCTCTCAGTTCCGGCTGGAATGAGTCAACGGGAATGAGTCAACCGGAGTGAGCAGACTGGAGTGAGCAGACTGGAGTGAGCCTTCAGCGCTGGATAACACTATTGGCCTCGCGAACCGGATCGCTGGACCAGTACTGAATCGTCTGGCACCTCGCCATTCAGGAAGGCCTGGCGGTGATCGGGGTCGCCAAGGTCCATCTTGAAATGATGCCACGCGCCTTCCTGCAGAACGCCCATATTCCATGGTCCTGAGACGGAGTCGGAAAACTGCCAGACAATGTGGAAGCCCTCCTCGTTGGTAAAGCCCTCATTGTCGGCTTGCAGAATCGCGTCTCCGCGCTCCCAGAGGGCTGAGCGCAGGGCATGGAGGGCGTTGCCGCCTTCTTCGGTATCGGCTCCTTGCAGGTGCAGGAAGGCATAGACCGTCTTGACCTCCTCAAGGTACTCGGCAAGCCATTGAACGCCGGTTTCCGGCCGGCAATCCTGCGTGTCCTCGATAAAATCCGCGATTTCATCCTGGCCTATGGAGCCGTCGCTGACGGGATTGCGCTCGAGGACCGCAACCTCGACTTCGTCCGCACCCGAGAGCAGAAGCGACTCCCACTCCTCCTCGCTGCCCTCTTCGACCGTGAGCTTGAAATCGGGATGCTCGGCCTGAAGCAACTGCGAAAGCTCCTCGAAGGGCGGAACCTCTTCATCTTTGGACAGAACACGCGTATAGTAGCCCATTTGCCTCCTTCGGCGGTTTTCGTTTGGGTCTTCCGGTATTTGAGTTTAGGGCATTTCCCGATTCGTTGTATCGTGAGTGAGCGCGCCCGGCACTCTGTTCCCTATTCCCTATTTTTGCCAGTCTCCGCCCATGCAATGCACCCCACCGTCGCCAGACCTAGCAGAAGAATGGCTCCTTCAACGTCCACGCTCCAGCGGTGCAACTTCTCGAAGTGGATGCGGCTGGGATTGGCGCCGTCAACGGCATCGATTGTTCCACCGGCTGCGATCCGGTCCCGCTCCATGGCGGGAATGAGGCCGAACTGCGAGTAGCCCGAGAGTCCGATCATCAGCACTATCAGGATCATTGGCACCCGAACTGCCGAGTGCCTGTAGATTTTCAAAAGCGACGCCAATGCAAGGAGAATCAAGGCGGCCATGCCCGCGACCAGTCCCATGCCGTGCAGAATCCGCAGCAGTTCGCCGACGATGCGGCCGGCCGTGTGCGTGTCAGGCCGAAGGGTCTGAAAGGTAACGGCGGCGGCAATCGGGAAAAATGTCTCCGCGCCCAGCCAGACGATGAGAGCGAGAGAAAGCAATGAGCGGAGAAGAGTCTTCATGGGAATCAGGGGTTAGGGATTAGGGGTTAGGGGTTAAAAAACACTCGATTCCCTTACTCTCTGCCTTTTTTGCGGATCTCGATGCTGAGGCGCTTGATCTTCTGGTTGAGGGTGGAGAGAGGAATGTGGAACTGCTCGGCGGCATCGGTCTGGTTGCCGTTGCAGCGCTCCAGTTTTTCAACGATGATGCGGCGCTCGATGTCTTCCAGAATGTCAAAGAGCGAGGCGTTGGGGTTGTGGGCAAGCAAAGCGTCCTGGAAGCTGCGGCCGGAGATGTGTCCCGGGAGCAGGTCGGAGCCGATGACGGGACCGCTGGAAAGCACGACGCCGCGTTCGATGGCGTTTTCCAACTCGCGGACATTGCCGGGCCACTCGTAATCGACCATGGCGCGCATGGCGTCGGAGGAGAGCTTGCGCGGGGCGAGGCCATTCTCGTTGGCGTAAAACTCCAGAAAGTGCTGCGCCAGAAGCGGAATGTCTTCGCGGCGCGCGCGCAAGGGCGGCAAATCCACGCAGATCACGTTGAGGCGATAGAAGAGGTCTTCGCGGAATTGGCCGTCGCGCACGGCCTGGCGGAGGTCGATGTTGGTGGCGGCGATGATGCGCACGTCGACCTGAATTTCCTGAATTCCGCCCAGATGCATGAAGCGGCGGTCTTGCAGCACGCGCAGAATCTTGGCCTGGGTGTCCATGCCCATGGTGGCGATCTCATCCAGGAAGAGCGTTCCGCCGTTGGCGACCTCGAAGAGGCCTTTTTTGGAGGCGATGGCCGAGGTGAATGCGCCTTTGACGTGGCCGAAGAGGGTGGACTCCAGCAGTTCGCTAGGCATTGCGCCGGTGTTGATGGGAACAAAAGGCTTGTCTTTACGCGGCGAGTTGGCGTGGATGGCCTTGGCGATGAGTTCCTTCCCTGTCCCGCTTTCGCCTTGAATTAAAACAGTAGACCGGCTGGGAGCAACCTGAGCGACCAGGTCGAAGACCTTCAGCATGATCTCGCTCTTGCCGACGATGTTCGAGAAGTTGTAGCGCTGCTTGAGGGTGCGCTTCAGTTGCAGGTTCTCTTCTTCAGCGCGATGGCGGGCGACGGCCGAACGGATGTCGGCCAGCAGCTTTTCGTTGTCCCATGGCTTCTGAACGAAGTTCTCCGCGCCGGCGCGGATGGCGTCTACGACGTTGTCCACGGTGCCGTAGGCGGTGATCATGATGACCGGCATTTCCGGCTGGCGCTCCTTGATCTGCGGCAGCAGTTCCAGGCCGCTCTGGCCGGGAAGATTCAGGTCCAGCAGCAGCAGGTCAAAGCCCTCCGAATCCAGAATGCGCAAACCCTCGACGCCATCGACGGCCATGGTGACCGTGTAGCCTTCGAGGGTGAGCAGCACTTCCAGCGACTCGCGGATGGAGGCCTCGTCGTCAATGACCAGAATGCTGGCCCCGCCGGCGTCGGCCGAGGTTGCGGTTGCGGAGAAATTCAAGGGCAGTTCGACCTCAGGCATGGACAGAATTCCTTAATAGGGGAAACTCGAGATGAAAGGTTGTGCCGGCGCCGATCGCGCTCTCGACATGAATCTTGCCCGCGTGCTCTTGAATGATGCCGTAAGAGACGGAGAGGCCCAGGCCGGTGCCGCGGCGGTCGCCCGGCTTGGGCATGGTCTTGGTGGTAAAGAACGGGTCGTAGATGCGCTTCAGGTGCTCGGGCGCAATGCCGGCGCCGGAGTCGGAGACCTGCGCGGCGACGTGGGTCAATTGTTCGTCCGTGAGAGTGGCCACGCGCAGGCGGCCGCCGGCGGGCATGGCTTCCTTGGCGTTGAGCAGCAGATTCAGAAAAACCTGCTGCAGCTTGCCGGGATTGCCTTGAATCGAAGGCAGTTCCTCGGCCAATTCCAGATCGACAGTGATATTGGCGGTTTTAAACTGGTGTTCGAGCAGCGAAAGGGTATCGCGGATGATCTGGTTGAGGCTGGTCTCGCGAAATTCCGTGGTCGAGGTGCGCGAGAAATTCAGCAGACCGTTGGCAATCTCAGCGGCGCGGAAGCTTTGCTGCGTGATCTTCTCGAGAACCGGGCCCAGACGGGCGTCGCCCTTGAGCTGCTTTGAGAGCATCTGCGCGTAAGAAGAGATGACGGCCAGCGGGGTGTTGATCTCATGGGCAACGCCGGCGGCCAGCAGACCAATGGAACTGAGTTTATCGGCCTGCGCAAGCTGCGCCTCCAGAGAGACGCGCTCGGTGATGTCATCGACCAGAATGATGCGGCCGACCGAAACAAAATCCCGTGAGAGCAGCGGAGCAATGGCGATGTTCGCGGTGCGCTGCTCGCCGGCCCTCGTGGTCAGGCGGAATTTGTAAAGGTGATGCACGCCCGGCTCGTTGCGGAAGCCTTCCAGCGCATTGATAAACTCGGACGGAAAGACGGAACGCAGCTCCTGGCCAAGCGCCTCGGCGCGGCTCAGCGCGTACATGGCCTCCATCTGCGCATTCCAGCTTTCGATGCGGTCGTCCAGATCGAGGGCCAGAATGCCGACATTGATCGACTCGACGATGTTTTCGTTGAACTCCTTGAGGCGTTCGAATTCGCCGATCTTCTCTTCCAGTCGCGCATAAAGGCTGGCGTTCTGCAGGGCGATGCCGATGTAAGACGCCAGGGATTCAAGTAGTTCAACGTCTTCGCTGGAAAGGAAGTCGCCGCCGATGGTGCGCCCCAGGCCGATGACGGCAATGGTGCGCTGCGAGTCGCCATCCTGCACGCGGCAGGGCAGATAGTAGTTCAGGTCCAGCAAGGCCGCGGTGCGCTGCTGGTCAGCGGGAAGATGCATGGCCTGCTGGGCGTTTTCCAGAAAAATATGGGTATGGTCCTGGCTGTGATCGAAGTCCAGAAAGCCCAGAGCCATGCGCTTCTGCGCGGCCAGCGCCTCGGCGGCCAGGCCGTGCGAGGCGGCCAGGCGCAGGCGGCTTGAATCCTCCCGGCTCTCCGCCATAAAAAGTGCAACGCGCGCAACAAGAAGAGCGCTGGGCAGCCGGTCGACGATCGAATCCAGCAGGGCGGCCAGATCGGTCTCCGAACTGAGGCCGCGGCCAAACTCGATCAGCGCCTTGCGGTAGTCGTAGCGCTGGCGGTCGAAGACTTTGTCAACCCAACTCTGAATGCGGCGCTTGAGAGGATCGAAGACAGCGGCCACAACCAGGATGGAGAGCACCAGGCCCCACTCGCGCACATTGTCCGGCAGGCGGGTGTGGACGAAAACGGTAGCCAGCGCAATGATGCCGAAGTAGCCGCCCAGAATCAGGCTGGTGGCCAACGTGTAGGCCACGCCGCGCTTGAAGATCAGGTCCGTGTCCATCAGCCGGTAGCGGATGATGGCCCAACTGAAAGTCAGCGGCAGAATGACAATCGAGAGCCCCGCCAGATTGGTATAAAGGCTGGGAACCGGAAAGTCGGCGAGATAAGGAATGGCGTAAAAAAGCGTGAACGGAACCACCGCCAGTAGCGCTCCGCGATAGAGCCACTTCAACTGCTGACGCAGCAGCGGAGTATTGGCGCGGCTATAACTGAGCACGAAGAGGCCGGCGGCAAAAAGATAGAAGATTGCATCGTAGGCGGTGCTTATCTGATCCAGATGGTGCTTGAGCAGAGCCGTGGGCTGCAAATATTTGATGGCATAGAACCACACGCCCAGCAGCAGAGTGCCGGGCAGATACACCAGCGGCAGAAGCCAGAGACGCCCCAGTCTTTTGAATCGCTCCTCGGGGAAGCTGAGGGCAAAGTGCAAAAAGAGCGCCGGCTGCAACGATTCAGCCAGCACGTTGAACCAGAAGACAAACTGATCCAGCTTGTCCCAGTGAAGTGATTCGTCCCCCGCGCCGGTGTATTTAAGCGCGTAAAGCGCAAACGAAACCAGGCAGAATAAATAAAAATGCGTGGCGCGCGGAGCCGTCCAGCGGCGAAAGAGAACATAGATGCCGATGGCCAGATAGATCAACCCAATCAGCCGCTGCCCTAGCGCCAGGCTGCGGTCCAGCGGCTCGGGAATCACTTCGACCGGACTGCTGAGCAGATTGCCGTCGCGCCAGATGCGGTAATTGATCTGGAAGTAGCTTCCGGTGCGATAGAGAGCGCGCACCAAGTCCGCCGAGCGCACCACCCGGGTGTAGACAGGGGTGTATTTGGCCTCGCTGGGCAAGGTGCCGGGCTCGGTTCCAGAACTGGAGTTAGCGTTGGGGCTGGAATCGGCCGGAATCGGCTTGACGGCCCCCAGCAGATCTTGCTGCGGAATGCCTGCACGAATGCCCGAGCCGACCGGCCCGACCGGAACAACGCTGACGCCGGTCAGCAGGTCGCGTTCGCGAATACCGGCGCGCGCTCCGGGTGAGTTGGGCAGCACCTTGTCGGCCACCAGCCCGCTGCCGTCGGCGGCCTCGCGCCACCAGACGCCGTCGTCGGGAGGCTGCTCGGTGCGGCGTTCCTGAAGAAAGTTCAAAGCCGCAAGCAACACCAGACCCAGCGTGGCCGTGGCCAGCAGCGTCGCCTGCAAGCGATTGATGAGACCTTTTTCCATGGGGGAACGCCTTACATCCATCTGTTTTATAGCACGTTGGTTGCCATGTGGAAATCCGTTCCTAAAGCGCGCCTATACTGGGCAACCAATTGAGGGTACGCAGGATAAGGACGTTTTGTTCCCAAGTAGGTCAACCGGATTTTGGTGTGACAATGAAAATAAGTATGAGAAATGGCAGGCAGCCTACAAGAAAAGGGATCGTACTATTGAAATTGGTAGGAGTAAAAGGAATGGCTTGCGCCCAGTTTTCTGCCTGAAAAATGACGTTCATGAGGAATGCTGGCAGGCGTAGACTCGAATTGCTGCTCTCCCCCGGGCCTCTTCAACCGTGCTTCACCGAGCGAGGTTTCGTATGATGCCGTCCGATCGCTTCCCTTTCCGCAATCTCTACTGCCTGGAATTGCGTTCTTTCCTGCTGCCGGTTCTTATGGCCGGAATTCTGATGCCTGCCTCGGCGCAAGCGCAAGTTAGCTTTACGGCCACTCCGCCGAGCGTGAACTTCGGCTCGCAGGCCATCGGGTCAGCCAGTTCGGCGCAGACGCTGACTTTCTCCATCGCCACCGGGACGACGGTGGGCAGCATTGGCGTACTGACTCTGGGCGCAGCGAATCTGGACTTTGCCAATGCGGCGGGGAGTACCTGCACGGCGACAACCTATGCCTCGACTGGCAACTGCACGGTCAACGTGATCTTTAAGCCCACGGCGGCGGGGCTGCGGATGGGCGCGGTGGTCTTCTTTTCTGGGGTTAACAACATCGGGACGGTGCTGGCCAATGTGCCAATCTACGGAATTGGAAGCGGGCCGCAGATCGCGTACAACTCCGGCACAGTGACTATCATCGATCCTACTGTGAATGGCGAAGGGTTGTCTTATCCCGAGGGCGTGGCTGTTGACGGTTTAGGCGATCTGTTCATTGCTGATTCATACCAAAACCGCATAGTGGAGGTTCCGGCGAGCGGCGGCTCATCAATTGCCGTCGATCCGTCAGTGAATGGCGAAGAATTGAATAGTCCCATTGGCGTGGCGGTGGATGGCGCGGGCGATCTGTTCATTGTGGATGCGGGCCACAGCCGCGTTGTGGAAATGCCGGCTGGTGGCGGAACGGCGGTTGCCATCGACCCAACGGGGTTGTCCAACCCCAACAGCATTGCCGTGGACGGCGCGGGCGATCTGTTTATCGTGGATCAGAGCCTAGACCGCGCAGTGGAGGTTCCGGCCGGCGGCGGCGCGGCCACCGCCCTTGACATACCGGTGGGTGGGTCGGGTTTGTGGTATCCCGAGGGCATTGCTGTGGACGGCGCGGGCGATCTGTTCATCGCAGACTTCGGCAACGGCAATGTGCTGGAATTTACTGCTGGAGGCGGCGCGTTGGTCGGCATCGACCCTGTCGTGGGTGTTCTGGACGGCTATAACAGAGGGCTGTTTGGTCCTGCCGCCGTGGCAGTGGATAGCTCAGGCGATCTGTTCATAGCGGATGCTGTCAGTCACTTCATCGTGGAGATCCAGCGCTCGCAGCCTCCTGCAGTAATCTTCCCAACACCAACTGCCGTAGGCATGTCCGACACCACCGACGGCGCGCAGGCTGTCGAGGTTCAGAATATCGGCAGCCAGGATCTGGTTTTTGCCGGCGTCAATTATCCTGTCAACTTTCCTGCGGCGGGAGGCTCGCAAACGAGCGGCTGCTTCCTGAACACCAGCCTGAGCGCCGGGCAGTCCTGCAATGTGGAGATCGCCTTCGAGCCGCTGGATGCCGGCACGCTAAGCGAGTGGGTCACGCTCACCGACAACGCGCTTAACAGGACGGCAGCGAGGCAGTTGATTCCAGTCAGCGGCACGACTCCGGGTACTGGACCGGCTGCTATGACCTCTCCGACGCCGAGCAGCGTACTCTCTGGCTCCAGTGTCGTGTTTACCTGGTCGGCCGGAGAGAATGCCACGGCCTATCAGCTATGGGTGAGCGCCAGTTGGATTGGCGGGCACGATCTGTATAACTCCGGGGTGACGACGGCGACGACCGAAACAGTGACGCTGCCCAACAATGGCGTGACGATTTATGTGCGGCTTGTGCAGAAAATCAATGGAAGTTGGCAATCCGCCGATTACACCTATACCGAGGCCGGTACGCCGACTCAGGCGGCGATTCTCTCTTCAACGCCGGGCAGCGTTCTGAGCGGAGAGACGCCCTTCGCCTGGTCGGCGGGCAATGGCCCAACGGCCTACCAACTCTTCCTGGGCACGACCGGGGTCGGCTCGAACGACATCTATAACTCGGGTTTGACGACGGCATTCACCAAGACAGTGAATAGTTTTCCCGCCAATGGAGTGACGATCTACGCGCGGCTGTGGTCCTTTATCAATCGCAAGTGGCAGGCGACCGACTACACCTACGTTGAAGCGGGAACGCCTGTGCAGGCGACAATGATTTCGCCCACGCCGGGCAGCGTTTTGACCGGGACGAGCGTTCCCTTCTCCTGGACAACGGGAGGCGGGCCAACGGCTTATCAACTGCTGATAAGCGCCACATGGATTGGCGGGTACGACCTGTACAACTCGGGATGGACGACGGCGACCAACGCTACGGTGACTCTGCCGGCCAATGGCGTGACGGTCTTTGTGAGGCTCTCGCAGCGGATCAATGGAAGCTGGCAAGCCATCGATTACACCTACACCGAGGCTGGAACATCGTCACAGGCCGTGCTTACCTTGCCCGCGCCCGGCAGTGTGCTGACTGGCGCAAGCGTGCCCTTCACCTGGACGGCGGGAAGCGGCCCAACGGCTTATATACTCTGGCTGGGCAGTACCGGAGTGGCCTCCCGCGACCTGTACAACTCGGGAGTGACGGCGGCATTGACCAAGACCGCAAGCAATCTGCCTACCAACGGAGCTACAGTCTACGCGCGGCTCTGGTCGTTCATCGACCGCAAGTGGCAGAGCACCGACTACACGTACACCGCACAGTAGCGGATTTGGGGTGCGAAGGCTCGCGCGATTTTCCCGATATTCCATGGCCGCTGTAAACTTGCAGCCGGTGCGGGCGTCTACCTGAGTGATGGCAGCCGGCACAGCATTGGAAGCGATGAACATGTCTACGGCAAGTAAGATTGCCGCCGAGGAATTCTCGGCTGTCGTCACCAAGCACCGTCCGCAGATTTTCCGGTTTCTGCTCTCGTCGACGCGCGACGTGGACCTGGCCGAGACGCTGACGCAGGAGTGTTTTCTGAAGGCGCATCGGAACTGGGCGAGCTTTCGCGGCGAGTCGAGCGCGATGACATGGCTGATGCGGATTGCCATCAACCTGCAAAAAGACCACTGGCGCAACCGGCGGATGCAGTTCTGGCGGCAGACGCAGAGCCATGCCGTGGATCTGTCCGAGGCCAGCGATTGGCTGCCGAGCGGGGAGCGTTCCGCCGAGCAGAAGCTGCTGGCACGGGAGCGGGTGGGACAGGTGGCAAAGGCTGTCGAGGGATTGAGTGAGCGGCAGCGAACGGTCTTTCTTCTGCGCTACGTGGAAGAGATGGAGTTGAGCGAGATTGCGCGAACCGCGGGGCTGAATGAGGGCACGGTGAAGGCGCACCTTTCGCGGGCGCTGGCAAGAGTGCGCGCGGAACTGGGGGGAAAGCGATGAGCTTTGAGGATAAGGTGAACGGGGTTGGACAGGAATCGGACGAAATGGATGAGGCGCTGCGAGATTTTCGCTTGAGCGTTCATGGCTGGAGCGAAGCGGTTTACAGCCAGCCTCGCACCGTGGCCGTGCCGGCGCGACGCCGCGGTTGGCGGCTGGCGGCCGGGTGGGCGCTGGGCTGCGTGCTGGTTGCCGGCAGCCTCTCAGGGGGTGGTTTGTACAAGCATCGCCAGAAGCAGATGCGGATCGCCGCCGAACATATGGCGGAGCAGCAGCGGCTGGCAATCCAGTTACAGACCCAGGAGAAAGCCCGGCAGGAGGAAGAAGATCTGCTGGCCAAAGTGGATAGCGATGTATCGCGGCAGGTTCCAAGCGCCATGGAGCCGCTGGCTCAATTGATGACCGGGGATGTGAGCCAATAAGCCGGGAATGGGGCGTCAATCACAGGTATTTTGCAAGTCAAAACAGAGGAGAAAACGATGAGGGGATTCATTGCAGTGCGGATGGGCTTGGCGGTTGCCGGAGTTTTGCTGGCGGGAACATTGCTGGCCCAGGGACCGGGCGGCGGACGAGGGCCGGGACCGGGATTCGGGGAGCATCGGCCTCCGATGGAGCGTGCCTTTGGCATGCAGGATGAACATGGCCGCTGGTGGAACAATCCGAAGGCGATTGAGCGTCTGAAGCTGACCGACGAGCAGCGCAAGACATTCGACGGAATCTTTCTGGAGCACCGGGAGAAGCTGATCGACCTGCGGGCCACTGAAGAGAAGGCGGAACTGGAGCTGGAGCCGCTGATCGGCGCAGACCAGCCCAATGAAGCCAAGATTCTACAGCAGATCGACAAAGTGGCGCAGGCACGGGCCGAACTGGAGAAGGCCAATGCCCGCTTTCTGTTGGCGATTCGCGGCAAGCTGACGCCGGAACAATGGAAGCAGATTCAGGCCTTCCGCTCTGAACATGGGCCGGAGCACGAGGGATGGAAGCGGGACGGCGAAGGACCGAGCGGACACGAACAAGGCGGGCCTGGGCGGGATGGACATGGACGGGATGGGCATGGACCCGACGGGCAGTTCCATCATCATGCGCCCGCGCCACCGCCAGACGGCTCCGCGCCTCCAGCGCCTCCGGCAGGCGCTTCCGCGCCGGATGCGGCTCCGGCCACACCTTCCGGCTCGGGAGACGAACAGTAGAAAAGGCCTTGCGGATCACAATTCGAGCAGTGCGCAAAATTCGGTTGCAGTCAGAACCGGTGGCGGCAGGAAGCAATTCTCCTGCCGCCGTTTTTTTGCGCTGGAAAGCGGTTGAAAAACCACTTTCAGCGCCCCGAAAAGTGCCTGCAAGGGCCATTGAACTGGGCATTTGGCCGCTCCTCGCTGTAGCGAAGCGATACAAAACGGTGAAGCGGAACAGTACAGTGTTTGCATCGCTTCAGGACAGTGAGTGAACCAAAGCTGGACAATATGAATCAGGATGCGACAGGGTGACTCAGAACGATTCTTAATTTTGTGACTAAAGTTATTTTCGGTTAGACCGATGAAGGGGGTGGATGCAGAAAAGCCCATCCAAAGGATTCACAAGGCCCGGGCGAAGCAAAGCTTCAAGCACCGGGCGGGCTGATTCGAAGCATCAAAAAGGAGCACCCCATGGCCCTCGGCGTATTGAATAACCTTTCAGCGATCTATGCAGAGAACAACCTGAACAACACCAGCAACAGCTTGCAGACGGTGCTGCAGCAGTTGTCGTCCGGTTCCAGGATCAACTCCGGCGCCGACGACGCCGCGGGTCTCTCGCTGGTCAATGGACTTGAGGCCAACCAGACTGCTCTGACCCAGTCCAAGACCAACGCCACGGAAGGCGTGGGCCTGTTGCAGGTAGCCGACGGCGCACTTTCCCAAGTGACGAGCCTGCTGAACCGCGCCGTGACGCTGGCCACGGAGGCCTCTAACGGCACGCTCAACAGCACCCAGGAGTCGGCGGCCAACCAGGAGTACTCGTCAATTCTGGCCGAGGTCAACAACATTGGCTCGACAACGACCTACAACCAGGAGCAGGTCTTCAATGGCAAGAATGTCGCCATCTATACGGGCGATTCTTCCCTGGCTGGCTCCTCGATCGACAATCTGAACATTCGTTCTCTCTCCGAGGCCAGCGTGGGCGATACCGGCGGCGCAATGGCTTATAGCAGCGGCGCCAACAATGTCTTCCTCAATCTGTCGACCAGCACCGCGAACGCCTCGGCCAGCGACACGCTGAGCGGCGGTCTGAGCGGCAGCACGACAGTCAACGTCAGCTATCTGGTAAAGGGCTCCAACGGCGAGCAGAGCACGGCCACCACCTCCATCTCGGTGGGCGGCTCCAGCAACTACTCCAACACCGTTACCGGGTTGATCGACGCGATCAACAATGCCGGACTTGGCCTGACTGCCAGCTTCAGCACACAATCGCAGGCCGGCGTCACCGGCGGCGGAACGGAAACAGGCATTCAGATCTCCGGCGGATTGCTGGCGGCTGGCGTTGACCCAAGCACGGCGAGCACCAGCGGAATTCTGAATCCAAGTGGAATCACCGCCGGCGAACTGCTCACCAAAGGGCAGATCGTCACCGTCAAAGTCGGGACGCAGATCGCGGCTTCAGTCACCATCAACTCCAGCATCAACACGCTTCAGGAGCTGGCCGGCCAGATCACCGCTCACCTGGGCGGCACCGCCGGCCTGGCCACGGCCAGCGTCATAACCAATGGCGATGGGACGCAGAGCCTTTCACTGCAAGACACGGCAGGCGGCGGCGCTTTGACGGTAACCACTACGGTAGGCGCTGGGGCTACGGCTCCGGTCTTTACCGCTGCCACAAACGCGACGAATGCTCCGATATTTGCAGTTCTGGCCGGCACCTCGGTCACTGGAAATCTACTGACTCCGCCCACGCAGGGCTCAGTCACCTTCGGCGCGGCAGGGGTAAACAGCGCAAGCGATGCGCTGTCTGTGGGTGGCAGCATCACGCTGACTAATACCAACCCGGCGCTTGGAGCACCGGCACTGACTTTCATCGTAGGCACCGGGACCAATACAGCCACTACGTTCTACACCAACGGCAACGGCAACACGCTCAATGGCCTGATCCAGACCATCAATGCGCAAACCCCCACTCTGGGAGCTACCGCGGGCCTGGCGGCCGGCAATGCGGGCATCACCGTCACAGCGGCCACCGCGCTCACGGGCGAAAACATCACTGCCAGCGGAATTTCTCTGACCAACGCGAATGCGGTTATCGGCCTCTACCTCCCGACCGACGGCGGAGCCGCCAGCGTAGGCACGCCTCAAGTTACAGCCATCGATGCCGGCGCTGGTTCTCTGCAAGACGATGTGCTTACCACTGGCGGCTCCATCACCCTCACCAGCGCCTCGGGCGGAAGCATGACCTTCACCGCGACCCCCGCACAGAACTATGCCGATCTGGCACTGGCCATCGACGCCAGCAACCTGGGCGTCACCGCCGCTTGGAGCGGTCCCAACCATGCTTTGGTGCTGACTTCAACAACAAACGGACCGAATGCGATTTCAGTGACAGCAGGCAACACATTGACGGACGCGCACACCGCCGCACTGGTGGCTGTTGACGCCGGAGATGCCGCGGCACATACTGGGACGGCCGGAGCACCCGCCACCTATTCGACCGCTGTCCTGCAACTCACCGGCTCTGGGGTTATCACCGATTCCGGCGTGGGCGCTTCCAACCTTACCGGCCAAATCCAGATCGAGAACGGCGGGGGCGCGACACAGACCTTTATCATGGGCGTCAACACTGGCGGCGCGCCTCCGGCCGGCACCTATTACACAGGCGCAAATACCGTCGCCAGCCTGGTAAATGCCATTACCAACGATGCCGTGCTGGGAGTAACGGCATCAGCGCCGGGCGGCGGCACGGGCGGCATCTACTTGCAGGCCAATACTCCCGGCGCGGGCCACGTCATCAGCACGCCAGGCGTAACCACATTGGCCAGCGCCACCAATATCACCGCGGCAGCTCCAATAGCTGGTGTAACAACCGTGCCCGGCGTCGATTCTACAGTGCAGGTTGGCGTCGCGGCAGGCGGCCTCAACACCAGCGACCAACTGGCTACAGGCGGAAGCATTCAACTCACCAACGGCACTGCCACGGAGACCTTTACCATTGGCACGGCTCCGGCAACGCCACCCGCCAATACGACTTATCTAGCCGCTGGCACAACGCTCTCTCAACTGGCAACCGCGATCTCGGTATCCACACTCGGCGTCAACGCCGTAGCAAACACCAACGGCTTGGTATTGACTTCGGCCGCCTTCGATGGCAACCCCATCGTCGTGAACTCCAGCTCCATTGCCGACGCTACGCAAGGGGGAGCATCCACGGATTCTCTGGGAGGCTTTGCCAGCGAAAACGATACCGTTTCCGGTTTCATGGCTTTCTCTGTCAACGGCACCTCGCATACCGTGACGGCCACCGCGGGCGAGACGGTTACCGGGCTCATTGCACAAATCACGCAGAACACCTCCACCCTTGGAGTCACCGCGCAGTGGGTAGCCGGCGCCAACGGTTATGGCAGCATTGAACTGACGTCGAATGCCATCGGTTCGGCCGGACAAATCAGCGCCGCCACTTCCACCATTGCAGATACCACCACCACGGCGAATTTGAGCTACACCGCAAGCAGTCCCTACGATCTGGGCCTCTCTGGCAGCGTCGGCGACTCGGTGACCAACCAGAGCACGGCCGCCTTTGCCTCCGACACCCGAGCCAGTAGCGGCACGGCGACGATCAGCTACTCGGACGGCGCCGGCGTGGCGCTCAGCGGGACCGATCTGCTCAGTCAGGCCGATGCGCAAGCCGCTCTAACGGATCTCAACGTGGCCATTACCGATGTGGCGGCGCAGGACGGTTACATCGGCGCGCAGATCAACACCTTGAATTCGATCAGCCAGGTGATGAGCACGCAGCAGGAAAATGTGGTCTCAGCGCAGAACGCCATTCAGGCAACCGATTATGCTTCGGCGACATCGAATATGTCGAAGTATGAGATTCTCAGCCAGACCGGCATTGCCGCATTAGCGCAAGCTAATACAGTTCAGCAAGAAGTGACCAAGCTCTTGCAATAAGGTTTTCGCAACATTGATTCAACTTCAAGACAACCCAGGGACGGGCGGCGGCAAGGGCAACCTTGCCGCCCATTTTTTTAGCCATCCGCTCGATATTGTGCTGCTTTCTTTCATTATTTCTCGTCCAGCGTAAACTTGACTCCATAATCCGTTCGTCAATCAATCGCTGACAGTAATACCTACCGCCGCACGCGAAAGAAAATGCGCAGAAGCTCCGCGGACTCTTCGGCAAGGAGGCCTTGGTCTACTTGCATCTGGTGGTTGAGTTGCGGGTGATTCACCACGGAGAGGACGGAGCCGGCTGCGCCTGCTTTGGGGTCGGCGGCGGCAAAGACGAGGCGTTCGAGGCGGGCATGAATCATCGCACCGGCGCACATGGCGCATGGCTCCAGCGTGGCGTAGAGAGTGCAGCCGAGAAGGCGATAGTTGCCAATGATTGCGGCTGCCGCGCGCAGGGCTACGATCTCTGCGTGAGCGGTGGGGTCAAGGTCGCGTAGAACGCGATTCTGGCCGCGCGCAACAATCGCTCCCTCATGAACCACGACTGCGCCGATGGGTACCTCGCCGGCCTCGGCGGCTTGGCGGGCTTCATTGAGGGCGGCTTGCATGGCTTCTAAGTCGTCGATCATGACTTCAATTCTCCTGCTATCCCACCCTATCCGCAAAAACAGGAACGCGGCGAGGATGGGGCACCCATCACTTTATAAGCTCAAATCTTAAGCGCAACTGGCTGCTGCCGGGTCATGCAGTGCAGCGCCAAACGGCATACTTCTCGTCAATTGCTCTCTTCTGCATCTCAGATCATTTAGCCAATCGCATTCCAGGATACACATCTACTCAGATTTAGAATGCCCGGATTAGCCAATACCCAGGGCAATCGCATTTGAAAATCGGCTCGTCGATTCTCTTTCAAAATCGCCCCATTCTTGTGCAGCTCTTTTGCGGAGAATTGATTCCCCTGCGCGCACAATAAAAGCAGCGGTACCCCGAGGCCCAAATGATCGTCGTCCAATCTCCAGCCCGCGCACTCCGTCTCTCTTCGCCGCACCCTGTTTCCTGTTCCTTGTTTCGTCTATTCTTCGCCAAAAATCCCTGCGTACCCCACCCCCCCCTACCCCTTTTCGCCTCCTCGAATTTTTGTAACTATCACTATTTGAATAGGTTACATCAGCAAACTAGTTACCAATCAGTAACATTTGATTGCCTTTTTTGGCCGTTCTTGGCAAAATATGACCCTCTTTTTGCCAAAAACGCCCCTTTTTTCGCCGATTTCCGCCACTGCTCTCCGCCGGTCTTTTTCAAACTCAGGCCTCATTCCAGAGCCTCCAAAACAACCGTCTTTCAGCTTTCGCCCAAACTTCAAATGCAATTGCCCTGAGCCAATACCAATCGTCGAGCTTACCTTGCCCGCGGATGCGTCCGGTCGTAGACGACGGTCAACTGCGCGGTAGTGAGCTGCGTATAGCGCTGGGTGGTGGAGAGGCGTTCGTGGCCCAATAATTCTTGAATGGCGCGCAGATCGGCGCCTTCTTCCAATAAATGCGTTCCGAAGGCGTGGCGCAGCGTATGCGGATGCACGTCGGCTGAGAGCCCGCGCAAAACGGCAATGCGCTTTACAATACGCCCAACACTGCGCGTAGTCAGCCGCGCCTCGCCGGCAAACGGCCCACCAAACTCGTCCAGTTTGCTCAATTTGTTCAATTTGTCCAGCCCGCGCAGTTGCAGATTCAGAAACAGCGCCGGCGTCGAGGCTCCCTTGCCGCCGCCAGCCGCCGCCAGCCGCGCCGCCCGCTCAGCCAGATAAGCTCTGAGAGCCTGAGCCGCCGCGTCGCCCAGCGGAACGTAACGCTCCTTCTGTCCCTTGCCGCGAATCAAAATCGCTTCGTTGGCCCAATGAATGTCTTCCAGATTCAAGCCGGTCAGTTCGGCGTTGCGGATGCCGCAGCCATACAGCAGTTCAAGAATCGCCGTGTCGCGCGCGGGCCAGCTTGCCGCATCCTCGCCAACGGAATCGACCACGCGGTTCATCTGCTCGATCGAAGGAACGCGCGGCAGATGCTTGGGCAGCTTGGGCGTAGCCACCAGCGAGGCCGCATTCTGCTCCAGCCTGCCCGTGCGCGCCAGCCACTTGAACCAGCCGCGAATTGCCGCCAGCGCCCGCGCGGTCGAGGCCTTCGAGAGCCCGCGATCATAGAGCGTGGCCAGGTAAGCGCGGATGTGCGTGTGCTCGATAGCCTGCACGCTTTGATCTTTTCCGTAGCGGCTGGCAATCCAGGCGGCAAATCCGTGCAGCTCGCGATCATAAGCGCGCAGTGTATGCGTGGAAGCCCCGCGCTCATTGGCCAGCACGCGCAGATATTCGCCGGCGAGCGAGTCCAGGGATGCGGTGGGATTCAAAACGGCGGTGGCGCTCATGCCGTCTCCTTCCCAACCAGATGCAAACCCTTGCGCGCGGAATAATTCGTAGTCTGAGGCGACCCAACCTCGGCTGGCATTCGCGTGGCCCGCGGATGATGCTGGCGATGCACGGCCTTCAGCCTTCCCAACGCCAGATGCGTATAAACCTGCGTCGTGGAAATGTCCGCATGGCCCAGCAGCAACTGCACGCTGCGCAGGTCCGCGCCGTGCTCCACCATGTGCGTGGCGCAACTGTGCCGCAGCCGGTGCGGACTGGCGGAGCTGTTGGCCGTCTTCACAATATGCCACACCCATTGCCGGGTCAGAGGCATTCCGCGCAGAGAAAGAAAGAGGCACGTAGCATTCGCGGACTTGCGCGCAGCCAGACCTGAAGCCGTCCGGCCAGAGCCGATGCGAGCCAGATGCGGCCTGCCTTGCAGCAGATACTCTTCCAGGGCAGCCAGCGCAGCCCGCCCCAGCGGCACAATGCGCTCCTTGTCGCCCTTGCCGCGCACCTGCACGCGGCCCAGATCAAGCGCCAGATCGCCGGTCGAGAGCGCCGTAACCTCGGAGACGCGCAGCCCGCCGGCATAAAGCAACTCCAGAATTGCCCGGTCGCGCAGCGCCGTCGCCAGAGCCTGCGGGTGCTCGGCATTCAGGCCCGCCCGCTCCAGCATCTCGGCCACCTCTGGCTCGGCCAGCGATTTGGGCAGCACCTTCCACGCCTTGGGCGACTCGATATTGACCGTCGGATCGTGATGGATGCGCCGGTCCAGCAGCAGCCATTTATAAAAGCCGCGCAGACAGCTCAGCTTGCGCGCCGCCGAGCGCTGATCGATGTCGTGATCCCGCAGATGCTCCAGAAAATCCGCAACATCCTCCTGAATCGCCGTCAACAGCACGCCGTGGCGCTCCTCGATGAACTCGGCAAAGGTCTTCAGATCGCCGTCGTAGGCCTCGCAAGTCAGCGGGCGGAGGCCTTTTTCCACGGCGAGATAGGCTTGATACTCTTGCAAAAGCGTCGAATTGCGCGCGGTTTCCACACTTCCAATTATCCGCGCCTTCGGCTGGCTCTGCCGTTCCGGCACACCGCGCCGAACCTCCTTCATTACGGACTCAAAGTCGGCAATAGATTCTTGTGCCCTGAGTGAATTGGTGCGCCGCTGGCCCAAGGGAGTATAAAGCTCAAATGGAGGCATTGGCGTCAGTCGAGATCGACGGATGGCTGCGCGAGGGCGGCTTGTTGGTCACGGCCAGCGATCGCGCCGCCCGCGCCATCGCCTTGGCCTTCCATCGCAGACGTCAGGCTAATGGCCTCAAAGCATGGCCCGCGCCCCATATTTTCGACTGGAAGAGCTTCGCCCGCAATGCCTGGGAGAAGCGAAGCAACGACGCCCGCCTGCTGCTCAATGCCGCGCAGGAGCAGGCTCTCTGGGCTGAGATTGCCTCTGCCGAAAGCCCCCTGGCCACGCTGCTTGCCGCCCCGCGCCACCGTCTGGCGGCGCTGGCCCTGGAAGCTCACGAACTGCTCTGCTCCTGGACGCCACGCCACCTTCACACCGCCGCGCGCGCCGGCTGGCAACAGGATGCGGCGGCCTTTAGCGATTGGCTCACGGCCTTTGACCAGGCCTGCCGCTCGGGCAATTTGCTCAGCCCTAGCCGTCTGCCGCTGGAACTGATTCCGCTACTCACCGAGGACTCGGCCCAGCGCCCGCCGCTGCTTCTTGCCGGTTTTGACCGCATTCTGCCCCTCCAACGCAGCCTATTCGATGCCTGGGGCGATTGGAACGAGACCGCCCAAAGCGAACCAAGTAAAGAAATCCAATTTCATGCCGCCGCCAACACACAAGCCGAACTCGCCGCTTGCGCCATCTGGTGCCGCCGCCAGCTTGCCGCCAACCCCAATGCCCGTCTGCTGGTCGTAGCCCAAGCCGCCAACACGCGCCGAGGTGAGATTGAGCGCGCCTTTCTTCGCCACGCCGGAGCGGCCTTCGAATTTTCTCTCGGAGTGCCGCTCAGCCAGATTGCAATTGCCCGCGCTGCCCAGCTTTTGTTGCGCTTTCTGGACGGCTCGCTCCAGGAGCAGGAGCTAGACTGGCTGCTTTCCACCGGCTACATCGCAGCCACATCCGAGGAATCAGCTGCGCTCGTTTCCACCATGCGCGCCCTGCGCCGCTTCAGCCTGGAACGAACCGAATGGACGCTGGCCGCCTTTCTCGGCGAGCGCTGCGCCTCGACGCTGCTTCCCGCTTCATGGGTCCAGCGCATCGCCGCTGTCCAGCGCCGGCTTGTAGCCACGGCGCGTCGTCCGCTAAGCACTCTGGATTGGGCCGAGTTGATTCCTCGACTGCTGGACGATCTCGCCTTCGCCGCCGCACGCCCGCTCACCAGCCCCGAGTTTCAGGCACAGCGCCGCTTGCAACTAGCAATCGAGGGCTGCGGCTCCCTCGGCTTCAATGGCCGCCGCATGAACTGGCGCGAGTTCCTCGCCGAACTCGATCGCGCGCTCGATGTGACGCTTTTCGCTCCCGAATCCCACGACGCGCCCATTCAGATCGCCGGTCCCGCCGAATCCGCCGGACTCAGCGCCGACGCCGTCTGGTTTCTGGGCACCGATGAAGATAACTGGCCCGCCGCAGGCGCCACGCATCCTCTGCTCCCCGTCGAAATTCAGCGCCAAAGCGCGATGCCGCACGCCACTCCGCAGCTCGATTGGGAGCTGTCAGCGGCAATTACCCGCCGTCTGCTCGTCTCCGCGCAAGAGGTCCACTTCAGCTACGCCCAGCAAGACGAAGCCGCCGAGGCCCGCCCCTCGCGGCTGATTGCGCAGTTAGCCGGTCCGCCGCAACCGCTGCCTTCAGAGTTGATAGCGCCCGCCGCCGAGCCGCCGCTAACCGTCTCCTTTGAGGACTTAAGCCGAATTCCCTTCCCTCCCGGCAAGGTTCACGGCGGTGCCGCCGTTCTCACAGCGCAGTCGCAGTGCCCCTTCAAGGCCTTCGCCACCTCGCGCCTCGCAGCCCAATCTTGGCAACCGGCCCAGGCTGGTCTGACCGCCTCGCAGCGCGGCAGCCTGCTCCACGCCGTTCTTCACTCCATCTGGGCGGGGCCACCTGATGGAATCCGCACTCACTCCGAGCTACTTAGCCTGACCGACCGCCAAGCCTTCGTCGCCGCCCACGTCCAGCGCGCACTCGCGAATGAACTACCCTCCCACCTTTGCCAATCTCTGCCCCGCCGCTACCTCGAACTCGAAGAACTTCGCCTCGCCCGCCTCGTCTCCGAATGGTTGGACTACGAAGCCGCCCGCGTTGCCTTCGAAGTAGCAGAAACCGAGGCCAAACGCACGGTTTCCGTCGCCGGACTCACCTTCGACCTGCGCCTGGACCGCATCGACCGGCTCATCGACGATTCCCAACTCGTCATCGATTACAAAACCGGCAACGTCTCGCCCAGCGCCTGGGACCTGCCCCGCCCCGACGATGTGCAACTGCCGCTTTATGCCGGATTCGCCCTGGACGAAGACGAACTCCTCGGCGGCCTGGTCTTTGCCAAGGTGCGCGCCGGCCAGATGACCTTTGCCGGTCGTGTGGGTGATGCCGCGGGAACGCTCTTCAGCGGCCTCAAGGGAACCAATCCGCTGGTGAACAACCCCTTTACAGCCGAGCAACTGTTAGACTGGCGCGATTGCATCGAGCAGCTCGCTCGAGATTTCCTGGCCGGGCGAGCCGTAGTTGACCCGCGCGAAAATCCCAAAACCTGCCAGCGCTGCGGGCTGCAAACCATCTGCCGCATCCAGGAGCAAGATTCTCCATTCGTCGAAAATCTCTCTGAAGGCCAGGGGGACGGCGATGAATAATCAACTTCGTCCAAACCCTCCCGACCAGTTTGCCCGTCAGCGCGCCCTTGATCCCAGCGCGTCCATTCTCGTCCAAGCCCCGGCCGGCTCCGGCAAGACCGACCTGCTCACGCGCCGTTTTCTGCGCCTGCTCGCCGAGGTCGAAGCGCCCGGCCAAATCGTCGCCATCACGTTCACCAAGGCCGCCGCGGCCGAGATGCGGCATCGCATTCTTGGCGAGTTGGAAAAAGCCGCGGACTCAGCCCCGGATGCGGATGAGTTCTCCATGGCGTCGCTTGCCAATCGCGCACTCCATCGCTCCAATCAACTCGGCTGGCGACTCCTCGAGCTGCCCGCCCAGCTTCGCATCTCCACCATTGACTCCTTCTGCCGCGATCTGGCCTTGCAGCAGCCCCTGCTCTCGGGCTTCAGCGGCAGTCTGGAGATCGCCGCTCAACCCGACGATCTCTACCGCCGCTCGGCCCGCGAAACCCTTCGCAAAATCGACCAGACCGGTACCCCGCTCAGTGCGGCCGTCGAAGATCTGCTCCTCTGGCGCGACAACGGCTGGCAGGAGATGGAAGATCTGCTGATCGAAATGCTCCAGAGCCGCGACCGCTGGATGCACGGCTTTCTGCTGGAGCGCGAGCCGGATTGGCTGGCCCTGCGCGAGCGGCTGGAGCGGCCCTTCGCTCATGCCGTGCGCGCCTCGCTGATTCAGTTGAGCAGGCTTCTCGACCAGGTTCCCAATGCGCGTGAAGAAGCGCTGGAGTTGGCGCGCTTTGCTTGTACGCAGAGCGGCAGCCAGTTTCACCGCGAACTCGCCGAGTTGGCCGAATTCCCTGCCGCGCCTTTTACCGGCAGCGCCGCCGCCGAAGAAGCACGTCAGGCCTACATCAATCTTGCCGCGCTGCTGCTCACTGGAGATGGAGCATTCCGCAGGCAGGTAGACAAGCGCCTCGGCTTTCCCGCCGACATGAAGCGGGAAAAAGCCCGCATCCTCGATCTGATTGCACGGCTCACCGCTGTTCCCAACCTTGAAGCCGCCCTAGCCGGCGTCCGCGCCTTGCCTCCTGCCGGCTACACCGAGGACGACTGGAAGATCGTGCGCGCCTGCTTCACCCTGCTGCGCCACGCGGCGGGCGAACTGCAAATCGTCTTCGCTGAGGCCGGCGCACTGGATTTTATCGAAGTCGCGCAGATCGCCCAGCGAGTTCTCCGCGGCCAAGACGGCCTGCCCACCGACGCCGCTCTGGCCGTTTCAGACGGCATTCGTCATCTGCTCGTCGATGAGTTCCAGGACACCAGCCGCCGCCAGCATCAACTGCTCGCAAGCCTCATCGCCGCATGGCCAGAACGTGATGGGCGCACCTGTTTCTGCGTCGGCGACCCGATGCAGTCCATCTATTTTTTTCGTGACGCTGACGCCGAGCTTTTTCCTCGCGTCAAAGCCCTTGGTCTGGAAATCCCCCACGAAGAGGCGCTGCTCTTCGACTTTGTTTCCCTCACAGCCAACTTCCGCACAACGCCCCAGTTAGTTGAACGGCAAAACGAGATTTTAGGTGAGGTTTTCGCCGCAAACGATGGCAGCGGCGTTACTTTTTCTCCGGCACAACCGGCGCGAGAAGAAAAGATCAGTGCGGGTCCACCCTTCGCGCTACACTTGGACTTTGTTCCTCAGCTCAGCTACGGAAACCCCGCCAGCGCGGCCGAGGAGAAGGAAGCCGCCCATCAGGCGCAGATCGAAGAGATCGTCGCTCTGATTCGCGGCCATCTTACCCGGATGGAAGAAGCCAGGGCCAAAGGAGAGAAATACCGCATCGCGGTCCTAGGCCGCGCTAAGAGTCATCTTACGCCCATCGCCCACGCCCTGCGTCTGGCCCGAATTCCCTTCCGCGCCATCGAATTGGAAGAGCTGGCAACGCGCCCCGAGGTGCGCGACGCACTGGCACTGGCCCGCGCGCTACTCAACCCTCTGGACCGCGTCGCCTGGCCCGGAGTGCTGCGTGCGCCCTGGTGCGGCCTCTCTCTCCATGACTTGCATACTCTTGCCGGCAACGACGATCCCGCGTCGGCATCCCGGCCTCTGCCGGAACTGCTGGCCAAGCGGCTTCCGCTCCTCAGTGAAGCCGCCCGACCCGCCGCCGCCCGCGTTCTTCAAGCTTTGGAAGCCGCATCTTCTCTTCGCGCCAGTCAGCCCACGGCCTCGCTGGGAAGCTGGCTAGAAGAGATTTGGTTGCTTCTGGGCGGCGCGGCCTGCGTCGACACAACGGAACGAGCCAACCTCAATCGCCTCTGGAGCTGCCTGGATCAACTGCCGCGCGGCTCTCAAGACCTGCTTGGCCCCGGCCTTGACTCTGCGCTGGCCAAGTTGACCGCGCTGCCCGACCCCGATGCCAGCAGCGATTGCGGTGTGCAGTTGATGACGATTCACAAGTCCAAGGGTCTGGAGTTCGAGGTCGTCCTCGTTCCTGAACTTCAAGCTGCAACCGGGCGCGCCAGCCGTAAAATGCTCGCCTGGCTGGAGCGCGGCCTGGCTCAGCCCGACGACTCCGGCGAAGTCACCGAGTTCCTCATTGCGCCCTTCCAGCAAAAAGGCGCCGACCGAGGAAGAGCCAAGGCCTGGGTTGATCGCGTTTACCGCGAGCGTGAATCGCAGGAGACGCGGCGGATTCTCTACGTCGCCGCTACCCGTGCCCGTGAGGAACTGCACCTCTTCGCCCGTCCCGTTTACAAAGAAGACCTCACATTGTTCGAACCTCTGGACAGCCTACTCGCGACTGCCTGGCCCGCTCTGGAACAAGAGGTCCGCGTGCGCTTTGAAGAGTGGAAGGCTGCCAAATCGATTTTAGAGCCCGCCGTCGAGCAGGAGATCGAGTCCCTCGCCGCCTCCGGCGAGAGCAATCTTCTCGTCATGCCTTCCCCCGCCAAGCCCACCGTGCTGCGCCGTTTGCCGCTGGATTATTGGCCCGTGAAGACTCCGCAGTTGGATGCACCAGCACTCGATTTTGTGCCCGGGGAGAGAAGCCTCTACTCCCGGCACGAGGGCGGCCTGCTCTCACGCGAACTCGGTACAGCGGTTCATAAGCTGCTGGAGGATCTGGCCGAACTGCGCGCCAAACTTGATTGGGAACCCGCTCGCTCGTCCTTGCGGCAACTTGAGCCGCGCATCGCCGCCCTGGTGCGCGCCGTCGGCGTGGACCCGCAATTGGCCAATCGAATCGCGACGCAAGCAATCGAGATCGCACTCGACGCCTCGCGGGATTCGGTTGGCTCATGGCTTCTCTCTCCGCACCTCAGCGCGGCCAGCGAAGCCGGCTGGGCTGGAGTCGTCGCCGGCACTTTGCGCGCAGTTCGCGTAGACCGAGTCTTCAGAGCCGGTCCCGCGCCGCGCGCCGAAGGAGATGACTGCTTGTGGATTATCGACTACAAAACCGCGCACAGCGACAACCTCGATCCCGCCACGGCACTGCCTGAGTTTCGAGCCATCTTTGCGCCTCAGATTGAAGCCTACGCCGAGCTTCTCCGCAACCTCGAGGGCAGCGAAACACCCATCTTCGGCGGCCTCTACTATCCCCGCATGGCTTTGCTTGACTGGTGGGAGATATAGAACATCTTTACTTGCAGCGCAATGTGAGCCGCACTCAACCCTTTGGCTCTTCCTGCGGGCGCACAGGTGGCGGCGTAGCAACGGGCAGAATTTGAATCAGCGAAGGAGCAGCGGGCGCAGCCGGAGCCATGGCTGCCTCATGCTGGCGTTTCGCCGCCGCATCCAAGTCCACTGGAATGCCGCCCGGCACAATAAGCGGCGCGTTGTATTGGTAATCCAGTTCGCGAGTCAGGCGGTAGACCACGGGCAGCGTCACCAGCAGCAGAAAGAAGGCCGTCCAGCTACCGTCCAGGCCAAAGCCGCCGCCAGTCAGCCAAAAAGGCCCCATCGGATTGCCCTGCACCACAGGCGAGTGGCTGTTGACGCCGCTGATCGTCAGCCCAAAGACCAGCGCCCGGCTCGCCTTCCAACCAAAGTTGATCCCCCAACTCACCCACAGCGCGCGAGTGCGCAAATACGCGGTGGAAAGCATCAGGCTCAGAAGCACGGAAACTGCCACGCTCAAGCGGTTCGATCCGGGGATAAGCGCTTGCATGATGGCATAAAAAGCGGCAAAGCCCAGCGCCGCTCCCAGCCCGCCAACGGCGCGCTCGAAGTGCTGAAATCCGTAGCCGCGAAAGGCAATCTCTTCAGCCAGCGCCACTACCGCGAAGAACGCGGCCTCAACCACAAGCCACATCCAGGCCGAGGGCTGAAGAACCAGCACAATGGCGACGCCGCCGCCCACAACCATGGGAATTACGCAAGCCACGGCCAGCGCCCAGCCAACTGCCAGGCCCAACCCAGCCTCAGCTTGCCAGCCTGCCCGGCGCGGCAGTCCTTGATCACTGAGCGGATTCTGTTGGTGATCCAGCACAAAGCCCATCGCCGCGCAGCCAGCCAGCAGCAGAAAAGCAAAGATCGCCTGTTCCACCAAGGGCCGCCACTGCTCATTCAGCAGCCCGGCCGCCTCCTGCCGGGCCACGGATCGCGTTAAAAAAAACCAGAGCACGGCGGCGATGAATCGCAAGTAGGCGGGCAACCGGCCTGTGCCTGACTGGGGTGTGCTCATGGGCCTTAACCTTCCGTGTAAAACTTTGTCTTCGAATGGGTCATTTCAAATCAATTAGATACAAGCACTAATCCACTACTGTATCCGTCCGTATGGGCTAATCCAAAACTGCGCACCAGCCTGCACCAGGAAAGATGAAGCGCCAGGCCCACGTCCAATCCACGCCACGCCTGTCCTTGCAGGTGAAACCAGTTTATACCCGCAACCCTCAATCCGTTCCACCCGATCTATCAAGTCCGGCTGAACTAAGACAAAGGTTCTATCTAATAACTTTATAGAAGCTTCTTTGCAGCGGTTTGCTACGAAAAGGGCCGCGGCCTCAAGCATTTACTTCGCTCCAAAAGACGAAGGAATGCCTAAAACCACGGCTCTTTTCCACTACAGCCGCCAGTCCGCAAGCTAACTCTCATTAGTAGTGCGGACCAACGGGTTAGTCATCGTTCCCTTTAGTTGTTCGGGAACAAAAGTGCATACACCGCATAGGCCGTGGCAACATCTGTCTGAGCCCAGAAGCGGTGGTAGTTGAAGGTGGGAACCGGTGCTGTCGAGGGGCTGGCAGCATAGGCCGCAACCATGGCATAGTTCGGATCCGTCTCATACTGAGTACGGATGCTGAGGAACGTCGAGCTGGAGTTGATCGGATCGCCGTTGGGCATGGTTCCCGTCCAACCCGAAGGAACGTAAATGGGGATGGTGAACTGACTGTAGTCGGTGCGTGTTTCCGCTACCGATACGCCAATGCTGTCGCGGTGCAACGACCACATGGTTTGCAGGAGCTGCTTGGCCAGATTAAACGACGTCGTGTCCTGCGTTCCGTACTTCGCGGTGCCGGCGCTGTAGTACAGCAGAGCCTTGCAGAGTGAGCCGGTCACACCCACATCCTGACCACTGGCCGTAATGGTTACAGTCAGCCCGGAGTTGTAAGATACACCGAGGTCGCCAACCGTCCAATCCTGGGTGGTTGCATTCCAATTGGTAGATGGCTGTCCACTCCAGCTGAGGCTCGATGGGATTGAGTAGCTAGTTGCGGTCGCCGTGGAATTGGCTTCAACCCACTTCATCCAGGGATCCAGAATAATCTTGGCATCCGCATTGCCGGTTACGTAGTAGTACTCGGCCAAGCGCTCCATCGACCATGCCTGCATACCAAACCACTGGTTGCTGGGCGGATTGCCGTAGGACGGTGCGAAGATGTACGACATACCGTAGAAGGTGGGAGTTCCGGAAGGAGGAACCGCATACTGGCCGCCCCAAGCGGTGGGAGGATTAGCCGTGTTGCTGCCGCCGCCCCAACTGTTGGTTGCGCCGCCTGCAATGGCGCCATTTGACGACTGCAGCCAGCGGTAGAATTCGAGAGTGCGTTCGAGAGCTGTGGTCCAATCCGCCTTTGCGGTGGGCGACTTGGGCGTGAGTGAAGCGTCAGACGACAGAGCATATGCGACCAACGGGTTCTGGTAGCCGAAGTGGACGTCGCTCGAGCCAATGCGCCAAGCCCAGCTTCCATCAGCCGGCACCGCACCGCCCCATGCATAGTACCAGGACAGCAGGTAAGCCGACGAGTTCTTGGTGCCGTTTTCCACAGGGCAGCTGGTGCTCTGGCAGCCTTGTTCCTTGAAATACTTGTCAAAGAACGAGTAGCGCAAATAGTCGCCAAGTTCGGCGCCCAACGGGAGCAAGGAAGCGACCGTCGAATTGCCAGCTCCGTACTGCTGCGCCCAGTAAAGGGCCTGAATGGCGCGCGCGTCGGCGTCGGGAGCATCAGTATACTTCCACTGTTGCGTATACGTACCTCCAGTGAAGAGGCTCAGATAGCCGCCGTCGCTGGTATTGCCGTACTTGAAGTTGTCCCAACTGGGTTGCGGAATCGTAAGCCACACCGACTCCTGCGGTCCGCGCTGATACGAGTTGTAGAAGGAGGGAGCGCCAGCCGTGCCTGGTCCGCTCTCATCGATGCCATAGCCGTACCAATTGGTCGTGTCGAGAATCCAATGGGCGCCGTATATGTTCCAGTTGCCGTAGGTGGTTTCCAGTTCTTGCGCAATCGGATCCTCGCCAACCGTAGCGGTAGTGAATTGGCAGGGATAGCTGCTGGGGCTATCGTACGTCGGGCAATAGGTAGCAGGAGCGCTTGGAGTGTAGCCGGCGTTGGTCGGTTGCTGGGCCGCGCTTGGAATCATGTACGTCTGATAGCTATCCCATGCGGTCTGCAAAGGTGTCCAGGTGCCGGTGACCGCGCCATACAGCGATTCCAGCCACAGGTAGTAACTGTAAGTCTCAGATACCGTCTCGTGGCCGTAGTCAGGAGCTTCCACAATCAGTGTTTCCACTGAGTGATAAGGAATGCCCAGCGGGCTGAAGTAGCCGTTTGCCGCTGTCATGTCGCCGTACATGGCAAGGAAGTTCGCCTTGGCGGTTGCCGCGTAGCCAGTGCTGGTACCAACGGTAATGCTAACCGCGGTCGAAGTGCTGGTGGCGTAGGTCGTCGATCCAGCGTAGACAGCGGTCAACGAGTAGGTTCCCGCCGTCGCAAATGAGGTTGCAAGCGTGGCCACGCCCGAGGCCAACGTTCCGGTTCCGAGCGAGGTTGTGCCCGAGTAGAAGGTGACTGTGCCGGTGGCGGCCGTAGGCGCAACCGTGGCAGTCAGCGTAACGCTGGCGCCAACCGCGGGCGTCGTGGTGGATGCGGCCAGCGCGGTGGTCGTGGCTGTCTTAACTGTGCCAACGGTAATGCTTACCGCAGTCGAAGTGCTGGTGGCATAGGTCGTCGATCCAGCGTAGACAGCGGTCAGAGAGTAGGTTCCCGCCGTCGCAAATGAGGTTGCAAGCGTGGCCACGCCCGAGGCCAACGTTCCGGTTCCGAGCGAGGTTGTGCCCGAGTAGAAGGTGACTGTGCCGGTGGCGGCCGTAGGCGCAACCGTGGCAGTCAGCGTAA
>CAZDYU010000014.1:0-50798 GCA_964509755.1 uncultured Occallatibacter sp. | reverse complement strand
TTATCGCCGTGAAAGGGCGGTGTCCTAGGCCGGGCTAGACGACGGGGACGCAGAAAAAGGGCGAAGAAAAAGCCTCGGCTGAGCACAAGCGCCCTAATGAAGGCTACCAACTCGAGGGGATTGTGTCAAAGCTCATCTCTTCCGATACAAGATTAGTCGGGCAGCAATACGCCCAGCAAGGCAAGGCGGCGGGCGGTATGGTGCGGCGCTACATCGAGAAGGTGACCGGGCTGAGCCGGGCGCAGGTGACGCGGCTGATTGCGCGCTACACGGCCAGAGGGCGGGTCCAGGTGACGGTTTATCGGCGGCGGTGTTTCGCCGAACTCTTCACCCGGGCCGACATCGAGTTGATGGCTAGCGTGGTGGACTCAACGCCGCGCATCTCGGAGGTCAAACTGCAACCGGTGCTGGCTGCAATGCCGCGCCAATTTCCCTTTCAGATCAAGGGCTTTCACTCCGACAATGGCAGCGAGTTCATCAACAAGACGGTCGCCCGGCTGCTCGAAAAGCTGCTCATTGAACAGACTAAGAGAATTTTGTGGTTTCTGGATCGCAATCACATGGTAAACAGGGGGGACGTGCAGTGAAGAGTTGCAAATTGAGGGTTCAGTCTTGAAAAAAGAGGAGTTCCCGGGCTTCATGGATTACATGCGGCCTGGGAACTCCTTTCCCCAGATCTGCGTTGTTTCTGTAACCCATTCTCTGGAAGTGTTCAACATAGCACAAGATTACGGAAGCCGTGTGGATATAAGTAACCATGCCAGTTTACTGATAAGTAACTAGCCAATGCCTCTCCTGACGCCCTGGCGGCGGTCTCCCTGGCGGCGGTCGAACTGGCGGCGATCATTGACTCCGGCGGCCTGCAAAAGGGATGGGTCAGACGCGCGCATGAGGAGTTCAATGCGGTTGTCCGCGCCTGTTTTGCGCATCAGACGCCCCACATGGGCCTGGACGGTGCGCTCCTCAATGCCCAGTTTATGGGCAATTTCCCGATTCGACGATGCGGTGAGAATCAATTCCAGCACCTGGCGCTCGCGGTCGGTCAAGCGCGGAGGATCGTTGACGAGGCTGGTATCGGAAAATCCAATCAGTCTGTCAATCAACTGCGAGAGGAGCCGGCGCGGAGCCCAGATGGAGCCGCTGGTAACGACTTCAATGGCTTGGCGGACGATGCGCGGGCTGGCTTTCAGATCCAGGTAGGCGCGCGCACCTGCGATGATCAGATCCATGATGAGTTTGTCGTTATCCTCGGGGCCAATGACGATCAACCTCATGCCGGGACGCCGGCGGCGAATGACCTGAAGGGTTTCCATGCCCGCGGCTGGCGAATGCAGATCAAGGACGAGAAACTCCAGCGTGGAATCGGCAAGAAGCTCCTCAATGCTGCCGATGACCGGGGTGAGCGGAGCATAGCCTTCTTCCGGACCTTGTTCAAAGATGCTGGCAATTCCCTCTAAACGGAGAGGTTCATCGGTGAGCACGCCGACGCGAATCGGTCCAGCGGTGTAGATTGCGGTCATCCTTTCCCTCCCGGCCTTTTGCAGGAGGACTGGGCCCCGAGTGCGCGGAGAAAAACTTCCTGCCGCATCGCCTCGCAAAACACTCCACTCCTCAAACCCGTGCAACCGGTCTTCTCCCCGTTACAATCTGGGAAGAACGATCCCCTGTTGCTTTTGATACTTGCCTTTGCGGTCGGCATAGCTGACCAGGCAGGGCTCATCGGAGCGGAAGAAGAGAATCTGGCACAGCCCCTCGTTGGCGTAGACCTTGGCCGGTAGCGGCGTAGTGTTGGAGATTTCCAGTGTTGCGAATCCCTCCCACTCCGGCTCGAACGGCGTTACGTTCACAATGATTCCGCAACGCGCATAGGTTGACTTTCCAACGCAGATCGTAAGTACATCCCTGGGAATACGAAAATACTCAACAGAACGGGCCAATGCGAAGGAATTGGGCGGCACGATCACCGAATCGGCCTGCACGGTGACGAAGGATCGCTCGTCAAA
The DNA here is from genome assembly GCA_964509755.1 of uncultured Occallatibacter sp. Lineage (GTDB taxonomy): Bacteria > Acidobacteriota > Terriglobia > Terriglobales > Acidobacteriaceae > Telmatobacter. The sequence continues at coordinate 48,795 of CAZDYU010000014.1, read as the reverse complement.
GGCCTTGGGATCGATAATGGCACTGTTCACATTGGTGAAAATCTTGAATTCGCTGGAGACGCGCAGGTCGTAGCCATAGGAGGAGAGGCCATAAGAGATAACGCCGGCAGCGATTTGCGTCTCGCTGAAGGGCTCGATCATCCGGTGCTCGATGGCTTGCTGCCTGATCCAACGGTCGCTCTGAATCGACATTTTCTTCCTGTTCCGGCGCCATCCTTGCAAGGCGTGGGGCTCGATTGGATGAACGGTGGATTGTTTGCACCATCTTACGGAATCTGTGCGCGGTTTTCAAAGGGCAAATTCAAAAATACTTCAAACGTACGGAGAAAAAATGCATAAAAGCACAATCAATTCGATTCAAAGCCACGAAACAAGCCATACCCCCAGGCTATTGAGCCGCATGAAGAAACAGGTAGAATCAGCGTTAGCGCGGCGCTTGAAACGATCTTCCTGAAGTGAATGCATCGTTCAGGCATGAGGGTCGTCCAATCCCGTTAATAAGATTGTACGGGTTAAAGAGGCTGTGGAAAAAGCGGCTGGATTAAAGACCAGCCGCAAGGACTGATTGAGACGTTGGCAACGGCATCCGGGAGAAGGCGCATGACGATTGAAAAACTGATAGAGAAGCTGGGTGGACGGCTGGTTCAGGGGCCAGAGGATTTAGCGATTGAGGGAGTGCTCGGAAATGAGCGGGCCGAGAGCTGCCATCTGGTCTTTGCGGAGAACCAGTCCGCCGTTGCCAAGGTTCTGGCAAGCCGCGCCGGTGCGGTTGTTGTGCCTATTGGGTTTGGGAACTCGTATCCAGAGGGCAAATGCATCGTGGAGGCCGAGCAGCCCCGGCTGTGGTTTGCGCGCGCGGCCAAGTTGCTGCGCGCTGCAATACCAGTCAGCGGGGTTGATGCGGCGGCTGTAGTGGCACCGACCGCCGAACTGGGCGAGGGCGTGAGCGTTGGGCCCTGCGCCGTGGTGGGAGAGAATGCCAGTATCGGCGCGAGAACGCGGATTGAGGCGGGCGCGGTAATTGGCGATGGGGTGCACATCGGAGAGGATTGCCGCATCTATCCACGCGCTGTTCTCTATCCTGGGACGACTTTGGGCGACCGCGTGGTGATTCATGCGGGCGCGGTGCTGGGCGCGGATGGATTTGGTTATGTGAGAGACGCCGCGACCGGTGCTTACACGCAGTTTCCGCAGCAAGGGACGCTGCGGATCGAGGACGATGTGGAGATTGGGGCCAACTCGACGGTCGACCGCGGCGCGCTGAAAGCGACAAAGATCGGCCGGGGAACGAAGATGGACAACCTGGTTCACGTCGGCCATAACTGCGAGATCGGCGAAGATGTGATTCTGGTGACGGGAGTGGGCATCTCCGGCTCCTGCACGGTAGGCAATGGGGCGGTGATCGCGGGTCAGGTGGGGATTGGCGATCATGCGCATATTGGTCCTGGAGTGATTCTGGGCGGTCAGGCTGGCGTGCTGAGCGGCAAGACAGTGACCAACGATGGACTCAAGCCGGGAACGGTTCTGTGGGGGACGCCGGCACGACCGCTGAAGCAGGTTTTGCGCGAGATGGCGGTGTTGGCGCGTCTGGCGAGAAAAGCAGGGACAAGGGACTAGGGAACAGGGACTAGGGAACAGGGACTAGGGCTGAGACTCCTGGGTGCGGAGGCGGAACGGGAATCTGCTGTGCGGCTGGCCTGGGGGCCTTTGGCTCAGTGTTTCTGAGCAGGATTGCGAGACCGCGCGCGCCGTCCATGCGGCTTTCAACCAGCAGTTCGTGAGCAAGATTCAGGAACTCCGGGTGATGCTCGAAGTGCTTGCTGGCGGCCTGCACCGTGTGGACGACGTGTTCGGCCGCAAATGCTTCGCGATGGTGGCCAGCGACACCGATCAGCAATCCCTTCATCAATGCAAACTGGGCCGTAAGCAGTGCGAACTCCCGAGTCATTGAGAGTTGAGTTTGCTGGCTCACATGGGCAAAGGGAAAACGGCAGCGGAGGACGGTGTTGGTGAGAAAGTTTTCCAAAATATAAGGATGCCGGTCAAAGAACGGGGCATAGTAGCGGTCATGCGCGACGGCGTATTGTTCGGCAAGGCTTTGGATTGTTGCGCCGGGCCCGTTGCCGATGCCTGCCGTAAAGGCCTGTACGCAAGCGAGGAAACGCGGCCTCAGATTTGAACGGTGCAGCAGCATACCAGCAAGGCGCAGCACGATATCCAGTTGCGCTTCGCGGTCCAGCGGCAGAGTCTCCATGGCGCTGAGCAGCGCCCCGGAGGCGACGGAGGCGGCAAAGTCCTTGAGAAAATCGGGGACGCTTCTTTTCAACTCGCCAGTGGCGATGGCATCGAGGCGGCGGCAAAAGACGCCGAGAAGAAAGAGCCTCTGCCAAAGCGGATAAGCGCGATTCCTGAGCAGCAGCAGAACAACCTGGCGAATGGGCCAGAACCAGATGAACTGCGAGGAGAGATAGCCCGCGGGAAGCTGGGAAGCGTTGCGGACCGCGAGAGGTTCTGCCTGAGCGCCTTGCTGGCTGTCAAGAGCGGGCAGGTCTGGATTGAGCAGGACCAGGCGCGCGGCCTCTGGACAGGAGAGTGTCAGCGCTGTCTCCTGAATGGAGCCTATGGCGTGAATGACGCGCGGATACGTTGCGCAGGCGTGGGAGAGAAAAGGCTCGCCAACTTCGGACTGGATGCGGCAGAGGCGGTCTGCTGAGAGCAGCGGGCACTGGTTGGCTTCGTCCATGCGGATTCTGGCGAAGGCGGGCGGCTTCACTGTCGCAGGCATCAAGAGAATGCTGGTGTCGATGAGCGTATGCAGCGGACTGGGCGGCAGGCTTTGATATTTTTCATAAGCTGCCCGATCGATGGGAACGCTCCAGCCTTGGCAACAGGTATCTTCACATGCGGATCCAATGCAGTGGAAGGTCGCGGCGTAGTCGGGGCGGATGGGCGTGATTTGCGGCATACAACACTCCTGGCAGCGAGACAGCTTGCGTCTTGTGTCCAGAAATGAGGCAATGAGTTGGCCAAATAAAGGGAAGACTCATTAAGAAACTCAAACAGATAGAGAATCGGTCAATGGATCTTATCGCTCAAGCATAGGAATCAGAGCGGCGACGGCGCGGCCGCGGTGGCTGAGCGTGTGCTTTGTTTCCAGATCCAGTTCGGCCATGGTCAGGCCTAGCGCAGGCAGATAGAAGAGCGGGTCATAGCCGAAGCCGCCGGTGCCGCGCGGAGCGTCGAGGATCAGGCCCTCGACGGCGCCCTCGGCGCTCTGCAAGACCTGCCCATCGCGGGCGGCGGCGAGAACGCAGCGGTAGCGGGCGGTGCGCAGCGGCCCTGCGATGCCGACCATGCGCTGCAAGAGAACCAGATTGTTCCAGACGTCGGTGTTGTCATTGGCGTCGGGGGAATCGACTATGCCGGCGTCGGCGGCAAAGCGGGCGGAGCGGACACCGGGAGCGCCGTCGAGGGCGTCGACTTCAAGACCGGAGTCGTCGGCGAGAACCCACTCGCTGGGAGCAAAGCGGGAGTAATAGACGGCCTTGAGCGAGGCGTTGGCGGCAAAGGTCAGGCCGTCTTCGTTGGGGGCTGGAATTGTGGCGAGTGAGGGCAAGGGCTCGATGATAAGCGCATGGGCCGCGGCGGCGGTGCGGAAGTCGCGCAGTTTGCCCTGGCTGGTGGTGGCGGCGTAGATGCGGAGGGGCATGGGGATCCTAAATTGGTGAGTTGAAAATTCAATGAAGACATTCAGAGCGGCAACGGCGGGTTATGGTTCAGGTCAGCAGACGGGCTCGCTTGCCTTGCGACTTAAGTACGGACACGGCTTGTTTGTCGAAGCTGACGAACTCTTCAGCGCCCAGCCATTGGCCTTCGTATGCAATCACGCCGTCGGCAAAATCGCCGCCATCTTCGAGCACTTCCAGGCCCGCTTCGATAGCAGGACGGTCCAGCTTGACGTTGTCGCCGCTCATCAAAAGGCGAATAGAGAGGGCAATCTCCGCGGCAGATCTCTTATAAAGGCGCCGCATCACCCATACGAATTCGCAGAGCGCCGGCGTGGGCACGACGACGAGTTCAGCGCTCTGCAAGGTTTTTGAGGCTATCGGAGTTTGGCGCGGGTCGTCGTGTAACGCGTCACGAAGCAGTACATTCGTATCGACCGCGATCCTCACCGTATCCCCGCCCATCCATCGGCGATGGCTTCATTGATCTGTTCGATCGTCAATTGGGGCGTTCCTTTTTTCGCAAGCGATCCGCTGAAAGCGGCGATTGAGCCCTTCTGCGTAACGGGCCGTACTAGAAGCCGACCGTCCGGCAGCATATCGACGCCGACCTTTTGGCCGGGCGAGACATTCATGTGCCGGAGAAGTTCCTGCTTCAACGTGATTTGACCCTTTGCAGTAACGGTAAGCACCGACATGGGAAGCCCTCGTGGCTTATTGTAAGGCAGAACATCCTTACCCTGCAATGGAAACCGCCCGGCGCAATCAAAGTTGCCCTTCGAGCCAATTGGGCAGCTTTTCGATGGGCAGCCTGACGCCGATGAAGAACTGGCCGAAGAGGGCATAGACGGCGCTGACCTGGTCAAATCGCATCTCGTAGATGAGCTTTTTGAAGACGACGGGATCGTCGGCGAAGAGGTCTACGCCCCACTCCCAGTCATCGAATCCAATTGAGCCGGAGATGATCTGCTTGACGACGTCGCCGTAGCGGCGGCCGATGAGTCCGTGCTCATGCATCATCTGCTGACGCCCGGCGAAGGGCACGGTGTACCAGTTGATGGCCTCGCCGCGCTTGCGATCCATGGGATAGAAGCAAAGGTATTTGGCTTCAGGGACGGAGGGGAAGAGGCGGGGTGCCATGGCGGCGGATTGGCGGGCCAGTGTGGCGGCGATTTCGGCCTTCCACTCGGGCGAGTGCTGCGGCAGACTGGCGGCGGCTTCATAGCTCTTGCGGGTGGACTCGTAAAGGCCGAGTTCGACGACCGAGACGTAGGAGTGGCGGAGGTCGAGGAAGCGGTAGAGATCGGTTTGGGCGAGATCGAGCTCGACTTGGTTCAGAGCTTCCAGCGAGTCGCGGAAGTGGACGAGGATCAGGTCGCCTTTGTGGCCTAGCTGCGAGAAGAGCGCGGTTTGGATGAGCGCGGCAGGGTTGGCTCCTTCAGAATTTTTGCGTTCGAGGCGGGTGAGGGCCGCGACAGCTTGGGCGGCAATGCGCTGACGTTCGCCCTCCGCGCAGGAGCGCCAGGCTGGCCAATCGAAGCGGAAGAACTGATGGAGCAGGCTGGAGCCTTCAAGCGTGAGTGGAACGGGGGGGAAGTCGGACACGGGGAACACCTCGAATCTTGCCTCAAACTGCATCCATCGTAACAAAATTGGCTGCGGCAAGATCTGGAGGGCCCCAGCAAGCGGTGAGTATGCCGGAGGGTGAAATTTGGACATAAGCGAAGGTATGGCGAACGATCATTGAACAAACAAGATAAATTGAATGAATGACTTAAGGGTGAAAGCGAAGGAAAAGGGAATCTAAAAAGGGTGGTTTTTTGCATTTATCCTATTCAACCTATTGATAATAAGCATGTTGAATAGGAATCTGCGCCTCTTGGCGACAGTTTGACGAATTGGCTGCCCTCTTTTCGCGGATCCTTTTCTTGGCTTGCGACGGGGGCGAGTTGGGTGGTTTTGGTTATGGCGGCTGCTGACGCGGCTGGAATCTGGGCCGTCTTTTCTCGATTGTGCAGGAATTGGTGGTAATGATCCGCAAATCGCTGGGAAAAAAACTACGGTCCGGGGCGGATTTCAATGTCAAGATCGCAGATAGGCCGTGCCTGAAGGCAACGCTCTGGATGGACGCGATTTCAGGGGCGCTGCTCTCTCTGGATTTCGCATGGGAGATAGCGGAAAAACGTTTTGAAACAAGTGCGGCGAGTTAGCCTCCGCTGCGCGGAGTTGGCGAGTTAGCAAGTTGGCGGAAGGCAATGGACGGGCTCTGCTTTCATCCTGTTGCGGGTTGGCGGAGTGGGTGGGGGCTGAGAAGGAACGAGCGTGGACCGGGAGGTCGGCGCTAGTACTTGGCCGGCGCTACGGTTTCATGCCTTGCGGGTCGGTTATGCCAGTGGACTTCTAATCCCCGATCTTTGTTGATCGGGCTCGATAATAGGTTGGAGGTTTCCCACCCATTCCGCAAAGAGCGCGGAATGGGTGGGGCGCCCAGATCATCGTATTTATGGGCCAGACCAATAATCGCTGACCCATACCCCTTTGGCAAAAGTCAAACTTATCGAAAAACATCCCTCAGAGGCTGAAGCCCGTCGTTTCTTATCAAGTATTTGCGGCACGACTAAAGCCGTGCCCTTTCAAAACCCGACTTCCGCCACAGCCTGCTAACTATTGACACCAAATCACTAACTTCTAATCCCTAAACCCTGATCCCTGATCCCTTATCCGGCGACGGTCAGTTCTTCTTCAAGCTGCTGTTTTTGGAAGAGGCTGGCGTAGTAGCCGTTGCGGGCGAGCAAGTCTTCATGGCGGCCCAACTCAACGATTCTGCCGTGCTCGAGGACGGCGATGCGGTCGGCATGGCGGACGGTGGAGACGCGGTGGGAGATGAGAATCATGGTGGAGGTGGCGGTGTAGCTGGCGAGGCCGCCGAGGATGCGCTCTTCAGTGTAGGTATCGACGCTGGCCAGGGCGTCGTCGAGGATGAGGATGGCGGGACGGCGGAGGAGGGCGCGAGCAATGGCGGCGCGCTGCTTCTGGCCTCCGGAGAGCGTGACGCCGCGCTCGCCGACGATAGTCTCAAAGCCCTGCGGGAACTCTTCAAATTCTTTGCGAATGTGCGCGGCCTCGGCGGCTTGGAGCAACTCTCCGGCAGTGGCGCGGGGCGTGCCAAAGGCGATGTTTTCACGGATGGTGGAGCTGAAGAGAAAGGTCTCCTGGGGCACCATGCCGATGTTGCGTCGGAGCACGGCCAAGGGATAGTCGCGGAGGGGGCGGCCGTCGATCAGGAGCGAGCCTTGAGGCGCTTCATAGAGGCGGGAGAGCAGGCTGACGAGGGTGGATTTTCCCGAGCCGGTGGGGCCAACGATGGCTAAACTGGAGCCGGCGGGGATCAGGAGCGAGATGTCGCGGAGCACGGGGGTTTCACCGTAACTGAAGTTGAGATTGCGGAATTCGATCTCGCCGCGGAAGACTGTTTCGGCGGGGATGGAGGGGGCGGCGAGGCTGTCGTCGATGGCGGGCTGGGCTTGCAGCAGCTCGTCGATTCTTTTTACCGAAGCGGTGCCGCGCTCGAAGAGATTGACGACCCAGCCGACGGCGATGATGGGCCAGATGAGCATCACCATATAAGTATTGAAGGCGACGAACTGACCGACAGTGATGCGATGGGCTATGACCAGATGGCCGCCGGCGAGAAGCGTGATGATCATCGAGATGCCGAGAATAAACTCCAAAGTCGGCCATAACATGCCCATCAGCTGCACGAGCTTGAGGGAGCGGGCGATGTACCGGCGGTTGAGGCTCTCGAAGAGGCCGATTTGGGATTCTTCGCGGGCGAAGGCGCGGACCAGGCGAGCACCGGAGAAGTTCTCCTGCGCTTGCGAACTGATCTCAGAGAAGCTGGCCTGAATGCGCTCGAAGCGGTCGTGAATGCGGCGGCCGAAGTACTGGACGAGGATGCTGGCCAGGGGCATGGGCGCCCAGGCTACGAGGGTGAGCCAGGGGCTGATGCGGAGCAGAAAGAAGAGCGCACCGACGGTGAAGAAGACAGTGTTGGCGCTGTACATGAGCGCGGGGCCGAGCAACATGCGGACGGCATTCAAATCATTTGTCAGGCGGGCCATGATGTCGCCCGTGCGGTAGCGCTGATAGAAGCCGGAGTCCTGGCGCTCGAGGTGGCGGAAGAGGTCGTTGCGCAGGTCGAATTCTATTTCTCGAGAAATGCCGATGAGAATCCAGCGCTGCGAATAGAGGAAGACGCCTTTGACGAGGGCGATGGCGACGAGGATGGCGGCGAAGGCGAGGATGCGCTGGCGGCTTGCTCCGCGGCCCATTTCGTCGATGGCGCGCTCGATGACCAGGGGAAAAAGCACCCAGATGGCGTTGGCCGCGATGCAGGAGAGGGTTCCCCAGAGGTATCCCCAGCGGTAGCGGCGCATGTAGATGTAGAGCGGGGCGAGATCGCGAAACATGGATCGATTGTAGCATTGCCGATTTAACAAAACGTTGAAAGCAAAGGAGATAAATTGATAAATGGTTCATTTGAAAGGGGTATTCCGGGGTTTGGGGACGGGTGTGCTGGTGGTCATTGTCCTGGGGAATGCTTTTGGGACTAGGATGGTACGAGAAGATAGCTGACAAATTGGGAGCTGGGCGATGAAGCGTTTCGGATGGGTGGTTGCGGCGGGTTTGGGCTTGGGCTTGTTTTTTACAGGGTGCGGAGGCGGGGTTAGCACGCCGCCACCGGTGACAACCTATACGCTTACGGTGAACTCGACGAACCCGGTGAGCGGCGTGACGATTACGGTTTCTCCGGCGGACAGCAATGGGGCCGGGAATGGGACGACGAGCTTTTCGCGCGTCTATGATGCGGGGACAACCGTGACGCTGAGCGCGCCGGTCACGTCAAGCGGTAACAATTTTGTTTCATGGAGCGGATGCACCACGGCCAGCACGGTTACCTGCACGGTGGCGATGAATGCCAATGCGACGGTGACGGCCGGCTATGCGACTCCGGTGCCGATTACGCCGACGGTGACGGTGACGCCTTCGGCGGCCAGCATTACTACGGCTCAAGCGCTGACGGTGACGGTTGCGGTGAGCGCGCCGAGCGGAGACGCGACGCCTACGGGGAGCGTGACGCTGACGAGCGGGAGTTATACTTCCGCGGCGGCTACGCTGAGCGGTGGCAGCGCGACGATCCAAGTTGCGGCGGGCGCGCTGGCGTTGGGCAGCGATACGCTGACGGCGAGTTATGCGCCGGATGCGGCGAGTAACTCGACTTACACATCGGCGACGGGGACGGCAACGGAGACGGTGATACAGGCTTATACGCTGACCGTGAATTCGACCAATCCGGCGAGCGGGGTGTTAATAGGCGTGACTTATCCGCCGACTGCATTGGCTTCTCAAGGGACCACGAGTTTCACTCTTGCGGGCGGGCAGGGCGAGACGTTTGGATTATCGGCGCCTTCAACGGCAAGCGGCAATAATTTTTCATTCTGGACGGGATGCACGTCCGTCAGCGCCGTCAACTGCAACGTGACGTTGAACGGGAATATGACGGTCACGGCGAATTATGTTGCGCCGAAGATAACGCCAACGGTGACGGTGACGCCTTCGGCATCGAGCATCACTACGGCGCAGGCATTGACGGTGACGATTGCGGTGAGCGCGCCGAGCGGCGATGCCGTTCCTACGGGCACGGTTACGCTGACGAGCGGGAGTTATAGCTCGACGGCGGCGACTCTGAGCAGTGGCAGCGCGAAGATTCAAGTTGCGGCGGGCGCGCTGGCGGCGGGCGGCGATACGCTGACGGCGAGTTATGCGCCGGATACGGCCAGCAGCTCGACTTATAACTCGGCGACGGGGACGGCCGCGGAGACGGTAACTGCCGTGACGACCTATACGCTGACGGTGAATTCGATTGCGCCAACGAGCGGCGTGGATATTACGGCGGTTCCTTCCGATGTAAACAATGACGGCTATGGTCCGACGCCGCTGACGCTGACTTATGCCGCGGGGACAGCGGTGGTGCTGACGGCGCCGACGCTCTCGGGCGGTTATGGATTTGTATCCTGGAGCGGATGCGCGAGCGCGACGAATCAGGGAATCTGCAATGTGACGATGAGTGCCAATACGACGGTTACGGCTACTTATAACAAGCCGAACATTACGTCGATCACGGTAACGCCGTCGACGGCGATTATTGGAAAGCAGGTACAGTTTGCGGCCAATGTAGTTGGCACGGGCAGTTATAGCAAGGGAGTGACTTGGGCATTAAGCTGCCCGTCGTGCGGAAGCTTGAGTGCCGGAACACTGAGCACGAGCGGATTGTATACAACGCCGTATCCGGCTCCAGCGACGGTGGTAGTTACAGCAACGAGCACCGCGACAGGGTTTACCAATGTGAGCGGCAGCGCGACAGTGACCTTGAACGCGCCCGCGACGGCAACCGGGCCGGCGCTGACGGTGGATGCGGGCAAACCGACGCACGCGATCAGCCCTTACATTTACGGCATGAACGCCTTTACGCTTGTCACTACCGATGCCAAGGACGGCAACATCACAGTGGATCGCTTTGGCGGAGATGCGACCTCGCGCTACAACTACTTGTTGGATGTGACCAGCTCGGCCAGCGATTGGTACTTCGAGAATCAGATCGGCAACAATGGCGTGGAGAATACGAGCGAATTTAATGAGCAGGTGATCAGCGATGCCGCCGCGGGAGTCAAGACACTGGGCACGGTGGATGTACTGGGGTGGGTGGCGAAGAACGGCACTTCGTGCAGCTTTCCAACATCCCTGTATCCAGGACAGCAAGAGGTGGACGTTTGGCGCCCGTGCGGCAATGGTGTTTTGAAGGCCACCGGGGCTAATGTCACTGGCAACGATCCGACCCTGACCAGCACTGCGGTCGGTCCCTCGTTTGCGGGCGATTGGGTGACGTATCTGGTGAGCAAATTTGGCACGGCAGCCAATGGCGGCGTCTTTGCGTACGATCTGGACAATGAGCCGGCCTGGTGGGATGCGGTGCATCGCGACGTGCATCCGGTGGCTTCGACATACGATGAGGTAACGATTAACGGCATTGCCACGGCGGAGGCGATCAAGACCGCCGATCCGACGGCCGCCGTGAATGGGCCGGTGATCGACTATTGGTGGAATTACTTTTACTCCAAAAAAGACGTCGAGAATGGCTGGGGCAACGGGAGTCCTTGCTGGGAGCCATGGAGCAATCCCATCGACCGGAAGGCGCACGGCGGCGTTCCCATGATCGAGTATTATTTGCAACAGTTCGCGGCGGCTTCAGCTACTTACGGTTCCCGGCTGCTGGATTACCTGGACATGCACACTTACGATGTGGCCTCGTACAACGGCAGCACCCTGGGCTTTGCTCTGGCGGGAGACACCGGCGCGCAACAGGCACGGCTTAACTCGACGCGCGTCTTCTGGGATCCGACCTATACCGATCCGAACCTTCCGCAACCGAATTACCCTACCGACTCGAATTACACGGCAAGCTGCTCGACGCCGCTGCAAGCGCCGCAATTGATTCCGATGGCGCAGGGCTGGGTTGCGAAGGACTATCCCGGCACCAAAGTTGCATTTACGGAATACAACTGGGGCGGACAAGAGAGCATCAACGGCGCGCTGGCGCAGGCGGATATTCTGGGGATCTTTGGGAGCTACGGGCTGGATATGGGCGCGTTGTGGGGAGCGCCCGATCCAGCGACGCAGTTGCCGGGGCTGATGGCGTTTGAGATCTACCGGAATTACGACGGGAAGAAGTCGACCTTTGGCGATACGGCGCTGGCCTCGACGAGCGGCGATCAGGGCCAGCTTGCGGTCTACGGCGCGGTGCGCGGCTCGGATAACGCGGTGACGGTGGTGGTGATCAACAAGACGTATGGGGCGCTGACGAGCACCTTGTCGCTGGCCGGGGTTCCGACGACGGGCACGGTGCAGGCTTACCTTTACAGCAACGCCAACCAGAACGCGATTGTGGCGCAGACGGGGGTGACGGTGACGCCTCCGGCGGCTGGAAGCACGACCAGTACGATTGCGAATTACAGCTTTCCGGCGCAATCGATTACGCTTTTTGTGGTGCCGCAATAGCTTGCGGGGGCGAAACGGCGATGGGGCGAGTGAGAGTTTAACGCCTCAGATCGGATTTTGTTCCGGATAAGCGACGAGCGTGGACCGGGAGGTCCACGCCACAGCCAGCCGGAAGGCCGGCACTACAGCCTCGTTCTGGCGCTACAGCTTCAAGCCCCGCAGGCTTCGGGCGGCGGGAGCTTTTCTGGTAAAGGTATCGTTATCAATGGGAAAATGGGTTTTACAGGTATTTCTTGACAACTCAGAATCTCGTCGAGTACCGTATATTCCGATTCAAGAATTGCACCTCAAGCGGTGCCGAAAGCCAGACGGCTACGGCCCAGGCACGGATCTTTGCGAGAGGCGCAGCGTGGTTTTGCAGGATTTTTCTGCATATTTCTGTCAGCCGGATGAACGGGCTGGCGGTATGATGTTGGAGAATTCCCTTTTCACTATCCTCCATCGGGTGAATGCCAAGGGAAAGGCAGCAAGGGTTATGCACCGGCAGACGAAAGCGGATCGCGCTTTTAACAACCGGGCTATGGGAGAGCGGATTGGGCCAGATAGAGCGGGGCAGTAACGGAGCAGAACGAATACCCGCCACAATTGAAGGACGTGGGTTGCAGCAGGAACGCTCGGGATAGGCCCAGGCAGAAGCGGACCATGAGAAGCAAAATCAGCGCGGAACCAACCAGAAAGAAACAGTTCCCGTCATGGGGAGCGAATTCAACGGAGGAGTAGTGATGCGAGCCATTTTGAACAGATTGCTGTATCCATCCAGGTCATACGCCACGAAAGCGTGGACTGCCATGCTTGTAGTGCTGACCATTTGCCTTTGCACGGCGGTTGCGAGCGCACAGACAGCGCCATTACAGGCCATCAATGTGAGCCAGGTAAATTGGTTAAACCCCGTCCTCAAGGGCGGAGTCGATTGGGGCGACGACCCGTACGGTCAGAATTTTGCCGTGAACTCGAACGGCGACATTTTCTTGGGCACTAACCAAGATCTTGAGAAGATCGACGGGAAAACCGGCGTTATTACAAGCATAATTGGGACGAACACGGCTGGGTTTAGCGCCATCAATGGGGTCGCAATTGACGCCCAGAACAATCTCTACGTCTCAGAAGCATACGACGATGCTGTCTGGAAGGTTCCTTATCTAGGGAACGGAGCTTATGCGGCGTTTGACGACGGCACAGCTACCGCTTGCGCCAATTTTGGAACCAACTCATCGCTGGATACGGTTACCTGCACGATGCCCAATCTGGTGTTTGCCGGCGACAACTGGTATTTCCAGATCGAGAACATTGCAGTAGACGCGCAGGGCGATTTGTTTTGGGAAATGTTGCCCAGCTATGGCGCTGGAGCGGTATGGGAATGCTCGCTGACTTGCCTAGCCGGCACCACTACTCCTATTTTGATATTCCAGGAACCGGCAGCCACCCCGCAATTCCAGATTGGCGGGCTGGCCTTCGACCCTTGGGGAAATCTCTTCTTTAACGATGGGAGTAGCACGAGCACCAACCTCAACGAATTGCCTGTCAGTACTGGAGCGGGCTACGGTGGGGCGACGACAGGCTTTGCCGCTGCGCCGACGGTGTTGTATTCCTACGCCACGCCCGGTTCTGGCGACCAGATAGACGGAGTAGCTGTCGATCCGGTCACGGGCACCGTGTACATAGCTTTTCTCTATAGCGGCATCTATGCATTCCCGAACAGTGCTGGAGTCGTCAATACGGCGCAGTTATACGGGATTTCGCCACAGGGCGCAAAAACGCTCGCCCTTGACGGCAATAACAATCCGATAATCGTTTCGTATCATGGTGCCGGCGACACAGTCGGCAGGATATTGGTCAACAATCTTTCGTTCCCCGGCTCCGTCCAGGCTGGGAGTTCGGTGAGCAGCGCATATAACACAACTGTCAAGATTGGAACTCCGCCTGTTTCTACCGTGGTGACGGGAAGCTACGTCGCGGTGGTAGACAACATGACTACCTGCACGACCGACCCGACCCTGACCCTAGCCGCGACCGGTGGAAGTGCGGCGGAGTTCACCGTTGCGAGTACGTCCATTGTCCCGCCTGCCACGGCGTTGCTTAATCCTCCGTGCTCTGGAACGGTGAACGGTGGCGCTTCCTACCCGGTGACAGTCGGCTTCACGCCGTCCGCTACTGCCGTGGGTAAACAGACGGCATCGATCACCGCGACGGATTCAGCGAGCAATAGCGGGACGGCAACTGCTGCCGGTTCAGCCCCAGCTATCTTTGTGACGCAGGTCAACTGGCTGAATAACCTTGCCGGTGGCGGTGCACTGGCCTCCGGGAATGCTGCTGGCTCCACTTTCGGTGTCAACTCGGCGACGGGCGACATCATCATCAGCAACACATACGGCAACAAGGTGCTGGACATCAACACAACGACCGGTGCTGAAACTTTATTGGTCGATTGGGGTTCTGACGTTGGGGACAACTACAACGTTGGGCCGGTGGCTCTGGACAGCCAGAACAACCTTTACGTTGGAGGTTTGTATACCAACAACGTAATCAAGATTCCTTTTGTCAGCGGAGCCTATGTAGCCGCACCCGATCCAACTAACCTTTTGACGTACCCGGCAGACTGCACGGGAACCGACACGGCCGAGTGCAGCTTTGGCAGCAACCTGACCAACATCACCAATGGCTATTATTTTGGCGTTTCTGCGATGACGTTCGACGCTGCGGGCGATTTCTTCTTCTCGCTGACCAACGCGAATACTGCTCCTGAAGCCATCTATGAGTGCACCGCGGCTTGTATCGCCACTGGCACTCCGGCTGCAACAATGATCTACATGGAGCCAGCTTCCACCACGGCGGCGCAGTTGATGGTCGGTGGTTTGGCAATCGATCCTTGGGGCAATCTGTTCTTTACAGATTCCTCTTACAACGGAAGCAAGAATGAGAGCATTTATTCCGAATTGAACGAACTGCCGGTCAGTACGGGAGTTGGTTACGGTGGAGTGACGACAGGCTATGCCGCTGCGCCGACGGTAATTTACACCGAGACACTTGCAACTCCTGGCTCCTACGACGACGAGCTTGACGGCGTTGCCGTGGATCAGGTGAGCGGCACGGTGTACCTTGCCGACCAGTACAATGGGATCTTTGCTTTCCAGAACAATGCGGGAACGGTCAACCCCGCGGGTATGTACACGGTTTCAACGCAGGGAGCCAAGATATTGGCTCTTGACGCTATGGACAACCTGTATGGCGCGGTGTATTCCTCGGCCATAACCTCTGGCGGCGCCGACACTGCATTCAAGATATCGGTGAACAATGTGCTGGTTCCCGGCTTGCCTGGAATCAAGGTGAATGGTGCGACAAATCCCAGTTCAACTCAGGTTGGGACCACGGCGAACACCACGTATAACACCACTGTCAAGGTTGCCGGCGTCAATACTGTCGAGACGGGAAGCTACGTCACGGTGGTGGACAACGGCACCACTTGCACGGTTGACCCCACAATCAGTTTCTCTGTCTCAGGTACGAATGCGGCGGATTTCGCGGGAGAAGATACGGCGTTCATCGCGCCTGCCACGGCGTTGCTCCTCGGCGTGTGCAATGGAACTATGAGCGGTGCCGCCTCTTACCCAACGACGGTCAGTTTCACGCCGTCCCTTGGCGCCACAGAGACCGCAACGCTGACCGTGATGGATGCCGCAAGCAGCAGCGGATCGGCAACGGTCTCCGGCGTGGGCCAGGCTCTGATTCCGCAGCATCTCACCTTCACAGCGCCTACGGCTTCTGAATCGGTTGCTTATGGCGTTGCTCCGATTACGGTCACCGCAACAACGGATAGCGCATCAGGCATTCCAGTTGTTGTGACAATCGACGGCGCATCGACGCCCGGCGCGGGAACTTTGACTGCTGGCGTATTGACAGTCAACAGCGCAGGCACCATTATTCTGGACGCGAACGAAGCTGGCGACGGCGTCACCTATGCCGCTGCGAATCAGGTCCAGATCACGATCACTGTTACGCAGCTACCGCAGGCGATCACCTTCACCAATCCAACCGCTTCGGAAACCATTGCTTACAACACGAATACGATTGATGTGACGGCAACGGGTGGGCTATCGGGCAATCCGGTAACCTTCAGCGTTACTGGACCAGCGACCCTTGGTGGTTCGGATGGCGCGACTCTGACACTTACCGGTCCTGGCTCAGTCGTGGTCACCGCGAATCAGTTGGGTAACACCAATTATTCGGATGCGCCCGCGGCTACGCTGACGATTACGGTAACGCAGGCAGCACAGGCGATTACCTTCACCAACCCAGCCGCTTCGGAGACCATCCCTTACAGCGCGATTCCGATCGTACTGGCGGCAACGGGCGGGGCATCGGGTAATTCGGTATTGTTCAGCGTCACTGGTCCGGCAACGCTGGCTGCGGATGGCGTTACTTTGACCCTTACCGGCGTTGGCTCAGTCGTGGTTACCGCGAATCAGGCAGGCAATGCCAACTACTCGGCGGCGCCCGCGGCTTCGCTGACAATCACAGTCAGTTCGCTTGGCCAAGTGGCTGAACCAACCTTCAGCATTCCAGCTGGCACCTATTATGGGTCGGCTAACAAAGTTGCTCTCAGCACAACCACGAGCGGAGCAACCATCTACTACACCACGAACGGGTCGATCCCGACCACCAGTTCGACGAAGTACACCGGCGCTATCCCGCTGGCTACCGTCGAAACCATAACCATCAATGCAATTGCAGTTGATTCGCCCGGTTACACCAACAGCAATGTTGCGTCGGCCACTTACATCGTCAGCGCGGGTGTGCCTGACTTCACGTTTGCGGTCAGCCCAACCGCTCTCAACCTAACCGCCGGAAACAGCGGCGAGGTTGATGCGGTGGTCACTGGTTCTCCGGACACAGCGGCGTTCCTGGCAGATGTGCTGGTTGCCTGCACGGGGCTGCCGCTGGGTGCTTCATGCGACGCATTGACTATTGCGCCGAGCGGATCCTCGGTAGCGAAGGGTGTTCTGAAGATCAACACCAGTTCAGCTTCGATCTCTGCCCACAACAACTCCAACCCGCTCGTTCCCGGTGGAGCGACTCTGGCGGCGGCTCTGTGCTGCTTCCTGGGCTTCAAGAAGCGCCGCCGCTTGCAGATGATGCTTCTGCTTGCAGTGAGCGCAATTGGCCTGAGCCTGTTTACCGGTTGCGGTGCTCAATGGTCGCCGACGTTCAGTGTATCGAGCGTGAAGGTGACGGCTGTCTCCAAAGTGAATGGTGTTCAACTGGAGAGGGTTGCCTACCTGACGCTTACCGTGAACAAGTAAGCTGTCAGTAACAGAGTGAAACCGTCGGGGCCTCTTCATTTTTGAAGAGGCCCCGATGCATTTTGGCAAGGCGGTCGGCTCTCTCAATTAGCTCACATGCCGAATTTTGGGATCGCCGACGGCGGAATTGGCGCCGAGCCGGCGGGAGAATAAGTCTTGGGAGCGATTTTTGGTTGAAGAGGGTTTCAAGGCTTGGAAGGGCGGTTTCTTCAGGCCGGAGGGTAGTCCAGGCACTGTTATTTTACGAGCGGGAGCGGGCGCAAGAAAGTACCCTTGACAACTGTCAGGAATACCGGATATAAAAGCTTGGTAAATCCTGTAATCTTTGTGATGGTAACGGTAACAAGGCTTCGGAGATCGAAGGCCAGAAAATCGCGGGAAGGTTCGCGGCTGCTCAAGCTCAGATGAGTCAAATGGAGGAACGGATGAATTGCAGGCCATGGTCGAGGAAAAGCGCGTCAACCTGGGTTAGCCTGGGTCTTTTGATTTTGGTTCTGGCAGGCCTTGGGCACAGTCGGCTCATGGCACAGACGGTGACGGGGAGCTTGGGCGGAACTGTCGCGGACCAGACCGGAGCGGTGATTCCGAACGCAACGGTGACGGCGAAGAACCAGGCGAACGGATTCGTCCGCTCGACCAAATCGAATGCCGTCGGTATTTTTCTTTTTCCCGCACTCGATTCAGGGGATTACACGATCACGGCGAAGGCTCAGGGCTTTGAGGTCAATGTTCTGAAGGGCGTCCATCTGGATCCTGGTGACGCACGTACGTTGAGCGCAATCAAGCTAGTTCCCGGTGTGGAGTCCATCACGGTCACCGTGAACGCCGATGCCTCCAGCGTCGTGGAGACGGGGGAGCGCAGCGATTTGATTACAGCTGCGCAACTGGATCACCTTTCAACCGAAGGCCGCGACGTCACCGAACTGATGAAGATTCTTCCTGGATCGGCGATCAACACTGGCAGCGGGTCGTTTACCAATAATTCAGCGAGCAACTCGACTTACGATCCAGGCCAAGTGACGACCGGCGGTGCAAGCGGCGCTTACTCGATGAGCGGCGCACCCGCAAACGGCGTGAGTGTGCGCTCGGACGGCGTCAACCTGAACGACCCAAATTCTTATAGTGGCAGTACGCAAACCGTCAATACCGACTCGACGGCCGAAGTAAAGATCGAGCAGTCGAATTTCGGCGCGGATACGGCCAACGGCCCCGTGGTGGTCAATGCAGTCGGCAAGTCCGGAGGCTCAACGTATCACGGCACTCTCTATGTGCATGGCCGCACCGCACAGATGAACTCCACCGATGCTTTGGCGGGTTATGAGGGGCTGCCGAAGCCGTCCGACCGCTATATCTATCCGGGTGCGACGTTTGGCGGTCCGGTCAAGATACCTGGCACAAGCTTCAACCATAGCGGCAAGCTGGTTTTCTTTGCGCAGGCGGAAGATTATGTGCAGCGCAACGTCTATGCATACAACAGCCCAGGAAGCGGAATTGAACATGCGCTGGTGCCGACACCGGATATGCTGAAGGGCGATTTCAGCCCGACGCAGATTCAGCGATATCTTCCCCCCGGAGCGGTGTCATGTACAAATCCGTTTTCTTGCACACTCCAAACTGGATTTGGCCCGTATGCCAATGTCGCCACGGTTCCCGATACAGGAGTGGTGCCTGGCACCTATGTGAGTGGCGCTTTTGCCGAGGGCGGCCAGCATGTCAACTGCAGTGACTCGAGCACAGATTGCATGGCTCCCTATTTGAATGCGGTAGGCGCAGCGGGGGCATTTATGAAGCTGCTAGCGGCGCCGAATGTGGGGGTTACCAGTACAAACCCGGATGGGCAGACGACTAAAGATGGCTACAACTACGTTAAGAATAACCTGGTGAATAACGACATGTGGACGGCTCATGCTCGCGTCGATTTTGCCGCGAGCGAGCGGAATCAGTTCTACGGGGTTTACACCATAGAACGCGGTTATACTGGAATTCCGCAAGCGGCAGGCTATTTCGCCTCGGGCAATTCCGGAGGCGTGGCGATGCCTGGCGGGTCAGTCAAGAATACCAATTCGGAGACAGGCGCACTGAATTGGATGCGGGTTCTCTCTCCCACATTGACCAATGAGGCTTTTGCATCTCTGGCATATATCAATGAGGTCTACACTGCTGGCGACGCCAAAGAGATTGCCACTACCGCCCTAGGCGCTGGACTGGATATGAGCGCGTACGACAATGGCACCAAGCAGTTTCCGCAGTTGGCAGACTATGGATATGATGGCTTGCCTATCGGGCTGTTCCCGGATTACAGCTATGGTCCAAATTTTCTGAAGAGGATGACGCCCGACTTTGGCGACAACTTGACGAAGGTATTGGGCAAGCACACCTTCAAGATCGGTATAGATGCACAGAGGACACTGGACAACTCAATTATCGTAAGTACCGCGACGAATGGTCAGATTGGGAATTACTACATCAACCCGACCTTTGAGCTGCCTACTGGGCCTCAAGGTGCATCGCAGACTTATGACAATACCTGCGCGTCCGGCGGATGTTCCGGTCCTGGCAACCTTCTTGCCAGTTTCCTGGAGGGTGAGATTCAGAGCTATTACCAGGCGAGCATCCGACCCACCGCGGATCTTCATTGGTGGAATTTGGCTTTCTACGCCACAGACTCCTGGAAGGTTCGCTCGAATATCACGCTGACCCTCGGACTGCGCGTGGAGCATGAGGGCGAGTGGCAACAGTCCAGCGGCGTGGGTCTGCCGGTCTGGGATCCGGCGGAATATCAAGCCTGGGCGGCACTGGTCCAGAATCCTACGGCTGACAAGCCGCTTCCCGGATTCAAATGGCATGCAATCGACAGTTCCGTGCCGCTCTCAGGCCAAACTGTGACGCCGCTCTTCCTCGATCCGCGCGCTGGCTTCTCGTGGGATGTGCGTGGAAACGGAAAGACCGTCCTCTCTGGCGGTTATGGATGGTATCGTTTCCATGACAACTGGACGGACGTTTCAAATGCTCTTGCGGTCTCCGAAGGACAGAGAGTACTCAATCTGGAGAATCCTTTCTCGAGCGGCAGCAGTTACAACTCCAACGGACTGACCCTGGACTATATGGGAAGCCAGCACATTGCGCCTAACGATCCTCAGGCGCAGTTAAGTACGCTGGCCTCGACTAGTTTAATCGCCTTTGATCCGTCCGACCACAAGCAACCGTTGACGGCAACCTACAGCTTGACATTGACACAGCAGTTGTTCCACACAACTTTTTCTGTTGGTTATGTGGGTAACAACAGCAACTCGATTTTGAATGATGGCAGCAATGGAGCCATCACAGTGGACAACGTGAATGCGATTAAGCCGGGAGCGCTATTTCAACCTGATCCAGCTCCATTCGTCGTTGTCACATCCTTCGATACGTCCACAAACAAGCCGGCCTACCAGTACACGAAGAATCCGTTTCAGGGGACGACGTACGAACCCACGAGTCTCAACAGCTTCCCGCAGAATGCCACGGTGGTCGCGCCCTCGATCAACGACTGGCGGCCGTACCCGCTGTATGGCCAGCTTCAATTGGAGGCGCATAAGCTTTTTGCCAACTACAACGCTCTGCAGGCAACTTGGAACAAGTCGAAGGGCTGGTTGAACTTTGGAGCGAACTACACCTTCAGCAAAGCCATGGGCGTTCGTGGCGGATTCAGCAACGGGAATCCTGGCGATTCATTCAATGTATGGAACGACTATGGTCCATTGGCGTATGACCGCACACAGATATTCAATGCGTGGTATTACCTGGATGGCGGATCGCATTTTCATCGTAACCGCCTCGTCAATGGCGCGTTGAACGGCTGGGCGCTCTCCGGGGTAACGGGTATTCAGAGTGGGCCGAACCTGCAGGCGACGAGCTATGGGACGAACTTCGGATTGGAAGGCATGCTGGGGCCGGGAGCGATCCTAGGCAACTCCCAGCCGGCTGGCACGGTATTGATCCAGGTGAACAATCAAGCCTTTTTGGGTACGCCAGACGTGGCGTTGCAGCCGACGCTTACCTGCAATCCGGCAAAACACACACAGTCAGGTCAGTACATCAACGGGGCATGCTTTGCTCTGCCTCAGATCAGCGGCGCCAACGGGCCCTTCGACTATCCGTATATTCACGGCCCGTACTTCTTCAACTCAGATTTGACGGTGAAGAAGTTGTTCCACTTTACCGACAAAAAAAATCTTGAGGTCAATGCGGCGGGCTTCAACTTCCTGAATCATCCGCTGGTGACGTTTACCAATCTCAACCCGACTTCGGAGCAATTAGATTTTCTCAACAATGTGAATTACGACCCGACTCAGGCCAAGCAGGAGAATGCGGCTTTCGGCATTACTCACAACAAGACAGGCAGGCGCATCGCGGAGATCACGGTGAAGTACACTTTCTGATGCGGACGGTGTAGCCAGGGATGCGTGGCAGGCAATTGCTTGCCACAAAAGCCTTTTGAGAGTAGCGCGAGTGAAAGGGCGAGGGACGGATACGGATATGGAGACCAGGAGAATGACGATGCCGATGGATCATGCTGAAATTCTGCAAGACAGGCCGGTACGCACAGTGCGCTTTGCGGGCGCGCTGGTGATGCTATTCCTCGCGTGGATTTTTTTGCCGGTAGAGATTTGCCATGGCCAGACCGCGCCGCCGATTGTGGCGACGACCAGGACGATGCTCAGCGATAACAACCCGGTCTTCGCCAGCTTCAAGCAAACTCAAACCCAAGGCGTCCCCTACAACGTTTTGTCGTTTGGAATGCAGGGTACGTTTGGATCGTTGGCCGTTAATCCGGCGGGGGATCTGCTGCAGGGCGGTTACAACTGGAATGCCGTTTGGGATTTTCCGGCCAACGGAGGAAGTCCTTTCAAAATTTTCACTGATCCCAACAGCGATCATACGGGACCAATCGCTGTCGATTCCAATGGGAACGTGGTTGTAACGGGCGTGTACGGCAACATCACATCGATGATTCCATATGTCAATGGTTCCTATACGTTCTACGCAAACACAACGGGTTATGAGTACTCGCCACCCGATCCTCCGACGCCCCCGCTCTGCACCGGCACAATTGCAAACGGCGTGGCGACAGTAACCTCGACCTCCGCTTGCACGTACGACTATCCCATAACCTATTCAACCAACCCCAGTGT
Organism: uncultured Occallatibacter sp.; assembly: GCA_964509755.1. Classification (GTDB taxonomy): domain Bacteria; phylum Acidobacteriota; class Terriglobia; order Terriglobales; family Acidobacteriaceae; genus Telmatobacter. Next base: position 26,484 of record CAZDYU010000014.1, on the reverse strand, counting down.
ACCCAACGGTGGGTATATTACCGGCGGAAATTATTTAGAGGTAGAGGCGCTTGCGTTCGATCCTGAAGGAGATAGCTATCTGCTCGATAATTATAACCAGAGCACCATTTACGGGTGCAGTGTCGGTTGCAACTTCGGCACCGACGCGCCGACAGAAATTGTCAACTTTGTGAATCCGACGACGACCTCTCCGGCGGGATCCTGCTACACAGTTTCCGACTTCGACTGGATCGCCGATATTGCGGCGGATTCCGCGGGCAATGTGTATTTTACGAACATGACTGGAACCATTTATGAGGTGGCGGCGGGCACGGGGTCCGCTACGGCGGTTCCGACGGTATTCTCGAATGCATTTATCGCGGCCGAGGGTGTTTCCTTCGATTCGGCCGGAAACATGTATGTCGCCGATAATGGCTACACCTCCGGAAAATTCTCAAACTATACTTGCGTAAGCACAGGTGGCGGCGGCCTTTGGGAGATCCCGCTGGAGAAGTCGGGGCTTAATCCCGCAGACATGTTCATGGTTCTTCCATTGGGCACTGGTTCGCAAAGTAACATAAACTCACAAAATCAGTGGGGCGTTGCAATTGACCAGCATGGCAACATCTTTGCGGAGCAGGGGTATACGGACATCTGGAAGTACACGGTTGGGAATGCGCCGTTTCCGGCTACAGCCGTGGGAGCCGTAAGCAGTCCTGTCCCTCTGACACTGACGTTTAACGCTCCAGTCACTTTGCAATCGACCACGATTACCGCTGCCGGCGCACCTTCCAAGGATTTCGCCGTGGTTACTTCGGGCAATGTGAACGCGACGGCTTCAGTAACAGTCGCGGCTCCCCCCGCCAACTTCCAGATTTATCCATCGGCTATCTCGTTGGATCTAACCCCAGGCTTCACCGCCACCGAGACGATTGGGATTGGTCAGGCCGCGAGCTTTACAGGCAGCGTCGCTCTTGCGGTTTCGGGGTTGCCGACTGGCGTCACTTCGGCCTTCAGCACCGACCCGGTCACGGGGGCCAATATTTTGACTCTAACGGCCAGCAGCAGCGCTACTCCCGGGTTAGCCAATCTGAGCGTTTACGCGCCGTTTACAGCCACCGTTAAAGGGCAACCCGTTACGGAGAATGAGTCCGCGCCTATCATCTTGAACGTTCTGCCCCCATGCGTCTTTGGAGCGGTAAACGCAGCCCATACATCCTGCACAATCAACGTGCAATTCAACCCGACACAGCCTGGACAGCGGAATGCGATTCTAACGCTGACTGATGCGGCTGGGGATAACATTCCGGTTTACTTGACAGGGGTAGCTGTTGGTCAGGCCATTACGGTTGATCCTGGAACGCAGAGCGCGATAGGTAGCGGATTGAAGCAGCCTGGCGCGGTTGCCGTTGACGGCGCGGGGAATGTATTTGTCGCCGACGCTGCCGCGAACGCGGTGTACGAATATGCGGGTGGCGCTGGCGCTGGCACTGCGTTGGGCAGTGGCCTGAGCCAGCCTGGCGGCGTGGCCGCGGACTCAGCGGGCAATCTCTATATCTCCGACACGGGCAACGGTCGCGTGGTGGAGATTGCCAACGGTACCGGCGGTCCTTATTCGGGTAGCCAGAGTACGATTCTAAGTGGTCTGAATAAGCCCGGCCAGTTGGCAGTCGATGGAACTGGAACACTGTATATTCCCGAAGCCGGGAATAACGATGTGGTTACTTATGTGAATCGCAGCGGACTGGCCTCAGGCGGAGTGAAGACGGTACCGGTAACCGCGACGGCAGGACTCAGTTCGCCTTCGGCGGTGGCATTGGATGCTTTCAATAATATTTATGTTGCGAGCCCGGCTAGCAATACGGTTGTAGAGTACTCAGATGGATCAATCAGCGATGTTGGCGCCAATCTTTCGGCTCCGACAGGCGTGGCGGTGGACGGTTCTGGAAGCGTGATTATTGCCAGCAGCGGGAACGGTCTCATCGTACGCGTTCCCAACCAGAACGGCGGGCTGGCATCGAGCTATCAAACGATCGTTTCCAGTTCGATTCTCAACCCGTACGCCGTTGCGCTGGATCCATACGGCAACCTCTATGCATCCGACAGCACGAATGCGGCTGCCTATGGGATGAATCGTCTTTCCGGGGCAATCAATTTCGGGAAAGTGAACGACGAGTCCAGCAGCGCCGGGCAGACGGCGGTTCTTGCCAGTTCTGGCTTGGTCGGCTTGGCATTGGGGGCACCACTTTATCCTGCGCTGACCGGTACGCCATTCGAGATACCGAGCGCCAGCGACAATTGCTCTGGCCTCGCGGTGCTTGGCAGCGGCTACAGTTGCACACTTGAGGCATACTTTGCTCCGACAACCGAAGCCGGACCACAAAGTTATACGGTTAATTTCAGCACTTCGGCTCAGAATACGGCCGCACCTGCGCTAGTTTTGAGTGGAAATGCAGTGAACGAGCTTCCTTCCGTAGTTACGGTGGCCCAGACTGCTCCAGCAACAGGCAATGCTAGCTATGGCAGCCCGGTTACGGTTACGGCAACGGTGGCTCCAGCAAGTGGGACCGGAATCGCGGCAACGGGAACGGTACAATTCATCGTCGATGGAGGAAACTCTGGACAACCGGTGGCTATGAACGGTTCCGCTCAGGCTTCGCTCGTTCTTTCCAGCCTCAGCGGCGGCGCCCATCAGATTGCGGCTGTTTACTCCGGTGATCATACCTATGCTCCTTCTTCATCTCTTGCGACAACTATAACCATATCGCCGGCGACATCGAGCACGGCGCTGGCGGTTTTTGGATTCGCAGCGAGTCCTTTAACGGCCGAGCCGACTCCGCCGCAGATTGCTGACGGAGATTCAATAACGATGACAGCGGCGATTGCTCCGTCGATCACGGGTTCGCTATCAGGGTCTGTTGTCTTCAGTAATGGCGTCGGTGGCCCTGTGTTAGGCACTGCGACTGTCCAGTCAACAACGACTTCTGGATCGGGAACGGTGTATTCGGCAACTTTGACCCTCTCAGGCACCAACGGAACTATGCTGGCGGCGGGTGTATACAACATCGTGGCAACATACCAAGGGAATAACAATTACGGAACATCGGTGTCGTCGGCTACGCAGTTGATTGTTACCCAGCCGACGTTCACGATGGTGCAAAGCAACTCCGCAATTACGTCCTCGGCGAAGAGTCCAGGCACTAGCACAATCACCATAACTTCAGAATCAAAATTTCAAGGGGGCGTGGACTTCACCTGCACAGGACTGCCGGCCCATGCGACATGCAACTTCGTTCCCGCAGTGCTGGGGTTGGCGGTGAGCAGCACCACAACACCGCCGAATGCCACATACCTTGTTCCGGTTGTCTCCACGGTACTTACGGTTAATGTGAACCAGGCTCCGATCATTACGCCGACCGGGATATTCTGGTGGAGTGGTTTATTACTTGGCTTGGGCCTTTTCGGCTTGGCGAGTAACAGGAATGCGAGAAGACGGCTGCTGATGCAATCGCTAGCAGGTTGTGTGCTGCTGGTTTCTCTGGCGGGTGTCTCTGGCTGCGGCAGTGGAACGGCTACTTTTACGACGCCCTCCGGCACCTCGACGATAACGATAACCGCAACCTCAACGCCAACACTCGGTGGTATTCCCGATCCTACCCTTAATGTTAAGCAAACAACGCAGTTTACTCTGACCGTGCAGTAAGAAGCTGAAGAATCGGAGCGGCGGACGGGAGTTTCCCGTCCGCCGCTTTGTGTCTGCGAACTGAAACGGAACTCCGCCTGAATCCTTTAACCTAATTACAGGGAGAATGAAAGATAACGATGGCTCAATCTGCAATCAAGTTCGGAACCGACGGCTGGCGCGCGGTGATAGCTGATGACTTTACCTTTGCCAATGTGCGTATCGCGGCGGAGGCGGTTGCAGCCTACGTACATGCCAAGGAAGACGCCACGAAGGGGCTTTGCATCGGCTACGACACTCGCTTTGGTTCCAAGGCCTTTGCGCGTACCTGCGCCGAGGTTGTGGCCTCGACTGGCATTCCTGTACTGCTGGCCAATGGCATCACGCCTACGCCGGCACTCAGCTATGCGGTGCGCGAACGCGGCATGGCCGGTGGGATCATGATTACCTCCTCGCACAACCCGGCGCAGTGGAATGGCGTGAAGTACAAGGGCTGGTATGGCGGGTCGGGCAAGCCATCGATGATCGCCGAGATCGAGTCGCGGCTGGGTGAGGCGGTTCCCCGTATGGCGCAACCTGCTCCGATCGAAGAGGTGGATTTTCTGCCGCCGTACCTGAAGGCCATCGAGGGCTTTACGAGCCTCGAAGCGCTGGGTAAATCAGGGATGAAGTTCGGCATCGACTCAATGTATGGCGCGGGGCTGACCTATCTCTCGGAGATTTTTACGCGCCTTGGCGTGGCGCATGTGCAGATTCGCGGCAATGTGGACCCACTTTTTCCGGGCATCAACCCCGAGCCGATCGAGCCGCACATTCGTGCTCTTGGCGAGGCGGTGGTGGCCAATGGCTGCCAGGCCGGTCTCTGCACGGACGGTGACGCGGACCGCATTGGCGCGACGGACGAGCATGGAATCTTTGTCGATCCGCACAAGATATTTTGCGTTCTGTTGAGCTGGGTTTTGAAGCGCAAGGGCTGGCCGGGTGCCGTCACGCGCGCCTTCAACACCACCAAAATGCTGGACCGGATCTGCAAAAAGCACGGCAGGGAACTGATCGAGCACGGCATCGGCTTCAAGTTTGTTTGCGACTTCATGCTGGAGCGGGAGATCGTGATGGGCGGCGAGGAGTCGGGCGGGATCGGCTTTCAACGGCATCTGCCGGAGCGGGACGGACTACTAAACTCTCTGTTGCTGGCCAATGTGATGGCCGAGGAGGGAAAGACGCTGGGCCAACTGGTGGCCGATCTGCAAGCGGAATATGGAGAACACCAGTATGGGCGCATCGACCTGCACATCTCCGACGAGATAAAGAACGCGGCGATTGCACGAGCAAGGGCGCTGAGGGCAGGCGACCCGGTCTTTGCCGGAATGCCGATTCTGCGGCAGGAGACGATGGACGGCGTCAAATTCTATCTGGACAACCCAGAGGCGGCGACTAAGCCAAATGCAGCCGAGACCTGGCTGCTGCTGCGGGCTAGCGGCACCGAGCCGCTGATGCGGATCTATACCGAGTCGTGCTCCAAGGAGTCCGTGGCTCGGCTGCTGGAGGCGGCACGGAAGTTTGCGCTGGGCGGGTAGGGTGGGCATTCGTTCGTTTGGTTTAGAGAGCCTTCTAATTCAAGTGTATACATACCGTGCTGCAATAATCCCACCGATAGAGGGGCGGCACGGATGCAGCCTTATTCGCAGGATTTGCGGGATCGCGTGTTGTGGGCATTGGGTCGCGGAGAACGTCCGACTTCGATTGCGCGGCGTCTGGAAATCAGTCGGGCCTGGGTTTATCGAGTGCGCGACCGCGAACAAAAGACAGGCAAACGCACCAGCTTTCGGATTGGAGGCCATCGCCGTTCGCGGGCGGCTGATTTGAAATCCGAAATCTGTGCCTGGATCGAGCGAGAGCCCGATCTAAGCCTGGCTGAATTGTGCGAGCGGCTGGCCAAGCATGGCGTTGTTATCAAGACAGGCGCGCTGTGGCATCAGTTGAACAAATGGAATCTCACTTTCAAAAAAAACCCTGCACGCCAGCGAGCAAGAACGCGAGGACGTGCAACAGGCGCGCCGCGCGCGGATCGAGGCATTGCCGACGATGAACGCAGAAAAGCTAGTGTTCATCGATGAAACGTGAACTACGACCAACAGGACCAGGCGCTGCGGGCGCGCGCCTGGTGGTAAGCGTTGCATCGGCTCTGCGCCCCACGGACATTGGAAAACAACGACCTTTGTGGAAGCTCTGCGTCGTCGCCGATTGACCGCGCCGATGGTCGCCGATGAACCGATGGACGGTAAGATGTTTCTTGCCTATGTGCGCAAGTTCTTATGCCCGACGGACTCATCAATCTCATGCCGGTAAACTTTGTAGCCCGGCCACCCCAATACCCGTGTTCAATCGTTGGCGCGCATCGTGATGAGAATAGCCGATTCCGGCCATCAAGGAAAACCCCCGAATATCACGCTGCCTTACAGATTCCTGCGCAGAACCGAAATGAATAATGTAGTGCATACAGGGGATTATTACTCTAGATCTGCGAATTCCAGCCTCTCCGCCAGCATCTTCTATAAACCACTGAAGATCAAGATAAAACACGAAGAATTAACAGTGACCCCCTTGTAGGGATTGTTCCTACAGTTAGAGAGGATATGCCAGATATGACCTGTTAACCGCCAATATCCGCGCGGCCCGCAGCTATGTGAGAACCTATGCGGAGCAGCCGCCGGCGGTGGACAGATGGAAGGCTCTGCTGAACTACATCAATCACTGCTCGGAAACTGCGCCCTGTTGACCAAGTGAATGCCGTTTTAAGTACTACAGCGCTGAAACATGAGGTGGAGTCGGCCTGATCAAAACCGGGAGGTCCAAGCTATAGATGGAATGAGACGGCTGGTCTCGCGAGCAGCTAAGCTGTTCGCAGCGCACTCGAGGTGCAAAAAAGGAGACCAGCCAATAAAGAAGGTTAGCAAACAAATGCGCGCGATGGAAGTGGCCAACAAACCGGAGATGACCCTTGGCCTGGATATGGACGACCGTTACAGCCACTATTGCTTCGGCAAGAAAATACTGTCACGGTGACTGCGTTGGCCGGGTTGTCCGTCAAAGGCCAAGCATAGCAGCCCTGTTTCATCCCTGTCGGACTTCATCAGGCACCGAGCCCATAGCGGCTCAGAGTGAGTGCGCATGGAAGCCCGAGATGAATCCGCGGCACAAGAAAAGGCAATAACAAGAACAACAGCAACAGCAAATACGCCACCAAGGAAAAAACAAAGACAAAAACCTTGACAGCAACACCGTCTCATAGAAGCCGGCCGGGAGGCTGGCGCTACAGTTTCTTGCCGGCGCGGGTCAGCGAAGCCGGTGGACGGCTAAGCAGTATCACATCCAGAGTCCTTCTGGACGGCACCATGCCGCCTCCCCGGGGAAATCATAGGTTCTCCCAATCAAAATCGCTCACATCTCGTGCTCGGTCTCCGGATTGTCAAAGCGCGTGAATTTGGAAACGAAGTTTAAATAGACTGTTCCGGTGGGGCCGTTGCGCTGCTTGGCCAGGATGATCTCGGATTTGGCTTTGTCGGCCTCGCTCATCTCCTCGTCGCGGCTATAGTACGACTCGCGGTGAATGAATGCAACCACGTCGGCGTCCTGCTCAATCGAGCCGGATTCGCGCAGATCGCTGAGCATGGGGCGATGGTCGTCCTTGCGCTGTACGCCGGCGCGGGAGAGCTGCGAGAGAGCGACGACAGGCACGTTCATCTCCTTGGCCAGCGCCTTGAGGCCGCGCGAGATAGCCGACACCTCCTGGGTGCGGTTTTCGTAATTCTTTTTTCCCGACGAAGGCACGGTCGCCGTCATCAGTTGCAGGTAGTCGACGACGATCAGATCGAGGCCGCCTGCGTTCTGCTTCAGGCGGCGGGCCTTGGCGCGCATCTCGGCCATTGAGATGCCGGCCGTGTCGTCGATGAAGAGGCGCGACTCGACAAGCTGGCCCAGCGCGCTAGTCAGCTTGTCGTGATCCTCGCGGCCCAGAAAGCCCTTTTGCAGTTTTTGCTGATCCACCCAGGCCTGCGAGGACAACATGCGCCGCAGCAGCGACTCCTTGCTCATTTCCAGGCTGAAGACGGCGACAATCGATTGGTGATTGATGGCGGCGTTTTGCGCAATGTTGATCGCCAAGGCGGTTTTTCCCATCGAGGGCCGCGCGGCGATGATGATCAACTCTCCCTTCTGCAGGCCGCTGGTCATGCGGTCGAACTCGGTAAAGTCGGTGGCTTGGCCGGTAATCTCGCGGGCCTGCTTGTACAAATTGTCGATCGTCCCAAAGGAGTGCTGAACGATCTGGTCCAGCGATTGGAAGCCGCTGGTCAGGCCCTTTTCGCTGACTTCCAGCAGCTTGCCTTCGGTTTCGTCCAGGACGTTGAGGGCGTTTTCGCTCTGGTCAGCGGCGCGCGCAATGGCCGCCGAACAGATCAGCATCAGCTTGCGCAGCAGGCTCTTGTCCTTGACGATGCGGATGTACTCTTCAATGACCGGACGTCGCGGCAAACCCTCTGTAAGCGAGGCCAGATAAGCGACGCCGCCAACCGACTCGACCTCTTTGAAGCGGCTCAGTTCATTGGCCAGCGTCACAATGTCAACGGCGCGCTGAGCGTTCATCAACTCCGTCATGCGATGGAAGATGCGGCGATGCGAATCGAGCGAAAAGTCTTCCGACTCCAGCTTCTCGGCGGCCTCGGCGTGGGCGGCGTTGTCCAGCAGAATGGCGCCGAGAATGGTCTTTTCGGCATCGATGTTGGCCGGCAGGCCGGAGTCGAATGCCAGGTTGGGGATCGTGGCCATGACTTTGAGTGTAGGCCCAGGGTCGGCTGTGCAGAATCGGGCAGTTTTTGGAAATCTGGAAAACCGGGCTCGGAGTTCTCGGCGGCCCGCCCAACCCGCAAGGCCAGGAACGCGGGTGCCCGGCCTTGATCCTCCGATAAAATTGGGCGTCTCCGGTTCCGCTTTTGGAATCTGGGACAATTTTCTGCGAACGGTAATTATCCCCCGGCAATGGGGTACCAGACTGAAGGTCTGGACAATAGAAACGGAGCGAACGGATAATGCTCCTTCAGAGAGCCGGATTAATCCTTTGCCAGAATAGCTGGGCTTGAAAGCCTGCGGAAAAAGGCCGGTTTAGCCCCAAGCCGACCCAATGCCTGCGAATCTGTCCTGTTGACAGCAGCAATCTCCAATCCCTAGAATTAAAGAGGAGATCTTTGCGCTTTTTCTTGCATAAATTGCAGAATAAGCAAGGGTTGATCCAATGCAAGGCCTGAATGCAAGCTAGGATGGAGACCCCCCGCCATGCCTGATGCGCGCCTCAGTCCGCGAGAGCGGCTGGTGCTTACCGCCATCATCGAGCTCTATATCGCCACTGGCGAACCCGTGGCCTCGCAGGCCGTTGCGCGCCTTTTTGCCGACCGCGAGGGCCTCAGCTCCGCCACGCTGCGCAACGTAATGGCCGCGTTGGGCGAGGCCGGACTGCTGGAGCAGCCGCACACCTCCGCTGGCCGCGTACCCACAGCCGCCGCCTTCCGCTATTACGTGGAACAGATCACTCGGCCCGAGGCGCAGATGGATCGCCTGCTGGCGGGGGCGCAGGCTGCCTCTCTGGATGCGATGCAGCCCGGCTCGCCGATGAGCGAAGCCCGCCGCAGCCAGATCGAGGAGAGCTTTAACGGCGTCACCAGCACCAACGACTATCTGGAGCGCACCTCGCATGTGCTTGCGCTGTTATCGAGCGGCCTGGGCGTCGCGCTGGCCACCTCCACCGCGGCGCAGGTTTTGGAACACATTCACTTCTCCCGCCTCTCCACCGGCCGTGTGCTGGCCGTGCTTGTAACGCAAGCCGGCGCGGTGCAGGACCGCGTTTTGGCGCTCGACCGAGATCTGGCCCACGTCGAGCTCGAGACCGCCGCGCGCTATCTCAATGAGAACTTTCGCGGCTGGCCTGTCGAGCGCATCCGCTCCGAGATTGCCCGCCGCGTCGAGGCCGAACAGACCGCCTATCAGCGGATGCTGGCCTCTATTGAAGAACTTTGTCGCAAGGGCGCGCTGGCCGGCGGAGAGGCAGGGCCGGCGATTTTTGTGGACGGCATGGCCAACCTGATCGGTGCCGAAGTTGACCGCGAGCGCCTGCGCCAGATGCTGCTGGCGCTTGAAGCCAAGCAGCGTCTCGTCGAGTTGCTCACCGCCTATGTGGACGGTCGCCAGCAGGAGGTGCGCGTCGTCGTCGGTCCCGATCTGGTGGGCCAAGCCGAGGCCTCGCACGCCATGCAGGATCTGGTCCTGATCGGCGCGCCGGCGCGGCTGGGCGGAGCAAGCCTGGGCACCGTCGCCGTCATTGCGCCCACCCGCATCCAATATCAAGAGATGATTCAGGCGGTGCGCTATATCGCCGGGCTCTCCGAGCGCTTGCTGGAAGTTCCAGCCGATTAGAATCAGGCGGATGCCGCCAATCTTCTCAATTGAACGCCGCTCCGGTTCGCCATGAGAGAGGCCGGAGACAGAAACAAATTATCATGGAGACAGAGAAAACAGTATCACTGCCGGAGAACACATAATAATCATGGAAGAAATGGAATCGGATTTGAAATTGCTGGAAGATCGCCAGGAGCCTGGCGAGCCAGAGACCGCGCCTGCCGCGGCGGCCGAAGAGACGGTGGCTCAGGAAGTGGTAAATGAAACGCCCGTTGTGTCCGAAGTGTCCGCCGACTCGGGGAGCTTCGAGGGCTGGAAGCAGTTTGTCCGCGACCTGGAAACCGATGAGCGAGGCTCGGTGACGGTCACAGACGAGGAAGTGGCCAGTGAAACGCCCGCCAAGTCCGAGCCATCCCAGGGTCCGGAATTGGTAAACTCTCCCGAGCAGTCCGCTGGTCAGGCGGAATTCGACAAGCTCAAGGCCGAGCGCGACCAGTTGCTTGACCGCCTGGCCCGCCTTCAAGCCGAGTTTGAAAACGCCCGCAAGCGCGCCGACCGTGAACGCGCCTCCGACCGCGACTATGCCACTTGCAATGTCGTTGAAAAGTTCCTGCCCGTGCTGGATCACTTCGAGCTTGCACTCAAGTCCTCCGGCACGGCCGAGCAGTTGCGCGCCGGCGTCGAGCTGATCGTCAAGCAGATGGAAGACGCGCTGCGCCAGTTGCAGGTGACTCCGATTCCGGCTGTGGGTGAAGAGTTCGACCCCCGCCAGCATGAGGCACTGGGCACCGTCGAGCGTCTTGACCTTCCCGATCAGCATGTCGCCGAGGAGATTCGCCGCGGCTATAAGCTGCGTGAGCGCCTGCTGCGCCCCGCCCTGGTCCGCGTGGCCAGCAACCCCAAACAGATCACAGAATGAGTCCGAATACAAAAGTGAGCAAAGCCGACTATTACGAAACTCTTGGCGTCGCCCGCGAGGCCAGCGATCAGGAATTGAAGAGCGCCTACCGCAAGCTGGCGCTCCAGTATCACCCTGACCGCAACCCCGGCAATCATGCCGCCGAAGAAAAGTTCAAAGAAGCCAGCGAGGCCTATCAGGTTCTCAGCGACGCCGACAAGCGCGCCGCCTACAACCGCTTCGGCCATGCCGGCGTCAGTGGCGCTGGCCAGGGATTCGGCGGGCCGTTCGCGGGCGGCGTTGACATCGGCGACATCTTCGGCGATCTCTTCGGCGAGATGTTCTCGATGGGCGGCCACCAGCAGCGCCCCAACCGCCAGCAGCGCGGCGACGATCTGCGCTTCGACCTGACCATCGACTTCGAGGCCGCCATCTTCGGCGTCGAAACTGAAGTCAAGATCCGCCGCCTTGAGAGCTGCGAGGCCTGCCATGGCCGCGGCAGCGCCTCTGGCCGCGGACCCACCGTTTGCAGCCAGTGCCAGGGCCGCGGACAGGTTCGCTACCAGCAGGGCTTTTTTGCCGTGGCCCGCACCTGCGGCCTCTGCGGCGGCTCTGGACAGGTCATCAGCGACCCCTGCCAGGTCTGTCGCGGCGAGACCCGCGTCATGCGCGAGATCAAGCTCAACGTCAAGGTTCCGCGCGGCGTCGAGGACGGAACCCGCATCCGCTACGCCGGTGAAGGCAATGCCGGACGCGCCGGAGCGCCCAGCGGCGACCTCTATGTGGTGCTGGCCATCCAGGCCCATGAGTTCTTTGAGCGCGACGGCCACAACCTGCATTGCGTCATCCCCATCAGCTTTCCCCAGGCTGCCCTCGGCGCGGAGATCGAGATCGAAGCCCTGGACGGTCCGGTCAGCCTGAAGATTCCTGAAGGTTCGCAAAGCGGGCGCGAGTTGCGCGTACGCGGCCGCGGAGTTCCCTTCCTCAATGACAAGGGCTGCGGGGATCTGATCGTCAAAGTCGTCGTGCAGATCCCCAAAAAGCTCACTCGCAGCCAGCGCGACCTGGTCACCCTGCTAGCCGACTCCCTCACCGTTGACAACAAACCGGCCTCGCCCAGCTTGATTGAGAAGATGAAGGATCTGTTTAACTAGGAAACAGGGGTTGGTGGTTAGGGATCAGGGATCAGAAAACCGCGCCAGAGCCAACTGCGCTCAGAACCCTGCCCAGCCCCTATAAATGCCAATCAACCGTTCTCCCCACAAGCTGCTGACAATACCACCAATGCAGAGAAACGTCCCTAGCGGCAGCTTCTTCGCCGCCCACGCGCCCGTCTTGAGCCGACCGGAAGGCATCAGCAACAGAACCAAACCAACCACCGATCCCAGCACCACGCCCAACGCAAAGGCCAGCAGCGCGCCCGATAGTCCCAGCCATGCAGCCAGCATCGCCATCAGCTTCGCGTCGCCCAGCCCAACCCCCTCGCGCCGGCGAATCAGCCAGTAAACCCAGCGGATGAGCAGAATGAGACCGGCTGCGACAAGAATGCTCAGAGCTTGAGTAAGAAGAGTGCCTAACATAGATGGAGTCGTATCCGTTTGTTGTAATGACAAACCGTGATGGAATAAATAATCTCCAAAGCGATATAGGAAACCAAGCAAAATGCTTGGAAGAGTCAGCTTGTCAGGGAGCCATAGGTACTCAACATCCAGAAACAACAAAGCAGCAAGAAGCCAGATAAAAACCAGATTGCCAAGAAAGTGGAGAAGATCGATTCCTATCCATCGCAGTGGAAAGGAATTATATGCAATTAGATTCTGCATCAAAATTAAAGCCTGCCAAGCGGCCAAAGCCCACAACAAAGCAACAGCCGCTTCCACCACCGGATACCGCCAACCTATCCAACTCTTACAACTCCGGCACCGTCCCCGCAGCGCCACCCAACTCACCAGCGGCACATTCTCCCACCAAGCCAGCGTCCGCCCGCACTGCCTGCAATGCGACCGCGGCTCAACCACGCTCTCGCCCGCTGGCCAGCGGCTCAGGCACACATTCAGAAAGCTGCCAAAGGCCAGCCCCAGCAGCCCCGCAAAGATCGTTCCCAATATGCGAATCATCGTCGAGGTTGAGTATACGTCCGCCGCACCGCCGCAAGGTAGACTGAAACTGCATGGACCTTCCGCCTGAAAGCTCCAACGCACCTCTCGCGCCTCTCGCATCGGACCCGGCGCGGGCGGCGGCTGCCTTTGCACGGTCGGTCGAGATCATGGCCCGCCTGCGCGCCCCCAATGGCTGCCCCTGGGACCGCGAGCAATCCTTCGATTCCATCCGTAAATACACCCTCGAAGAGACCTACGAGGTCTTCGACGCCATCGAGCGCCGCGACTTTCCCCACCTGGCCGAAGAACTCGGCGATCTGCTGCTGCAAGTCCTCTTCTATGCTGAAATGGCCGCCAACGATGGCCACTTCGCCATCACCGACGTGCTCGACCATCTGAACAGCAAACTGATCCGCCGCCATCCTCATGTCTTTGGCGAGGAGGCTTCGCGCGCCGCCGGCAATCGCGCCTCGGTCGATGCGGCCGTCCAGGGCTCCTCCGCGGCCGTGCTGCGCAACTGGGAAGAGATCAAGACGGCCGAGAAGGCATTGCATGCGGCAGACGCGCCTTCGGCGCAAAGGCCTCTAGAGTCGCGTCTCGATTCCGTCCAGCGCGCCATGCCCGCCCTTGCCGAGGCCGCCAAGCTCGGCGCAAAAGCCCAAAAATCCGGCTTCGACTGGCCCAACTGGCGCGACCTGCTCCCCAAGCTCGTCGAAGAGACCGCCGAGTTGGAAGCCGAAGCCTCCTCCGGCGATCCCGCCCGCAAGCCCGCCGTTGAGGCCGAGTTGGGTGACCTGCTCTTCACCGTCGTCAACCTCGGCCGCCATCTCGGCGTCGACGCTGAAATGGCTCTGCGCGGCTGCAACCGCCGCTTCCGCCAGCGCTTCCATGAGATGGAGCTAGCCTCTGCGCGCCCGCTTGAAGACCTCCAACCCGCCGAGCTTGAAGAGTTGTGGGCCGCAGCCAAGCGCAAGCTCGCCGCCCAGCCGGAGGCGCGGCCATGATCGAGATTCGCTCCTGCGCCGGTTTTGATGAGCTCGATGCCTGTGTCCAGCTAGAAGTCGAAGTCTGGGGCATGGACGCAAGCGAGATCTTTCCCCGCAAGGCCTTTCTGCTGGCCCAAAAGATCGGCGGACAAGCCATCGGCGCATTCGATACAAAACTGTCCCCGCCCAGCCCCAGTTCGCTGGTTGGTTTCGTCCTCTCATGGCCCGCCATAAAGTCGGGCAAAGCCGAGCCAAGCCCTTATCTGCACTCCCACATGCTGGCCGTACGCGAGGCCTACCGGAACCATGGCCTAGGCGCGCGTCTCAAGCGGGAGCAGCGCCTTGAGGCCCTTCAGCGAGGCATTCGCCAGATGGAGTGGACCTTCGATCCACTGGAAATCAAGAACGCCTATCTCAACATTCGCAAGCTCGGAGCCATTGCCCGCCGTTACCAAGTGGATTTCTATGGTGTATCCTCATCTCGTCTGCAAGGCGGACTTCCCACCGACCGTCTCGTCGCCGAGTGGCAGCTTGATTCGCCCAGGGTCGAGGCGGCTCTCGAAGGCCGTCCGCCAGCGGCGCACATTATTGAGGAGCGCATCACCGTTCCAGCCGCCATCTACCAGTGGAAGGCAAGCCAAGCCGGCCGTGAGCGCGCTCTGACAGTCCAGTTGGAAAACCGCCGCCTCTTTCAGCAGGCATTTTCCCAGGGTCTGGCCGTAGTCGGCTTCACACTGGATGCAGAAGGAAATGGAATCTTTGAGTTAGCTTCTCTTACTCAGGCCCAAGCCGGCCTCAACCCCTAAGGAACCCAAATCATGAGAATCGATGCCATCATCCTGCGTGAACTCCACTTGCCCCTGGTGCGTCCCTTTGAAACCAGCTTCGGCGTCACCCGCAATCGCAGAATCCTGCTCGCCGAGATTCATTCCGAGGGGCTAACCGGCTGGGGTGAATGTACCGCCGGCGAGCATCCATTCTTCTCCGCCGAATCCACCGATAGCGCCTGGACTGTGCTCATCAACGAGCTGGGGCCGATGCTGGCCGCCGCATCCCCAGAGCATGGCGGCGACTGCCCCAAGATCTTCCGCCAGGTGCGTGGCAACCACATGGCCAAGGCTACGCTGGAAAACGCCATTTGGGATCTTGAAGCGCAGCGCGAGGGTGTCTCGCTCTCTCATCTCCTCGGCGGCGTGCGCGACACAATCCCCTGCGGTGTTTCGCTGGGTATTCACTCCTCCATTCCTGAGCTGATGGCGATCATCGAGCGTGAGCTGGCCGCCGGTTATCAGCGCATCAAGCTCAAGTGCAAGCCCGGCTGGGACGTGGAAGTCTTCGAGAAGGTCCGCGGCCGCTGGCCCGGCATCATGCTCTCTTGCGACGCCAACTCCGCCTATCGCCTGCGCGACGCCGACCACCTCACCGCCTTTGACGCCTTCGATCTGCTCATGATCGAGCAGCCTCTCTGGCATGATGACTTCTACTACCATTCCATGTTGCAAAAGCGGCTGCAAACGCCCATCTGCCTGGATGAATCGATCCGCAATCGCCGCGACGCGCTGGCATCGATTGAAATGGAGTCCTGCCGCATCATCAATATCAAACTCGGCCGTGTCGGCGGCTTCTCCGAGGCCATCGCCGTGCATAACGCGGCGCAGCAGCGCGGCATTCCCGTCTGGTGCGGCGGTATGCTCGAGTCCGGCATCGGCCGCTCCCACAACATCGCGCTTTCGTCACTGGAAAACTTCACCCTCCCCGGCGACGTCTCCGCCTCGGCGCGCTACTGGGCAGAGGACATCATCGAGCCGGAAGTCACAGTCTCGTCGGCCGGCGAAATCGCCATTCCCGACACCCCAGGCCGCGGATATGAGGTCCGCACCGAACTAGTCGAGCGCCTCACCGTCCGCAAGGAGACCATCCGCTCATTGGAACTCGTTGGCTAGTTTCACATCGGTCAACTTGATTTCAAAATTGGTCTGTCATGCCGAACAAGCGCGACTCGCGCAACGAGTTGCGTTCGAATATGAACCAGCCGCAAATGCTAGGGGCCCTATCCTTTCCGCAGTTTTATCGCGGAATGGGTGGGATAGCATGAACCCTAACCGAATCCCCGTTCATAAGGGTGACTGCGGCAAGTCGAAGGATCTGCGCTTGCTTTTGGTAAATTTCTACCCCTTCGCCGCCCTGACCGCCTCCGTCAGCGCCGGAACCACCTCAAACAGATCGCCCACTATCCCGTAATCAGCCACCTCGAAGATCGGTGCACCGGGATCCTTGTTGATCGCCACCACGCACTGCGAGCCCTTCATTCCCACCAAGTGCTGGATCGCCCCGGAGATCCCCACAGCCAGGTAGAGCTTGGGCGCAACCATCTGGCCTGAGCTACCCACCTGCCGCTCCGCCGCCAGCCAGCCGTTGTCGCAGATCGGCCTTGAGGCCCCCAGTTCAGCTCCCAGCGCCGTCGCCAACTCCTGCACCAGCGGGATATTCTCCGCCTCCTTGATCCCGCGCCCCACACTCACAATCCGCTGCGCCGACCCCAGATCCACCGTCTGCGCCGAACCCCTGTAGCGCTCACCCGGCCGGGTGCGAATCTGCGCCGCCTCAATCGCCGGCGAAAAAACGCTGACCTCCGCCGAGCCATCTTCAACCGCATCAGCCCGAAAGGCCCCCGCCTGCACTGAGACAAAGCAAGCCCCGCCGCCCATGTGCCGGTAAACGCCATTCAGCCGCCCCTGCATCAACTGCCGCGTAAACTCCGGCCCTACGCCTATCGCCGTCACATCGCCGATCAGCGCTTCTCCCAGCCGGGCCGCCAGCGCCGGAGCGTAATCCCGCACCTGGTAGCTATGCGGAAAGACCGCATACTCCGGCTGCTCCGCCGCAAAAAACTGCTGCAAAGCCAGCAAAAATCCATCCGCCGTATACGCCGCCAGCAACGGATGCTCCAAGCGCACCACCCTGCCTAGCGCCTTAACGGCAACTTCGGCAGCCGGTGCCGTCGTCTCCGCGCCCGGGACCACCGCATTCACCGTCAGCCCCGTCAACTTGGCCAGCCTCTGCCCTGCGGCCACGGCCTCCCAACTGATACGGCTCACTCGCCCATCCCGCTCTTCTACCACCACCCACACGCCGCTCATAGCACCCTCGCCTCAACCTTCAACTTTTCCACCAGCGCCGCCGCCGTCTCTTTCACCGTCCCCGTCAGCATCTGCGTTGTCTTCTGCTTGGTTGGCAGCAAAACCCTCTCCAGCACGACCACGGGCGTTGATTCTGTATCCAGCGCATCCGCCCTCAGCAGCCGCACTTCCTTCGTTTTAGCCCGTTTGATGCCCATCAGCGTCGCGTAGCGCAGCTTGTTGCCGCCCGATTGCATCGTCACTACCGCAGGTAGCGGCAGCTCAATCGTTTGAAACCAGCCCTCTTCCAACTCCCGTTTCACCTTCAAGCCTGCGCCGGTCTTTTCCACATGCAAGATCAGCGAAGCGTACGGCAGCCCCAGCAGCTCGGCCAGAATCACGCCCGTCTGCCCCTGCCCCAAATCGTCGGACTGCAAACCCGCCAAAACCAAGTCAGGCGTCTCTGGCCGTATGGCCGCCACCAGCAACCGCGCCACGCTCAACGCATCCCGCGCGCCCAGATCGCCGCACTCAATCTGAATCCCCCGGTCCGCGCCCTTGGCCAGCGCCTCGCGAATCGTCGCGCCCACCCGCTCCGGCCCCGCGCTCACCACCACCACCTCGCCGCCGTGCTGCTCCCTCAATTGCAGTGCCTCTTCCAGCGCGTAAGCGTCGGGCTCATTCAAGGCATACTGCGAGCCCGGCTCCTCAATCCAGCGCCCCGCGCCGTCAACCCGAACCTGCGCATCCCGCTCCGGCACTTGTTTGATCGCAACTACAATCTTCATGGCGGCTTACCCCCAAATTCTTCAACCAATTTCTTCAGGCTTTCAGCGCACACTCTTACCCGCGTTTCTCATCCCCTTCGGCCCGCGACGCTTTCAAGATGTTGTAGCGCCGGCCTCCCGGCCGGCTGTCGCGTGGACCTCCTGGTCCACGCTCTGCGGGTCGGATTCATTGCCAACTTCGTTTTAACAAACCGGATATACGGGGTCTTTGAGAAATGTGCTCTAACCGGAATTATCCACCATAAATCCTACTTCCGTTTCGTCCCAGAATTCCTCAGTTGCAATTCCGCCCATTCGCGCTACAATTCGTCCTGATGACACTCGACGCTTCCACCTCGCTCGCTCCTCTTCCCGCCGCCACGCCGGAGTCCGCCCTCCCCGTCACCATGTCCATCGACATCGGCGGCTCGGGCCTCAAGGCCATGCTTCTCGACGCCGCCGGCAAGCCCGTCAGCGAGCGCCAGCGCGTCCTCACGCCCGCCATTCCCACCCCTGAAGCCGTGCTTGCCGGCCTCGACGAACTGCGCAAGTTGATGGGCGATTTCGACCGCGTCTCCATCGGCTTTCCCGGCGTCATCAAAAAAGGAACCACCTGGACCGCCGCCAATCTTCATCCCACATGGGTCGCCTTCCCGCTCCAGGCCGAGCTTGAAAGCCGCTGGCGGAAGCCGGTCCGCGTCTGCAACGACGCCGCCGTTCAGGGCTACGGAGCCATCCAGGGCAAAGGCGTCGAAATGGCGCTGACTCTCGGTACCGGCATGGGCTCCTCGCTCTTCACTGACGGCCATCTCTGTCCCGGCCTCGAGCTAGCCCACCACCCCTGGCGCAAAAAAGGCATGACCTACGAGGACTACCTCGGCCGCCGCGGCCTGGACAAATTCGGCAAAGCCCGCTGGAACGACTTCATCCAGGCGGCCATCAAGCAAACTCAAGCCACCTTCAACTGGGACCACCTCTACATCGGCGGCGGCAACACCAAAAAGATCCTCTTCACCCCCGGCCCCGACGTCACCATAGTCTCCAACGAAACCGGCCTCCTAGGCGGCGTAGCCCTCTGGCGCTTCGACGGCTGAAAACCCGGTAGGACTGGCAGATGATCCGCTCATCATCCCCGAAGAATCACCAAGAGCCGTGTGGAGCTATAGAAAAGAAGCTGCACAAAAAAACTGTGTCCCGTGTATGACAGTGGCCGACACTGTCATGAATGGGGCACAGACTTCTATCTTGACTAATCAGAGAAGGAGATATAATCGATGCCTGGGCCACCTGCCGAATATTGCCGGCTGTATGCTATCCTTTTCGCACCATGCGCCGACCGACAATTTGCTTTTTACTCCTGGCATTCTGCTTAATTCCTTTTGCTCTCGGACAGGAGTTCAAGACCTACAGCAAGGAACTGTCCACTTTGTTGGACGCCAAGACAGCGAACGATCTGCAATCTCCCAATGCCAAGCCTTGGCACTTGAAAGCCGAATATCAGATCTACGACGCTCTTGGTAATCCCAATGCCTCTGGAAGCTATGAGTATGACTGGGCAGCTCCGGGCAAGAGCCGTTCTCTTTGGAATCGCGACAACACTACGGCAAGTCTTTGGAGTCTTCCGGGGAGTCCCGATGTTGTCGCGGGAAAGATTGAACATTTGCGCACATTGGAGCGTGACATTCGCGACTTGACATCTGGCGTTCTTCCCTCCAGGCGCGTTCTGGTGCAATACGATCTCAGCCTGCAAACGATTCCGTTTGGACAGGCGAAACTGCGCTGCATCGTTCTCAATCCTAAAAAAGATTTACCGGCGGAGACGCCTGCCGCGTTTTCCAGTTATTGCTTTGACCTGGAAAAGCCGCAACTGCGTCTGGTGATCAGTCAAACGAACGGCTTGATCCTGGTGTTAATGGACAATCCGGTACCCTTTCGCGACATCTCGGTTCCTAGACACGTGGTCGCGGCGCGCGATGGGCACACAATATTCAAACTCGATATTACGGAGTTGAGAGATAGCCCGGATTCTCCGGGCGTTTTTACTCCGCTTGCTTCCGCTCTTCCACTGCATTTGCAATATTCGTCAACCCAGATAAGATCGATGCTGGCGACGGCGCCCAAATTTACCTATCCTCAAAGAGCCATGGACCTCAATCTCTCCGGCCATGTGATGTTGCAAGCTCACGTAGGCAAGGATGGGCATGTTCATTCCGTGCAAATTGATTCAGGGATGCAGGTTCTGCGAGAAGCAGCCTCGGAGAATGTAAGTCAGTTGATCTTTCATCCGTATTTTCTGGAAGGGCGACCGGTCGATTTCGACGTGTCGTTCGATGTCAACTTTACACCGGATTTTCAAATGAGCGTGATCGAATCCGCATCGGAGATTCACGGGCAATGCCCGCATTTCATTGGTGGGGTCACCGGTGGAAGCCCTCTTTGCGCTGCCACGCCCATCGAGGAACTGCCGTAGGATTACATGCTGGGATCTTCCTGGAATCGCCAGCCAGTATCGGTCTGGCGATTCCAGGGATTTTCCGATCCAATCAAACGTCGCGCAGATATAGCCGCACCAGCGTCTGATTCAGCAACTGGTGCGCAATCTCACCAAAGGTGATGGGGCCGGTCACGCTGCCGGTCTTTTTGCCTTCCAGCTTGCCGTAGAGGAAGTTGAGAATGCAGTTGCAGGCAAACTCCGGCTCCGCCTGATCCGCGCCCACCATTTCGGCAAAAGCGCAGGAATAGTCCCCCACCGGCTCGGCAAAACGATAGTCCACGCCGGGAAAGACCGGGGCATAGAGATCGACCGTATGCGCTGCCGGATCGACCTTGAGGATGGATACGTTGATGGAACTGCCGTTGTAGTCGCCCACCAGCGGAAACTCGGTATTGATTCCCTGGGCGGCGATGTAATCGGCCAGGTTGGCGGGCTTTCCGTCGATGATGCAGCCGGCCGCCTGAAAGCCTTCCTCTTTGAATCGGATCACGCTGCCGGCGCCGCCTTTGAAGATGTTCACAATATCCAGTTCGGCCATCTTGTTGGCGGGCAGCGAGACGTGAAGAGCGACGGCTTTGTCCTCCGTTACCGCGCCATTCTTGCCATTGAAGGCCGCTGAGAATTCCGTTCCAATGCGGTCCACGCGAACGCCTGCCACCCAGCCCACGATCGGGTGCATCAGAAAGCCGTCGAAGCTGGAAACATTCTCGGCATAGCTCTTCAGCAGCTTTGGCGAGGCGGGCAGCACCAGGTAGCTGAACCCGTTATCGGGAGCATCCGAGTAAAGTTGGTCCAGATGGTTGCGGTCGTACTCGTTGATTCTAACCTCGCGCGCAAACTCTGGAACTTCGGTTACGAAGATCTTGTCTTCCGAGACCAGACCTCCCTCGTCCGTCATGAAATAACAGATGGTCCCGCCCACCCAATTGCCCTGCGGGAGCTGGCTGAGCGCCTCGCGGCTGCCGGCCAGGAACAGGTTCTTGCCGGCGGCAATGGCCGCTTGCACCTCTGCAACGGAATGCAGTCTGGCATCTTTGTTTTGCGACATGGATTCTCCTAACACCTTATCCGAGGATTTGAGTGATTTCGCTGGCAAAAACCGATTCAAATTGCGCCATGAATTTGTGAGTTTTGGCAATGAGTTGCTGAACATTTCCGGGCGATGGGTCTCTCTCGTAACTCATTTTGTTGTTGTGGATGAGCATGTTGAAGGTGGTTTTGCTGGATGTAAGCTGCTTTTTCCCCGTAACGATCTGCACCCAAACCGGGTGGTGAACATCAGGAATCATTGAGGAATGCCCCTTTCGCGTAGTGAGCCAATATAGGGGTTATCGGCGTTCCCGGAGTTTCGTCCACCTGCAAAGGTAACGTGCGTCCCATTTTGCCTGGCTTGATTGTGCAAGCTCTGGCGCACTCAACCTTAGAATCCTGTCAAGTCCTTAATTGAATTGCGAATTGTGTAAGCTGATGAATCTGAATGGATTCAAGTTTTTCCAATCTTTGCCGAAGATATAGGAAAGAGCGCTTAGGCTAAATGGTAGCCAGACAAGAGACGGAAGTACGGCGCCCGGCGAATGAGTTCGCCGTCCCTCAGCGGATGGTTCCGGGGCGCGGGACCGTCTCTTGTCTAAGTTGCAGCGGCTCCCTGCCGCGAGCCTGATCCGCAACCACGGCGGCGCTCGCAATCGGGAGAGGCGAGAAATCGAGACCAGCGGCAGGCCTGTAACAATGCCCGCCGGCGGTCTCGATTTTTTTGTTGCCCGGAGGTAGTTTCGATCCCTTCCGCGCGTTCACTAGAATTTTCATCGAACCTGCAAACTGGACAGAATGAGCGGCTCGTGTAAGGAATTGGGCGCCAATTCCGCCGCGTTGTCCAGGGCTACAACGAAATGCATTTTGCAGCGACGATGAAAATGCTTCGAATCTCAAAGTAACCTAGGCGGCCGCGGCCGCCTTTTTTGTTGCAAGGAGCTCTCTCAATGAATCTGATTTCAAATATCTGGAAACAACCCAAGACCTCGGCCGCCGGCGTGTTGATTGCGGTCGTCACCATTGCTAGCGTACTTTCGCAGCAGGGCATCACACTAGGCACGGTCGGCAACGGGACATTGGTCACGCTGGCCGGTGCCCTGGCAACGGCCCTTCTGGGCTTGCTGGCCAAGGATCCGGTCCCCGCCTCTTCGTTCTTGAGCGAGCGCACCGAGTCGAACGGACCCGCGTCATCCAATTCGACTGCCAAGCTGGGCGCGTGGGCGCTGATTGCGCTTTTGCTGCCTGCGCCCTTTATGACTGGCTGCTCGGGAATCACCGTTGCGCAGGAGATTGTAAATTGGACGCCTACGCTGCAAAGCGCGGTTGCGACTCTGAACTCCACCGCCTCACTGCTGGAGCCGGCCGATGCGCCGCTCTTTGCCGCGGCCACTGTCGGCTTTGACGCGGCCTCCAAGCTGCTTGTCTCGCAGGCCCAGGCTTATCTTGCCAATCCCAAGGCCCCTGTGCTCCAGCAACTGCAAGCCGCGGTTGTGGCTTTCCAGCAGAATATCAATGCGTCGCTGTTGACGGCGGCAAAGATTACCAACCCCAATAGCCAGCAGCACGTTCTGAACGGCATTAACGCGGTGGGAACGGTGGTGGCGGCAATTCTATCGCTGGTTGAATCGGTCTCCAGCAAATCCCAAGTGGCGGCGATGGCAGCTCAATCGACGATCAAGCTGGCCTCGGTTCAGCCTTATCTGAATCAAGGCCTGGCTGCTGTGATGGTAGCCAGCCACTATGGCGAACCGGTCGAACTGGCCCGCGCCCAGGTCCGCCAGGCGGAAGTCAGCGCAGTGCAGGCCGGCTTCTAAAGCAACGTCACGGGCAGTTTCAGCAATAGCGGTGTCCCATCCTTGCCGTAATAACCGGCGCGGCGAGGGTGGGGCATCTTGGTTTCTCAGTCGGAATCGGCGCCCACCGCCGGTCTTAAAGAACGAATTAGATCCGTTCCCTCCTCCCCCCTCCTCCTCGAAGCAAATCAAAATTGACGGTAGACAAATTCCCATAAAAGAGCGCACAATTCCCAGTTTGAGGTTTTGCATTCTTGAAATCGGAATTTCAATTCGCAAGGTACCGATTTTCGGATTGGGGGGAGCTAGAGTTTTAAGAGTCCCCATTGTGGTTGATGTCACACTGTGCAAGGCAGTTAATCATGTTGAGCAGCCGGCGAATTCAAGAGTCATCCGGCAAGCCTCCAGGAGGATTCATATGTCAGCCGCCGTCGAATCGGGTTGGAACAAGCCTGGCTGGAATAAACCAGGCTGGAATAAACCAGGCTGGAGCAAACCAGGCTGGAGCAAGCCCTCCACCATTCTCTTTGCATCGGAAATTCCCGCCAATGAAAAAGCCTTTGGATTTGCGCTGGCGCAGGCGCAGGAGTTTGGCGCCAGGCTGATCGTCTTTCACGCCTATGACACGCTGGTGGTTTCGGCGTCGGAGACCTCAGGCATCATTTACTACGACCATGCTGCCGCGGCGCAAGTCGAGCTGACGCATCTGGAGCCGCTGGCCGAACGGGTGCGCAAGGCAGGCGTGGAGTGTGAAACGGTGGTGCGCCCTGGGCAGCCCGCCGAGCAGATTCTGGCCTTTCTCAAAGAGCGCGAAAGCGGCCATATCGGTCAAGAGAAGGGTCAAGAGAAGGGTCAAGAAATTGACCGCATTGTGATGGGGACGCACTCGCCGGGCCCCATTGGCAAGCTGCTGGTGGGCTCTGTGGCGGAGGCCGTTCTGCGCACCGCAAAGGTGCCGGTCTGCATCATCGGCCCCGAGGCCGCCGATGGCCGCTATCGCAACTTCGCCACCCGCGCCATCCTCTGCGGCGTCAGCCTGCATGACTCTGGCCGGGCCGTGGCCGCGTTTGCCGCCGAACTGGCCGCCGAGCAGGGCGCGCGCCTGATCCTGCAGCATGTGATCCGTCCCCAGCACCGCCATGAGGCGATGGCCGGCCGGACGATCGATCAGATTGAAGCCGAGCTTCTTGCCTTGATTCCGGCCGAGCTTGCCGGCCTTGTTGCCGCGCAGGCGGTTGTAGTGCCGGGCGACCCCACCGAGGAACTGCTCTACCAGGGGCGCGCGCAGCAGGCCGAGTTGATCGTGCTGGGAGCGCAGGGCGCATCGGCTTTTGCCGCCGCAACGCGCCAGGGCGTTGTCTACAAGCTGCTGGCGCACGCGCACTGCCCAGTCATTACGCTCTCGCCGGTGGTGCTGGCAGCCTGCGGAGGCAAGCCAGGAAATTTGCCCTCCGCCGAGGTTTTTTTGGCCGGGGTCTTTTAGGTGGGAACAGGGACGAGGGACTAGTGACCAGGGACAAGGGAGCAGGGGTCAGGGACTAGGGTTCTGTCTCACGCAGATGGTCCTTTATCCGCGATGAAGGGTACGGGCTGTAGCCACCGAGGGAATGCGCGCTTCGTCAGCTTATTGGCACGACTGAAGTCATGCCTCTTTTAAAACGTCAACAAAACAAGCGTTTTTTAAGCCTTCGATTCCCTAAACTTTAGTCCCTGTTCCCAGCCGTTCTCAATCCGTCGCCAGGCTCAACTGATGCCGCACGTCAGCGCCGCGCACCCAGAAGATCACGTCGGTCGCGATATTCGAGGCGTGATCGGCAATCCGTTCCAGATGCTTGGAGACCAGAATTCCGTTCATCGCCTGGAGCGTCTGGGCTGGCTTCTCCTGAATCAGTTGCAGCAGGTCAAGATGCGCGCGCCGGTTCATGCGGTCGATCTCGTCGTCCATCTCGCGCACTTCTTCGGCCAGCCGCGCGTCGCCCTCAAGCAGCGATTGCAACGCCGAGCGGATCATGCGCCCGGCAAACTCGCCCATCGCGGCAAAGTCCACCGGCAGATCGACCTCCTCGTGCTTCAGAGCCTCTTTGGTGCGGCGCGCAATGCCCATTGACTGGTCGCCGATCCGCTCCAGATCGCCATTGATCTTGATCACCGCCAGGATGAAGCGCAGATCGATGGCCATCGGCTGCTCTTTGGCCAGCAACTCGTAGGCCATCTCGTCCAGATCGCGCTGCGCCGTGTCGATAGCCGCCTCATTTTGCTTGACGTACTTGCACAGCCCCTTGTCGCGCTGCAGGTAGGCGTCCACGGCCGACTCCACCGCCTGCTGCGACAACGCCGCCATCGCCAGTAGCTTGTCTTTGAGTTCTGCCAGTTGAAGCTGAAAGTGTATGCGCGGCAAAGCGTTTCTCCCTTATCCCTATATTGTGCCTGAAACATTGTTACGGCCAGAAGAATTTCCGTCCCGGCGTCAGACCCAGCACCAGATCTGTCACGCGATGCGGGAGGCCAGTGCCGTTCCGGGTCTTTGAAGACGCCCGGCGCGGTAGTGTTCTAGGCTATCAGAATGGATGCCGCAAATTCTCAATCAATTCCGACGCTCGCCTTCAACCCATCCGAACGCCAACCGCGCGAGATCTACAAGCTGATGACTGGCTTGATTGTGCCCCGCCCAGTGGCTCTGGTCTCAACGATAAGCCGCGACGGCGTGGCCAATCTGGCGCCCTTCAGCTTCTTCTGCGGCGTCGGTGCCGTGCCGCCCACCGTGCTCTTCTGTCCCGCCCTGCGTGACGGCGCTTCGCCTGAGAGCGGTGAGCGTAAAGACACTCTGCGCAACGTCGAAGAAACCGGCGAGTTCGTTATCAACATTGTCAGCGAGGCGATCGCCGCGGCGGCCAACGCCACAGCGGCGGAAGTCGCTTTTGGAATAGACGAGTTTGCTCTCTCCGGACTCACGCCGGTTGCCAGCGAAGCGGTCCGCCCGCCGCGCGTCGCCCAGTCGCCCGCGCAGATGGAGTGCAAGCTGCTTCAGGTCATTTACACCGGCCACGCCTCCCGCAGCGGCGTCATCGTGCTTGGCGAAGTGCTTCGCTTCCATGTGCGCGAAGATTTGGTTGACGACTTCCGCATTGATCCCGCCGGCCTGGACGCCGTGGGCCGCATGGCCGGCAACACCTGGGTCCGCACCCGCG
>CAZDYU010000013.1:0-51510 GCA_964509755.1 uncultured Occallatibacter sp. | reverse complement strand
TCTGTTTAACAGAGTCGAAAAGACCGTTTACACAAAATGTTTTACACCCTCGATTCAGCGCGCAACTGGATACGAAGACCACAACTTTTTCTTCCGGTCTAGGCCGTCGCAGTTCCGAAAGGACATTGGTATCAAGCAGCCATGCCATCAGAAGGCAACATCCCGCACCGGCAAACGGTAGCGTATTGGCTCAAGGGTGATTTCCTTGTACGGCGAATTCTGCATCGCCGCGACAAGATCGGCTCCCGTTGGAGCTGGTGATCCGTTCGAAGCCGCAGTGGCCAGCCCCGATGGAAGCGGCGAGGATTTCAACGCTTGCAAGAGGGCATCCTCGACCCTCGGGAATGCGTACCGTTGCATTCGTTCGAGGATTAGAGCTTCGAGCTCCGGTTCTTGAATCTCAATCATCATCGTTTTGGCCCTCCTGTTCTCCGATTTTCGCACATTTCGTCGGCTGTCGTGTGCCCACGGGTCTCGATAATGAGGTCTGACAGACTGTAAGAAAAACCCAAAAAGCCTAAAAAAACGTCCCTCAGCGGTAAAAGCCGTGCCTTTCAAAGCTACAAAGTCAATGCTCGTCGCAACCTTACCCGCTGTGCCGGATGTGCATCACGTCGCCATCCTGCACTACGTATTCTTTGCCTTCCAGGCGCAGGGTGCCTTTGCTGCGCGCGGCGGCCTCGGAGCCGGCGGCCAGCAGCGCATCCCAGCGAATGGTTTCAGCGCGGATGAAGTGGTGCTCCAAGTCGGTGTGAATGGCTCCGGCTCCTTGCGGCGCCTTGGAGCCGACGGGAATCGTCCAGGCGCGGCACTCGTCCTCGCCGGCGGTGAAGAAGCTGATCAGGCCTTGTAGCTCATAGCTCTTGCGAATGAGGCGCACCAAGCCGCTCTCACGCAGTCCGTAGCTGCCCAGGAACTCCGCTGCTTCCTCATCGTCCATCTCAGCCAATTCGGCCTCGACCTTGCCGCAGATAGCTGTAGCGCCAGCGTTGGGCCGCTGCGCCACCTCGTCGAGCTTCCAGCGGCTGACGGCGGCTTCCAGATCGTCGCCCAGCGTGGTGCTCTCGCCAATATTCAGCGCATACAGAACAGGCTTTTGCGAGAGAAACATGAAGCCGCGGATGAGCTTTTTCTCCTCCGGCGTCATCTCCAACTCGCGCAGCGGAAGCTCCTTCTCCAGAGCCTCCTTGGAGCGGATCAGCAGGGCCTGTTCGCGCTCCAGATCGCTGGTGCGGCCTTTCTTGAGATCCTTTTCCAGGCGCTCCAGGCGCTTTTCCACCTGGGTCAGGTCGCTGATCATCAGATCGAACTCGACGTTCTTGATGTCGCGCAATGGGTCGATGGGTCCGACGTGCGGGATCGAGTCATCTTCAAAGGCGCGCAGCACATGAATCAGCGCATCCACATTGCGCAGACTAGTCAGGAAGGCCGTCTCTTTGAGCGCCTCCTGACCGATAGCCGCAACGTCTACATACTCGACGGTCGCATAAGTGGTCTTCTTGGGCGAATAAAGCTCGGAGAGCTTGTCGAGCCGCTCGTCGGGCACTCTGGCCACGCCTATATGCTCTTGGCGCGAGTGGCCGCGCTCTTCAAGTTTGGCTTTGGTGAGGATCTTGAACAACGATGTTTTGCCCACCTGCGGCAGGCCAATGATGCCAGTCTTCATCCCTTGATTCTACAGGGACGGGAAGGCAGAGACCAGGGAGACTCTCTGCCTGTTTCGCTCTTCCCGGCGGTGATCGTCTCCAACCCGTGGCCGTGCGGGCCCAGTTCGCGCTGGCGCGGCTGTGGTCGTTGGCCGAGCTCTTGCGTGATACGGGCATAGCCCGCGAGGCGTTCCACCGCGTGCTGAGCGACGCCGCTCAAATCCATGCATGACTTGGGCGCGCGGCGCCCCGCTTCGCTGGCGGCTTGATTCAGTGAGTTGCGGATCGCCAAAACGCGTGGCTCCGATTTTGGAAGAGCTTTCATCGCTCCGATAAGCCAGGCTCTTCTCTGGGAAGCAGGGGTTTGATTCTGGGCCGCGGAAGCAGTGGCTTGCTGCCTGGATGAAGAAAGATGCCGTCCTGCTCCAGCAGCGCGTCGTAGATCGCGGTGTGACGCCAGTAGCGGGCCAGGGCAAAGGCGCTCATGTTGGCGATCATCAGAGGCAGTATGAGTCCGTAGCCGCCGGTCATCTCAAAGATGATGAGAATCGAGGTCATGGGGGCGCGCACCACTCCGGCAAAGACCGCGCCCATGCCGACAACCGCGAAAGCCCCGATGGAGTCGGCGGGATGGTGGAAGACGGCGACGTCGATGTAGCCCACCGCGCCGCCCAGCATTCCGCCCATGAAGAGCGAGGGAGCAAAGATGCCTCCCGCTCCTCCGCTCG
Source organism: uncultured Occallatibacter sp. (assembly GCA_964509755.1). Taxonomy (GTDB): domain Bacteria; phylum Acidobacteriota; class Terriglobia; order Terriglobales; family Acidobacteriaceae; genus Telmatobacter. The sequence continues at coordinate 49,136 of CAZDYU010000013.1, read as the reverse complement.
AATAGGAAGTCACGGTTGCAGCCAGCTTGAGAAGGCACAATGTGACCATCGCCAAAACCGTCAGCCCGGTTGCGCCAGTGAGAGCCATGGTGAGGGTCTGGTAGGGGTCGCCTGCGATGCCGTTGACGTGGAAGAACGCGATGGCTACCAGAGCCAGAGAGCCGGTGGCCGCGCCGCCGATCACCGGATGTACCCAGCGAGGCACGGAATCAAGCCTCTTGAACCAGCCGCGCAGCCAGAGCAGCGAGTCGGTGAAAACCACCGAGACAACCGCCGCCAGCAGGCCCAGCAGCGCATACCAGACCAGAGATTCGGAATTGCCTAGCTGATAATGTTTGGGTACATGAAAGATAGGGTTGGCGCCCAGAACAGTGTTTTCGACGACGGCGGCCAGAGCGGCGGCGACGATTACTCCGGTGAGCATGGTCTGGTCCAGACTGCCGATCAGTTCCTCAAGCGTGAAGGTGACAGCGGCAATCGGGGCATTGAATGCCGCGGCGATGCCCGCCGCCATGCCTACCGAAGTCATGCGGCGGCAGTTTTTAGGGCTGAGCTTGGCCGCGCGAGCCAACAAGCTGCTGACGCCGGAGCAGATATGCACCGTTGGCCCTTCAACGCCCAGCGAAGCGCCCGCGCCAATTTGCAGAACGCAGAGGACGAATTTGCCAATCGTCTCTTTGAAGGTGATCCTTCCAGAACGAAGCGCATAGGCAACCTTGACCTGGGGAATGCCGCTGCCCGCCGCCGCCGGAACCCAGTAACGCAGACCCAGTCCGGCTGCCAGGCCGCCCAGCGCCGGGGTGAGAATCGTCCACCAGATCCACGCGTGTCCTGGTGCGCCGGTGGCCCGGTTGATGCATAGCGATTGCACATATCCGACGCTGAGATGAAAGCTCACCGCCGCCAGGCCGCAGACGCCGCCGGCGATGATGGTGACTGCCAGCAATCGCTGCTGCTCGCTTGGCATCCGCCTCATAAGCGCGGCGAAAAGGCGGGAATATAAAGCGGAAAAATCAGCCCGGATGTTCAGTACAGATGGGGATCCGTTATCCAAAGACGTCACTGTTTCAGTATAGATGCGTCTCTGAGCTTCTGTTGCCTGAAATGACGTGAGCGCCAGATGCGCCCGCGCCTTAGCTCTTCCCGGCGGTAATCGTCTCCAGTCCGTGCCCGTGCGGGCCCAGTTCGCGCTGGCGCAGCAGGAAGGCGAAGAGCATTCCCAGCAGTCCCAGGATTGAGAATATCCACATCCCCAGGTGGTAGCCGGCGGGATTGCCGGCGCTGGCGTGGCTGTGGTCGTTGGCCCAGCCGATGAGGAGATTGAAGCCGAATAGCCCGATATTCTGAATCACCGTCATCAGGCCGTAGGCCGTGCCGAGCTTGTTCTGATCGACAATATAAGCCACCGAAGGCCAGATGACCGCCGGGATCAGCGAGAAGGCAATGCCCATCATCGCCATGGGTAGATAGAGCGAGGCCTGGGTGTGCGTATAGGCCATGATCAGGTAGACGGGAATCAGCAGGACAGAGCCGATCATCATCAGCAGCGCACGCTTGCCGACTTTATCCACAAAAAGGCCCAGCAGTGGCGTTCCGAACATGGTGCAAAAAGTCAGGCTGCCCACCAGCATTCCGCCAACTTCAAGCGGCGTGCCGTGGGTATGCAGGAAGAACTTGTAGGCGAAGGTCTCAAAGGGAAAGATTGCCGAATAAAAGACCACGCAGAGCGCGACAATCAGCCAGAAAGATACGCCAAAGTGGAAGAGATCGTTGAAAACGACCTTGTCGGTAGGCCCGGCATGAGCCAACTCAAAGTTCTTCTCCGCGTAAACTTCCATCGCCCAATAAATGGCCGCGCCGATGACACAGAAGGTGGCGATGGCGACCGAGATCACTAGCGGCGTGCGCCAACTGGTGTAAGCCAGCTTGAGCCAATCCGGCATGAAAGAGAATTTGGTCCAGGTGGGTGAGCGCTGCGCCAGCAAGGTTCCGGCGCGGGCAATGGTCAAGTTGATGCCAAAAGCGAGGCTAAGTTCCTTGCCGCGGAACCACTTGGCGATGGCGGTGGTGACGGCGACGATCAGCGATTCCGCGCCGACGCCAAAGATTAGACGGCCGGTTGCCATCAACAAAAGATGCGGAGAAAGAACGGTGACGATAGCGCCAATCAGGCAGGTGGTCCCAAAGATGAAGATCGCCTTGCGCGCGCCGATACGGTCCACCAGATAGCCGCCGATGAGCACCATGAATATGTTTGGGAAGCTGTAGATGGCCTGCAAGAGTCCGATGTTGGAGTCGGAAAAGTGCAACTGTTTGCTGAGCAGGTCGGCGATGGGCTCGATGCAGTCGTAGACATAGTAGTTGCCGAACATGGCCAGGCTGACAAAGACGAGCACAACCCAGCGGTAGAGTGGCGAAGGCGGACGGCGAAGCAGGTCAGGCATGAGGGCAACGATCCTTGAGGCGCGGCGGCGCGAATGATTCCAGAGTAAGCGGATGCAACCTTTGACGATAACAGTTTGGAGCGGTAGCTGGCAGTGAATCAGCCTTTAGCTTTTAGCTGTTAGCTCTTAGCTGTTAGCTTGTGGCGCTTCCAACCTTGGCAGTCTTTCTACTGGACCAGGGAAGAACCGATAACTAAAGGCTAATAGCTAAAGGCTAACAGCTGCTTTTCCGCTTTACTGGTCTCCGCCAAGGATGGAGCCGACAATGCCGCCCAGCAGCGCGCCGCCGACGGCCGGACCTGCTGCCTGGCGATTGTCGTTGCGGGGCAGATACTCGGCAATCTGCTGCGCCAGGCGCGAGATGGGCAGCGTCTGCAGCCAGACCGTTCCCGGCCCTTGCAACTGCGCGAGGAAGATTCCATCGCCGCCGAAGAGTGCGTTCTTGATGCCGGGAACGGTGGTGATATTGAAGCCCACCGAGGCCTGGAATGCGCCCACGTGACCGGGATGTACACGCAGCACCTCGCCCGGTGCAAGATTCTTGGCGATCAACTCGCCGGAAAGCTCCAGCCAAGCAGTTCCCTGCCCGCCCACCCGTTGCAGCATAAAGCCGCTGCCGCCAAATATGCCCGCGCCCAGCGATTGCTGGAAGCCGACGCCGATCGTGACCTCGGTAGTGGCACAGAGAAATCCATGCCGGTGGACCATAAACTCATTGCCGGGGCCGACTTGCACCGGCACAATGTGCCCTGGGACTTTGGTGGCGAAGGAGACCACGCCGGGCGCGCCGTAGGCACGGTACTCGGTCATGAAGAGGCTGCCGCCGCCGGCCACGCGCTTCAGCACGCCAAAGATTCCGCCGCCTCCGCCCATCTGCGTGTGGGTGGTCATCTGGATAGAAGCCGTCATCCATGAGAGCTCGCCGCTCTCGCTGAAGACGCTCTCGTTGGGGTCAAGTTGCACATCGAGCACGGGCATGGTGGTGCCCTGGATCTGGGTTTGCATCGGTGAGGCCTCCTGTTCGTGAACAGTGTAATTGTCGCGGGGATTGGATTGTCGAGTTAGAAGCGGATTCCTGATGAAGAATGCATAAACTCGCGATCCGCTCCCGATAAATTCCGCGTTTTCACCCCTTCAGCGGGATCGCCACCTGCTCGACAATTTCCAGCCCAAAGCCCTCCAGAGCCGGAATGTGCATCGGAGTGTTTGAGAGCAGACGAATCCGCCGAATCCCCAGATCGCTCAGAATCTGCCCGCCCAGCCCAATCGCCCGCAGAATCCGCCCATTCCGCGCCAGTTGCCCCTCGCGCGCTCGCAACTCCTGATGCAGAATCAGCCTTCCCGCCTCTACCGGATTTTCATCTGAAACGCAGGGTGCCCCAGGTTCGGATTTTCGTGCCTGGGATACCTCATTGCCTGGAGCTGCTCCCTCAAACTCAAACCCCCGTGAAGTATTGTGCAGATAAAGCACCGCACCGCAGCCCTCTTCGGCAATAATCCGCATCGATTCGTCCAGCGTCTCCCGGCATCGGCAATCGGCGGCAAAGACGTCGCCCGCCGTGCAGCGCGTATGCACCCGCACCAGCACCGGATGCTCGCAGGGTGGCCGCACCTCCGTCTGCCGCTTGCCCTCGGCAGCCTCGCCCATCTCGCCGCCCAGGGCCACAATCGCCGGGCCGTCATTCACCGCCGCGCAGCCCGCGCACAAGTCGCCGCGCACTAGAGCAATGTGGCTCTCGCCGCCGTTGACCTCGCTCTCATAGGCAATCATGCGGAACTCGCCATGCCGCGTCTGGATGCGGCTTTCGCCGGCGCGCACGATGTACCGCTCGTTGCGCAGCCGGTAGCGGATCAGCTCCGCCACGGTCAGTATCCGCAGCCCATGCTCCTGGCAAAAGGGAATCAGATCGGGAATCCGCGCCATCTCCCCGTCGTCGCGCATAATCTCGCAGATCACGCCGCTCGGGTTCAGCCCCGCCATCCGCGCCAGATCCACGGACGCCTCTGTCTGCCCCGCCCGCACCAGCACGCCGCCCCGCCGCGCCCGCAGCGGAAAGATATGCCCAGGCCGCGCCAGATCGGCCGCCGTCGAGCGCTCATTGATCGCCGTCCTGACAGTATGCGCACGGTCCGCGGCCGAAATGCCGGTCGTCACGCCCTCGCGCGCTTCAATAGTCTCTGTAAACGCTGTCCCAAAACGCGAGCTGTTCTGCTGCGTCATCGGAAACAGCCGCAGATGGTCGGCCCGCTCCTCGGTCAGCGTAAGGCAGATCAGCCCCCGCCCGTAGCGCGCCATGAAGTTGATCGCCTCTGGCGTCACAAATTCGGCAGCCAGCGTCAGATCGCCCTCGTTCTCGCGATCCTCGTCGTCAACCACCACCACCATCCGCCCGGCCCGTATCTCGGCCAGTGCACCCGGTACATCGATAAATGGAGCAACAATGCTGCGCGTGTTCTCTGCCATAGCGACTCTTCCATTCTCGCCGATTGCACTCGCAAGGCGCAAAGCCGCCGGGCCAACTGAAGGAGCATGAGTCTTCAGGCTCCCGAATACGCCTGAACTCTCCGACTCAAGCAGTTGGCAGCACAGCCTCAAGGCGGGCTTTGATGTCTCGCATCGGCGGCTGGCCAAAGAAGCGGCTGTACTCCCGATTGAACTGGCTGGCGCTCTCGTAGCCGACCTCGAAGGCAGCGCTTGCCGCATCCAGACCCGCATGGAGCATGCGCTCCCGCGCCACATGCAAGCGAAGCTGTTTCTGGTATTGCAGAGGGCTCATCGCGGTCAGCGACCGGAATTGATGATGCAAGGTCGAAACGCCCATCCGCGCCATCGCCGCCAGTTCCTCAACGCGCAGCGGCTTGGCGTAATTCATCCTGAGCCACTCCACCGCTTTTGCTGTCCGGTGGCTTTGCTCACCCAGCGTGGCGATGGCGCGCAGATGCTTTCCCTGCGGACTGCGCAGCAAGCGGTAGATGATCTCGCGCTGAATCAAGCCGCCGAGAAATGGAATGTCTTGCGGCGCATCCAGCAACTCTACAAGCCGCGTACAAGCATCCAGCAACTCCAGCGAAGAAACGCCGACGGCCATGCCGCGTGCGTCGGCAGGCTCCTGGCGCAGATGAAACTCCTGCTGGCTGAGAATCTCCCGCACCGCCGGCATCTCCAGCTTCAGAATCAGGCCCAGAATCGGTTCTTTGACCGTTGCCGCAATTACCTGGCTCACAACCGGCAAATCGACCGAGGTCAGCAGAAAATTCCTGCCGTCGCACAGGTACGTTGTTTTGCCCACGCTGATGCGCTTCTGTCCCTGCACAAAGACGATCAGGCTGGGTTCATAGGCCGCCGAGGCGCAAGCAGTGGTCAACGAACGGCGGTAGAGGCGCAACCCCGGTATGGGAGTGGCCAAATCTCCCTCCACAATGGCGCGATCGGCAATCTTGCGGGCCAGCTCTCCGCGCATCTCAATTACGCTCCGATCTTCGTTCTCATCCATATGTTTTGCCGTTTTCACTCATTTGACTCCTTCCAAACCACGTTAACGCGGAATTCACGATGCTGAACACAAAAATGCAGACATTGGCAGAAATAGGCAAGAGATTGGCAGAATCGGGATACCGCTCGTGGAGCACTCTTGCGTACTCTGAATCAAGCGAGTTGCTCGCCATCATCTCAGGAGGTTGAGATCAAATCATGTACAACGCAAAAGCCTATTCCGTAGCCAGCGCCTCATCCCCGTTCGTGTCCTCCACCATCGCACGGCGTGATCCAACTGACAGCGACGTTCAGATCGAAATTCTCTTCTGCGGCATCTGCCACTCCGATCTTCACCAGGCCCGCAACGAGTGGAGCGGCATTATGCCCACCGTCTACCCCTGCGTGCCCGGCCATGAGATCGTCGGCCGCGTCACCAAGGTTGGCTCCGCGGTGACCAGATTCAAGCCTGGCGATCTGGCCGGAGTCGGCTGCCTGGTGGACTCCGACCGCACCTGCCCCGAGTGCAAGGCCGGCTTCGAGCAGTTCTGCCCCAACATGAACCTCACCTACAATTTCCCCGACAAGCACCTGGGCGGCGTCACTTACGGCGGCTACTCTGACAGCATCGTCGTCACCGAAGACTTCGTACTCGGCGTTCCGTCAAATCTCGATCTTGCCGGAGCCGCGCCCCTGCTCTGCGCCGGAATCACCACCTACTCGCCGATGCGCCACTGGGGCGTCACCAAAGGGAAGAAGGTCGGCGTCGTCGGCCTTGGCGGACTTGGCCACATGGGCGTCAAATTCGCGCACGCGCTCGGTGCGCACACTGTGGTCTTCACCACCTCGGCCAGTAAAAAGGACGACGCCCTGCGCCTGGGCGCGGATGAAGTCGTTCTCTCCCGCGATGCCAATGATATGCAGAAGCACACCGGCAGCTTCGACTTCATCCTCGACGCCGTCGCCGCCGAGCATGACATCAACGCCTACATCAGCTTGCTCCGCCGCGACGGAAATCTCACCATGGTTGGCGCGCCGGAAAAACCGCTGCCCGTGTCCGTCTTCGGTCTGATCATGGCGCGCCGCAGTTTCTCCGGCTCGCTCATCGGCGGCATCAAAGAGACCCAGGAGATGCTCGACTTCTGCGGCCAGCACAATATCACCTCGGACGTCGAAGTCATTCCCATCCAGAAGGTCAACGAAGCCTATGAGCGGCTGCTGAAATCCGATGTGAAATACCGCTTCTCGATCGATATGGCCTCGCTCAGATCCGAGTAATTCAAACTAGGCGATAAGAACAGCCCAGCTAGCCAATGCAAGTTACATCCAGAAATGAACCAGCCGCAAATGCTGGGTGCCCCATCGATTCCGCTCCTGAGCGCAGTTGAAGGCTCCACGTTTTCACCGCGGAATGGGTGGGATAGCACGAACCTCAACCAGAATCTTGTTCATCGGGAGAATTGATGCAAAAACGTAAATTGGGAAAGAGCAATCTGGAAGTATCGGCAATCGGCCTCGGCTGCATAGGCATGAGCTTTTCCTATGGCCCGCCCAAGGACAGGCAGGAGATGATCGCGCTGCTCCGCGCCGCCGTCGAGCGCGGCGTTACCTTCTTTGACACCGCCGAAGTTTACGGCCCATACACCAATGAGGAACTGGTGGGCGAGGCGCTCTCTCCGCTGCGCGATCAGGTGGTGATCGCCACCAAGTTTGGCTTCGATCTTGACCCGAATCGGGATCCTCGCGGCATGAAGGGCGCTCCTGCGCTCAACAGCCGCCCCGAGCGCATCAAGCAAGTGGCGGAAGACTCGCTCAAGCGACTCAAGATCGACGCCATCGATCTCTTCTATCAGCATCGCGTCGATCTCGATGTCCCGATCGAGGACGTGGCGGGCGCGGTCAAGGATCTTATTCAGGCCGGCAAGGTGAAGCACTTCGGCCTGTCGGAGGCGTCCGCAAAGACCATCCGCCGCGCCCACGCCGTGCAGCCCGTTACGGCGGTGCAGAGCGAGTACTCGCTTTGGTGGCGGCGGCCCGAGGATGAGGTGCTGCCGACGCTCGATGAGCTGGGCATCGGCTTCGTTCCCTACAGCCCCCTCGGCAAGGGCTTCCTGACGGGAAAGATGGACCAGAATACCAAATTCGACAGCACTGACTTCCGCAGCACTCTGCCGCGCTTTACGCCGGAAGCCTTGCAGGCGAACCAAGCGTTTGTCGATCTGCTCACCCGCATAGCGGCAGAGAAGAAGGCGACCCCCGCGCAGATCGCGCTGGCCTGGCTGTTGGCGCAAAAACCGTGGATCGTGCCCATTCCGGGTACAACCAAGCTCCACCGCCTGGAAGAGAATATCGGGGCAGCCGCGATCGAAGTTACCGCGGAAGACTTGCTGCAAATCGCAAGCGCCGCGGCGAAGATCACGGTTGAAGGCGCCCGCTATCCTGAGAAGCTGGAGCAGTTGACCGGTCGATAGGCAAATGGCCCAGCCTCGCACTTCTCCCGCACTCTGCAAGGATCCCGCCGCGACCAAGGCCATAAGGCGGCACAGCAAGAAGGGCGTCCTCGCGGACGCCCTTCTCGGTTGATTGCTTCCTTTCCCGGCGACACTCTGCCGCCGGGAAGTTCCGCCTGACTCCACCCCAGCGACCAGAACCGTCGCCGGAAGCCCCGGTTTACTGCAACAGCTTGGTCACTTCCTGCTGCATACTGTTGGCCTGTGCCAGGGCCGAGATGCCGGTCTGGCTCAGAATTTCATACTTGGACATATTCGACGTGGCTGCCGCATAGTCGGTTGCCTGCACCGCGTTCTGCGCCGATTCCACATTCTCCTGCTGTGTGCCCAATACCTGCGTAACGGCATTCAGCGTGTTGATCTGCGCGCCAATGTAACCGTCCTGCGCCGCTACGTCGGTGATGGCCTTGTTCAGGGCATTCAGAGAAGTTTCAGCATCGGTCTGATTGGTAAGATCGGTTGCGCTCAGAGATTGGCCGGCGCCATCGGAGTAGCTGATTGTCGCCGTTCCGCTCCCGTTGCTTGTGTTCGCGGTTAGACTCTGAGAAGCCGCGCTGTACCCGCTGGGCGCGGTTTCAGTCGAAATCGACGAGTCATAGACGCCCGAGTTTGCCACGTTAGAGATTCCAATGTTATAAGCGCTGCCGCCTGAATAACTCAGATTCGCGGCTGTGCCTCCATCGGTGATCGACGTGCCCGTTCCCTGGTTGGTGATGTTGCCCGTAGCGCCGTAGGTATTCGAGGTCAGCTGAATGCTCCCGAAGGTGCCGTTGCCGCTCGGTTGCCACGATGCAGTTACGCCGTTGACGCCGTAGCTGCCGGCGGCCAGGGTGTTCGAGACGCTGCCTGTGTTGATATCGTTGATCAACTGCTGGGCCGTCACGGTGCCGCCTGGGTTCATGGCGGCGATCGAGCCAAGCGCGTAAGCCGTGCTCCCCACGTTGTAGTTCACTGACCCTGTGACCGCGTCGCTTTCACTGGCAAATGTGCCCAGAGAAGCGGTTGCCGACGCATGGCCCAGCGTATCGGAGAGGTTGTTGTTAGAGATACCGATGGCGTTGGCGTCGTTCGTTCCCGACTTCAGCGCCAGTGTTCCCGTGCCGACACCGGTTGCCGTGATCCCCTGATTGGAGTAAAGCGCGGCCACCAGGCCCTGCACATTCGAGTTGGCGGCGGAAAGGTGAACCGTCGTCCCGGTCGAGGGAACGCTATTGGTATTGTTCGCCATCACGTAGTTGGTTGTGGCGCCATCGGCAGTCACGCTGATGAGACCTGTTAGAGTGTCGCCGTTGGTAAAGTTGTTGCCTGTGCCGCCCAGTACGATCGAGCCAGTTGACTCCCCGGCTGGCGATGCCGATGTGCCGGCCGTGAATCCCTCTTTGGTGGAATCGGTCAGGCCAGTGCCGCCAACCGTGATCGTAGTGTTGGTCGGGTTGGACTGGATCTCCAGTGCGCCAGTTGTCTGGTTGATCGATGCGGTCATATTCAAGGCAACATTGGTGTTGATTGCGCTCATCAAACCGCTGACTGTCGAGTTGCCTGAGGTCAAGCCGATCACGTTTCCGACTACGCCGGCATTGTTGTTCATGTTGAAGGTCACCGCCGTGCCGTCGCTGCTGTTGGTCAGAATGATCTGGCCCGCCAGTGCGTCGGTTCCCGCGGTTGACATCTGCGCCGAAGTGTTGATCGTGGCGATCGCATTGGTAGCCGAAGTCGGACCCGTGCCTGCAACCACCGTGGGTGTGCCGGTGCTGTAATTGTCCGTCAGGGTATTGGTGCCGACGGTGATCGTGCCAGTGCCATTGGGCGCCGTCGAGGTGACCGTCAATCCTGCCGAAGTCGCAGTGGCGCTCAAATCCAGACCGGCTTGGCCGATAGCTGTAGCCAAAGCGCCCAGTGTCTGCGAGGCCGCGTTTCCAGCCGTGCCTACGTTGACCTGGTTGGCCACCACGCCTACGCCGCCCATCAGGAAGGTCGTCGCCGCGCCGGTTGCGCTATTGGTCAGCACGATCTTCGTTCCCTGCGTGAGCAGGTCGTTGGCCGAACTGGTTCCGCCATTGCTGTCGACCACTACCGCCGGTGTATAAGTAACCGCCGACGCCGCCGAAGCTGAGTAATTCAGAGAAGTCGAAAGCGTGTTCGAGCTTGCGCCCATGTTCGTGTCAGTCAGCGACTTCGACTGCAGGAAGAGACCGCCGGTGCCCGCATCCTGGGTCGCGGTAAGGTTGAGGTTGTCCGTGCCCGCGGTGTTGATCGCGGTCAGAAGATCGCTCAGCTTGTTGCTGGCGATGTTGTAGGTTCCGTTTGCCGTCGATGTGCCCGGCGTGTTCGCGGTGCTGTTACCCATGTTGAAGGTGTCGGTCACCGTGTGGCCGCCCGTTGTGGTTGTAATGCTGATCGAGCCGGTCAAGGTGCCATCTTCGGCAACCGTTCCGCCCTGAGCTATCACTCCGTTATTCTGGAGAGCCAGCAAGGCGGACTGAGCCTGGCCGCTTCCGCCCTCGACCGGAGTCGTGAAGGCCAGGGAATTGGCAGCCGTCACTCCTGTGCCGCCCGTGGTAATGGCAGCGGCCGCGCCGTTGGTTGCCGTCAATGTTAGACCGCTGACTGCGCCACCGGCCGTCTGGTTCAATGTGGCATTCAGATCCAAACCGGCATCCGCGTTAATGGCTGCCATCAGGCCAGCCATATTGGAGTTGGCTGCCGAAAGGGTCTGACTCCCGCCGCCCAGCGCCACGCCAGCGCCCGTGCTCATGATGAAGTCTGTCGTGTTGCCGTTATTGGTGACCGAGAAATCGCCGGTCAGCGTAGTGCCAGACCCAGTCAGAGATCCCTGTCCGGTTGCTGGAGCGCCAATGCCGGTCGTCAGTGTGACGGCGCTCTGGTTTGCAATCACCGGGCCCACGCCGCTGCCGGTTGGTGTGAATGTCGCCGATGCGCCAGTCAATCCGCTGACCGCTGTAATCGAGGTATTCACCTGGTTCGAGCTGATGACGATCTTGCCGCCGGTAATTGCAGCGCTCATCCCGGAGGTTGCCGTTGTGCTATTGATTGCCGTCAACAGAGCGCCGGTCGTCAGGCCGCCCGTGGTCTCGGTCACCGTTCCAGCGCCGGCCGCAACTGTGCCCATGGTGAAGGTATAGGTCGATCCCGCGCCATTCGTCAGAGACAGAGTGGTGCCTGTCGTAAGTGCGTCAGTTCCGGCATTGCTGAAGCCGGTCGAGTCGCCAACCATCGCCAATGAAGTCGTTCCGTCCGTACCGGATGTCGCGGCCACGCCTTGCACGGTGCTGACGCCCTCGGTAAGCGCGGTTGCCAGTGTCGAACCAGCCGCTTCGGTGATGTTGGTTCCCGGCGCCGTCGATGTGATAGCGATGCCCGTGGAGCTGGCGACGGCGGTGGTGCCCAGGTTGGTTGAAATTGCCGCGGCCAGACTGCTCAGAGTAGAGGTGCCCGAGCCCAGTGTCACGGTATTGCCGCTGACTCCTTGCACGCCGCCCATTACAAAGGTCTTGGTGTTGGTGCCGTTGGAAAGCGTAATGCTGCCCGTCAGAGCCTGCGTGGTCGCGTTGCTGCCCGTTCCGACGATGCTCAAGCTCGCCGTGCCCTGCACGCCGACCGCGCCGTTCGTGCCCGGCGTAAACGACACGCCCTGCGGGTTGCTGGCGCTGGTGATCGCCGTTGCCGGTGTCAGCGCATTCGGAACCACATTGGCTGCCTGAGTGGTTACAGTCAACGCCCCGCCCGTCGGCAGGCTATCGGCCAACTGCAAGCTGGTAGCCTGGCCGGTGCTGTTGTAAACCACGGTGGCTGTCACGCCGCCTGCGCCGCCGGTGCCTTGATTGATCGCCAGGGCAAGTCCGGCAAGAGTGTTGTTGGACTGGCCAATCGTAACCGATGCCGCGACTGTAGAGCCCGTATTCACGGTGATCGTCTGGCCCACGGTCAAGCTGCTGTTGGTGATCTCGCTGGGGTTCAGTGTGCCGCTGGTCACTGAGGAACTCGGATCCACGCCGACTGAAACCAGTCCGCCGGTGATCTGAATGCCGGTCTGTGTTCCGCCGCCGGCCACGCCCGATTGTGCCTGCGTGCCGAAGGTCGCTGTCAAGCCAAGGCCAGCGCCGTTGATCGCTGCAATCAAGCCATTGACGGTATTGGGCTGTTGTCCGGCCCCGCCAACTGTGATCGAGCTCTGTGCCTGGGTCATGGCGCCGTTTGCGCCCTTCACCAGATAGTTCACATTGATTGTGGAAGAGCCCGCGGAATTCAGCGTGTCGGTCGATTGCGCATTCTTCGTGCTGCTGGAAAGATTCAGGAAGACGCTGCTCTGGCCATTGCTGTATGCCATCACGCCCTGCGTGTCGCCGATGTTCGACGAAGACAGGGAACGAATATTCAAATCGTCGATCGCCGCGCCGGCCGTCGAGGAGTCGCCGGTGTAGATGTTGGTCGAAGTCTGTCCGAATACTGCGGTGTCGTTGTAAGTGGTCGTCGAGCCGATATTCGATATTTCAGAAAGGATCGACTGGTATTCCTGGTTCGCAGCCGTATCCTGCGAGCTGTTGAGGGTGCCGTTCGAGGCTTCAGTAGCCAGCGTCACGGCCCGGTTGAGCAGGCTGGTCACTTGCGAGAGTGCGCCGTCGGCAACCTGCAGCAGGCCTACGCCCTCTGTTGCATTGGTCTTCGACTGGGTTAGTGCCTGCTGGTTGGCCTGGAGGCCATCAACCAAGGATAGACCGGCTGCATCGTCAGCCCCGGAGTTGATCTTCGATCCGGAGGACAACTGTTGCAGTACGGTGCTCAGGCTGTTGCTGGTGTTGTTAAGGTTGTTCTCCGCATAAAGCGCATTCAGATTGTTTAAGACACCCAGGGACATGGGGTACTCCTTGTGGGATGCGTGGATTTACGGATCTTCTCCGAATGTGCCCCCATTTTTTGTCTAACCCTGGGTGGCTGCCTCCGGTTTGAGTTACCGTCGCATCTGGCCCCTTCTTCGGCTTGCGGGTTAGGGACTTTACCATGCCTCCCATTCTGTCCTGTAGCGGACACTTACCCCCGCCCAGCTTTTAATCTTTGAATATTTCTCCGTCTCCGCCGATAACTTCCGCAAAGGAGTTTGGGACGATGATCGAACTTACCCGCCTCAACGGAACACCGATCGTTCTCAACAGCGACCTCATCAAGACCGCTGAAGCCTCTCCAGATACCATGCTCACCTTGATTAACGGCGAGAAACTTATCGTGCGCGAGGACTGCGGCGAGGTCGTCGAGCGCGTCATCGCATATCGCGCCCGCCTGCTCACTGCCGTCGCCAAGCGCCTGCCATCGCACGGCGATCTCCAGCGCGCCGTTTCCCTGGCCAGCCTGGACCTCTCAGGCCAGTCGAATTCAACGCTCACCCCACCCAGGAACAGCTCTTCCGAGGGCCGATAAAGAAGGTTAAACGGTCTTCCAACAGATTTCTTCGAGGAGTTTTTTATGGATAAAGGCAGCGTCGGCGGGGTCTTGTTAGCCATCGTGGGCATCATGGCCGGACTGCTCCTTGAGGGTGGCAGCCTCAGTCAGATCGTGCAGCCCACCGCCGCCCTCATCGTCTTCGGCGGAACCATGGGCGCGGTCCTGCTTCAATTCCCTCTTCCCACCGTCATTGCCGCCTTTCGCAGCCTTGGACACATCTTCTCCGCGCCTCAGAAGCATAATCAGGAACTCCTTGCACTGCTTGTCAACTTCGCCAACAAGGCCCGCCGCAACGGCGTCGTCTCGCTCGACAGCGACCTCGAAACCATTCACGACCCCTTTCTCCGCCAGGCCCTCATGCTCGCCGTCGATGGCACCGATCCCAACGAACTGCGCAAGATCATGCGCGTCAGTCTCGATTGCACTGCTGAGAACGAAGAGCGCCTGCCGGCCGTCTTTGAATCCGCCGGAGGCTTTTCGCCCACGGTCGGCATCCTGGGCGCGGTCCTCGGACTCATACAGGTCATGCAGCACCTCGACAATATCGAGGAAGTCGGCCGCGGCATCGCCGTTGCCTTTGTCGCCACCATCTACGGCGTCGGCGCGGCCAATCTCTTCTTCCTGCCCTTCGCCGGCAAAATGCGCATTCGCATGCACGACAGCCATCAGCGCCGAGAAATGATGCTCGAGGGCGTCATCTCCATCCTCGAAGGCATGAACCCGCGCATGTTGGAGGTCAAGCTGGCCGGCTTTCTCAGTGACACGCCGCTGATCGTCAAGGAGCGCGCATAATGCGTGAGAGGCGCAAAGCCAACATCAGCCGCGACCGCTGGCTGGTCTCCTATGCCGATTTCATCACCCTGCTCTTTGCCTTCTTCGTCGTCCTATACGCCTTTGCCAAGGCCGATCAGAAGAAGCAGGCGCAGGTCTCGGCCGCCATCGACACCGCCTTCCATTCGCTCGGCATCTTTACCGATCACTCCCGCAAGCCCGCCGGCGGCGCAAGCAGCGCTGCCGGCTTCGGCCCCGCGCTGTTTCCCGGCAATATCGTCCTGGGAGAAAATCTTGTCTCAGCCGAACGTGTCAAGAACGATCTCAACCATATTCGCGGCGATCTTGAAGAAAAGTTTGCCGGGCAGATCGCCTCCCACAGCATCTCCATTCGCATGGGTCGCGACGGCCTGGTCATCAGTCTGCGCGAGGCTGGCTTCTTTGACTCCGGCTCCGCCATCCCCAAGCCGGAAACCCTACCCACACTGCGCCAAATCGCCGCGTCCCTAGGTTCTACGCCCTACGATCTGCGCATCGAGGGGCACACCGACAACATCCCCATCCATAACTCGGAATTCGATTCCAATTGGGAACTCTCCTCGGCCCGCGCCACGCGCATTGCACGCCTTTTTCTCGACCTGAAAACCGTCGATCCCGATCGCCTCGCCGCCGCCGGCTACGCCGAATTCCACCCCATCACAACCAACGACACACCCCAGGGCCGCGCTGAAAACCGCCGCGTCGATCTCGTTGTACTCCCCCGCTCAAGCGTCGATCTCTCCGCCCCTGAAGCTCCGCGACTCGACAGCCGCTGGCGCAAGATCACCGACGACGACCCGCCCGACCAAACCCCAGCAGCCCGTTAACTCGCCAACTCGCCATCACCGCGAAGCGGTGGCTGACCTGCTGTCCTATATACAAACCGCGTTATCCAACTATCTTATTCAAAGAATGCGACCAGAACGATGCGAAGGAAGTCGAAGGCCCCACGGTTTTTTTGTGGTTTTTCAATAAATATCGAATACAAAATGCTATTCGCGCGTTCCCATGGAAAATCCCAAAATAATACAGTCCTGTATCAAGGCGCGACTTCCGGCGTTCCGAAAATGCACATTGAATTTCAGCGCGAATATCAGCCCTTTACCGCCCTGCTCCATGATGCGCCATCAAAAACATCACCAGCAAAATCGCCACCGGAATCAGCGCCAGTCCCGCATAATAAAAAATCTTCCGCCAGAATTGGCTCTTGCGCTTCTGCCAATCCCGCAGTTCCACCCTGTCCTCCACGCCCACCTGATCCAGATGCGCCAGATCCCGCGCAAACTCGCTTGCCGTTGCGTACCGGTTCTTTGCATCCCGCTCCAGCGCGCGATAAAGCACCTCCTGCAACTGCGGCGTAATCGTCGGGTCGGCAACTGTCGGCGGCATAGGATAATTCAGCAGCCGCTCGTTCATCGCCGCCATCGGATTCGGCCCCGTGAATGGCAGTTTGCCGCTCAGCATCTCGTAGAGAATCACGCCCATCGAATAAATATCGCTGCGCCCATCTCCGCGCTTGCCCTTCACCTGCTCGGGAGAAATATAATTCGGCGTCCCGATCGCCGCAGTAAAGTTCGCATAGGTCAACCGCCGCGCCGCCGAGTCGCCCGCTATCCCAAAGTCGATCAGCTTGATATTGTCCGCATCGTCCACCATGATGTTTTCCGGCTTGAGATCGCGATGCACCACGCCATTGGCGTGAATATATTCCAGCCCATCCAGCACCTCGATAGCGATCCGGATCGCGCGAACGTGATCGAGCGGCCCCTCGTCCAGAATCGTCCGCAGCAGCCGCCCCTGGCACCACTCCATCACCATATAGATGCGCTGGCGCTTTTCGCCGCCATAGACGTGCATCACCTTCGGATGGTCCAGTTTTTCTCCAATCCCCGCCTCGCGCTTGAAGCGGTCAAAGAGAATCGGATCGGCCTCCATATCGGGATGAGGAACCTTCAGCGCCACCTGACGCCCGTCCCGCACATCAGTCGCGCGATAGATCGTCGCCATGCCGCTGCGGGCTATCTGCTCTTCAATACGGTATGAATCGATCTGCGAGCCAACTTCCAAGGCATCGTAAAATCCCATCGTGCGGCACTCTCCAAAGCGCTGATTGATTCTATCGGAACTCAGTCCCTAGTCCCTAGTCCCTGTTCCCAGCCCTCACGCCGGCATCCGGTAAGGCCGCCCGCGATACATCCCCACCTGCTCCACGGAACGAACCCGGATCACCTGCGCCGTCGTATTGTCGACGCCGTCAATCTCCACGGCCTTGGCCACTAACTCCTTGGCAATCTCATCGGCCTTCTTATCCTGAGAAACAATCTTCGCCATGATCGATTCCGGCATCTCGTCATGCAAGCCGTCGGTGCACAGAACCAGAACGTCGCCCGCCAACAGAGTCAGAGATGTCGTATCCGGAGAGACAAACATCTCCGGCCCCAATGAGCGCAGAATCACATGCCGCGACTCAGACGTTGCCATCTCGCTTGTCGAAATCAGCCCCATCTTGCGCTGCTCATTCACCCATGTATGATCCTGCGTAATCTGTTTCGCCACTCCATTACGGATCAAATAACAACGCGAGTCGCCCACATGCGAAATCACCGCCTGGTTATAGCGGAGCGCGCAGCAAACCAGCGTAGTCGCCATCTTTCTTCCATGATATTCAGGCTTCAATCCGCAATCGTGAACCGCCGAGTTGGCTTGCTCGATCAGTCGCGGCAGCAGTGCCGTCAGCATCGTCCCCGCCGGCGCCTTGGGAAATTCCTCAGTCAGCGTTTTCACCGCCGTCGCCGAGGCAACCTCGCCAAAATCCATCCCGCCCACGCCGTCGCAGACTGCAAAAAGATAACCGTGGCTGCGCGCCATCCGCCGCGATGCAGGTACATACGAACCCATCGCGTCCTCATTGTTGGTGCGGACTTTGCCAAAATCGCTTACCTGGCCGAACTGAACGTCGAGCATGAGTGGCGCCGCCTGAAAATGACTCTTTGATGTTTGTAAAAATATACTCGATTCGGAACTAAGTAAAACCGGGGAAGGGATTGAATAAGAGCTTATCGGACGGCGAAAGGCATTTCTGTTCATATTGAATCCTATCCTTGCAACCCCTTGCCTGCCATCCTTTGCATGTAAACCACCGCCGGGTGGCCCTTCCTGCCTCAACTTATAGGTCAGGAATGCCACCCAGCAGCTTGTTTGGGTTGTATCGACTTACTTCGAAGTAAGCAGTATCTCCTTGCCCTTGGACTTGGATGACCGCAGGAAGTAGATTGCTCCGTAAATGCCCCAGACGGCTGAGATGCCCAGCGCCAGCAGCGGTTCCTTGAAGGTGCCCAATCCAAAGACTGGGCTGATCAGATAGAACGCCATGCAGACCAGATTGGCCAGCAGTCCAAAGCCAGGGATAAGTGTGTGCCTGACAAAGCTGTAGTCGGGGCGGTTGTGGAAGGCAATGATGCACAGCAGGCAACTCAGTGCATACAGAATGAAGGTACCAAAGTTCGAGGTTAGCGTAATCGTCAGCAGCGAGTTAGGCAGCGCGGCTAACTGATCGTGTGATAGATAGCCCCAACTGGAGAACAGCCCCTGCGGCAGAGCCTTGATCGCCGCATCGGTCGGTGCGCCGGCGTCGCCAAAGACCAGGCTGACAGCGATCACGCCGATCACTGCGCTGATGGCAACCAGGGTCCAGATTGCTTTACGAGGAGACAGTGAGCCGGCATGAAGAATTCCAAAGTGCTCCGGAGCCTCGTCGTCCTTGCCCATCGCGTAAGTCACGCGGGCGCCTGTGTTCATGCAGGAGAGCGTCGTGCCGATCAGCGCAAGGAAGACCGTGAATGCCTCGGCCAGCATGAAGTACTTTCCATGCCCTTGGCCTAGCAGCCAGTCACCCACAATAATCATCATGTCGCCGATTGGAGCCGCCGAACTCGACGCGCTCTGCATCGAATACCCTGAGTTGAGAAAGTAATTGGCCGCAAAATACTCGATCAGATAGCAAACCAATCCTTGAATCAACAGCGAGGCAATAACGGCAATCGGTATATGCTTGGTTGGATTTTTAGCCTCGCCTCCCATCGAGGTCACCGATTCAAATCCGACCAGGATCAGAATTGCGACCGTGGCCTGAATAAACAGGTAACTGAATTTGTGCGGCGATACAACGGATGCCGCCGAAGTGTGCGCAAGGAAGTTGCCGCTCGCGTCCTTCTCCGCATAACTGATTGTGAACGGAACTTGCTTGCCCGTCGCGTCCAGCAAAGGCTGCGGCACGCCGCTCGCATCGCGGATCGTGGCCCCGGTCTTGTCTGTTGCAAACTGGTAGGTATAAGTCGCCAGCGTCTGTCCATCGTACTGGAAAGCAGCCGCGCCTTCTGGATGGCTCACGCGGTGGCCGATAGCGATAAAGCTGAAAACCACCAGCGCCGAAATCTGAATTACGTTGATCGCCAGGTTGACCGCCGTCGAAGCGCCCGCGCCCTTCGAGGCAATCCAGCCCACAAAAATCGAGAAAACCACGGCAATCAACGCCATGAACAACGGCCCAGGATTCGATCCGCTCATCGCATTCGGATAGAGAAAACCGACCACGTATCCGATAAAGATGCCTGTGGTCGCCACCATCACGCCGGGATAAACCCAGTAATAAAGGTGAGAGCCCCAGCCAACAACGAATTTGGCCACGCGAGCATATTTGAAGGCCTTGTCTTTGGAGAGCAGAGCCTGCTCGGCGTAATAGTAACTTGATCCGGTGCCCGGATAGAGCTTCGAGATTTCAGCGTAAGCTACCGCCGTCGCCAGACAGAGCAGCAAAGCGCCAAAGATACCCAGCCACATGGCTGGCGCGGTTGTGCCGGTAGTTGCCTGGATGTAGAAGGTGAGCCAAAGAAAGGCGCCGGGGGCGATGAGGGCCATTGCATTGCTTGTCAACCCGGTTAGGCCCAGGGTTGCTTGCATTTCAGGTGCTTTTTGTTCTGCCATGTGCATTCTCCTGGAAAGTTAATTTCGTCGCTCTGCTCCCGGCGGATCGCCCCCGGGAATTTCGTTAGCTCCACCTGCGTTCAATCTCTGTTGCGCGGCTGGTGTGTGTTAGTTGAAGATTATGTGTAAAGCAATGAAGATTAAATCAGGAAATCAAAAGCTTCTTTGCTTTCTTGCCGGTTGCGCGGTTAACAATATACTCTGGGTGCCCCAGGTCCCGGATTTGGAACCTGGGAGACCGCAAATCTATTCATCCCGCGCAGTCGAAGTTACCCTAGCGCTTCGGTCCAAAGAAGGCAATAAAGCCCACCGTCACCGTGTCCTGCGACTTCACCGTGCCGGGTGTCGTGTTGCTTATCGATGAGTTGCCGTAGGTGAATGTCGCCTGATTCGACCAGTCATGGCGATACTCGACGCGAGCCAGAAGGCCTTCCACCCACTTATATTCGTAAGTCGCCGTGCCTTCCTTCAGATCCTGACCAACGCCAGTTCCAGTAGCATAGCCCTGCGGATCTGAAAAATATTCCGCGCGGACTGAGAGCGCGGACTTGGCCGAGACCTGCTCATGAACCGCCACGGCGCCGCCCTGCCAGTGTTTCAGTGCTGTATCGCCCTGCGCGGTATTGTCGTCGCGATTCTGACCGTAGTCATAGTTGATGTAGGCGTTGAGCTTTGCATTGGGCGTCAGCAGCAATGTGCTGTCAATCAAATTGCGATAGCCCTTCTGCGACCCGTAATTCTCCGGGCCGGTGTATACGTCCGCGCTCCACGTGTATTTGGTCTTGGTCAGCGCGCTGGTCAAACCTACCGTGACGCCGCCGTTGGCCTTCGAAATGTTATTCCAGCCATTGACAACCTGCACGCCGATCGTCTCTGTCTTCGTGACCGGCAGCGAGGTGCGGGCACCAAAATGCCAGTAAGGAATCGCCCAGGCAAATAGCAGTGACCGCGAGTAATTCCAGTTATCCTTGGCTTCGATCACTTCCGCGCCGGCTGAGGTTACAAACTTGCCGAAATCCAGTTCAAAACCCTTCGCCTTGGGCGGTTTCAAGCTGAGAAACGCCTGCTCAATATAATTGAGTTGATCGGCCGAACTGACATTCGCTACCGGAGCATTGATGAAATTATTGGTGCGCCCGTAAACAAAGTCAATATGCGCGCCCACCGGATCCGGATCGTGATTCAACGTCAACTTCGCCGCGCTCAAACTGAATTGGTCGGTCTTGTCGTTGAAGTTGTAGTAATCGTTCGCCTGACCATTCGCCGAGTCACTGGGACGGTTCGAGTTATAGCTGTAATAACCGTCGATAAAGCCGCTCAGATCCATCGGGCCTACGCTCCACGTAGGAGCAGCCGGAGCTGCCGCGGGGGCCGGGGCTTGAGCAGCAGCTGGCGCGGCAGCCGGAGCAGCCGCGGGAGTAGCATCGGGTGCAGGCGTCGGTGCTTGCGCCCCAGCCATTATGGCAAGTGCCAGGGCCGTTCCGGCCATCGTTTGCAGTATGCGTGTCGAGTTCGTTACCATCGGCGCTGTTCCTCCAAAAATGATTTTGTGTTGTAAGACATGCGATGAATTTCGCCAAAAGTCTAAGGCAAACGTCCGCGCCTTCTCCTGCGCGGACTCCTGGCGGTCGAGCTATCGATTCTCATCGACCTAGCCCGCCGCGCCGATTCCCCACTCGAGATTATTCAACTCTCCTTGTGTTGGTCCGGCCTTTTCCGTATCTCTAGTTACGCAAAGAATGCATAAGGAAGAAATGAAGAAGACACAAATAGTTACTTATCGGTTCAATAGCCCGTCTTCACGCAAATATGGCGCGGGCCTCCTGGCCGGATCTAGCGCGGACCTCCTGGTCCAAGTTTGTTTCTTTTGTGCGCGGCTTCAACTGCACCAATTGAATTCAAAATAGTATTGCTGCAAGCCTGCCATCCTGAGCGGAGCGCAGCAGAATCGAAAGCCTGCACTGAGCAAAGTCAAAGTGGACTTTTGGTTGTTCTTCACGGGTATTGCCGCAATGCAATCGTACAAGATCAAAAATCGCCCTTCTCTCCTCGCATTTTCACTGCGCAGTCTTGAGGGTTTTCTTACGAATTTCGTGAAAACATCAACTGGAGGGGTGAATTGTTATGCTATGTGAACTGATGACCACACTGGAAGCCGGAGATACCCTCGACCACTATCGCCTCGACGCGACCGTCGCCCACAGCGGCATGTCGACGCTTTTTAGGGCAACTGACCTCAAAAACGGCAGGCAGGTGGCCATCAAAGTTCCCCATGCCGAGATGGAGGCCGACCCCATCCTCATCGAGCGCTTCAAGCGGGAGCAGCAGATCGGCCAGGAACTAGATCACCCCGGCATCGTCAAGACCTACGATGGCGAAGAGCGCAGTCAGGTCTACATGGTCATCGAGTGGGTTGACGGAAAACTGCTTCGCTCCATCCTCGGCAAAAGTGGCAGCCTTCCCATTGATCGCGCCATCAATCTCACCCTCGCCATCTGCGACGCTCTCGACTACATGCACAAGCATGGCGTTGTGCACCGCGACCTCAAGCCGGAAAACATCATGGTCGATGCAGAAGACCGCATCAAGCTCATCGACTTTGGAATCGCCATGAAGGAGGATACGCGCCGCCTCACCTACGCCGGCCCCGCTTCCATGCTCGGCACGCCAGACTACATCTCGCCCGAGCAGGTCAAGGGCCAGCGCGGCGACCAGCGCAGCGACATCTACGCCCTGGGCACCATATTTTATGAGATGCTCGCCGGCCAGACGCCCTTCAGCGGACCCAATCCGCTGGCAGTCATGAATGAGCGCCTCTTGAACGACCCGAAGCCCGTCCGCAAGCTGCGCCCCGAGGTCTCCGCCCAGTTGCAGGAGATTCTCTATCGCGCTCTGGAACGCGATCCTCGCCACCGCTACGCAACCGCCAGCGAGATGGCCTGGGAACTCACACACCAAGAGCAAGTCGGCGTAGAAGAAGGCACCCGCCGTCCCACTCTGCGCGGCCGATTCATGCTCCACAGCCGCAAGCTGCTCCTCTACGCCGCGCTGATTCTCGCGCCTGTAGCTCTCTTCATAATCATGCTGCTAATGGCTCGCCGCTAGCCAACATACTGCGTGCCCATCCATTCCGAGTTCTTTGCGGAATGGGTGGGATACCACAACTCTTTATGCGAACGAATAGTGAGCGTCTGCCCCACCGCAGGTGGTCACCGACCCAGAAAATCCTTGGCCTTCTGCACCAGCACATCCCGCCCAATGCTTGAAATCGCGTTCGTCAGCGGCAATCTCTTCGGGCACACCTCCACGCAATTCTGCGCAAAGCCGCACTCCTGAATCCCGCCGTCGCCGGCCAGCGCCCGCAGCCGCTCCTCGGCCAGAACCTTCCCCGTCGGATGATTATTGAACAGCTTCACCTGCGCAATTGTCGCCGCGCCCACAAAGCCCGTTTCCTCATTGAACTGCGGGCAGACCTCCATGCAGCACGTGCAACTGATGCAGTTCGAGAGCGGATAATTCGCCTCCTGCTCCTGCGGAAAAACCCTCGGCCCAGCGCCCAGGTCGTACGTTCCATCGATCGGAACCCACGCCTTCACCGCCTTCAAATTCTCGAAGAGAACCGACCGGTCCACCTGCAAATCCCGCACCAGCGGAAACTTCGTCAGCGGCTCCACGCGGATCGGCTGCTCCAGATTGTCCACCAGCGCCGAGCAGGCCATCCGCGCCTTGCCGTTGATGCGCATCGCGCACGAGCCGCAGATCTCCTCCAAACAATTCGAGTCGTAGGTAATCGGCGTCGTCGCCTTCCCATCGGCCGTCACAGGATTGGCGGCAATCTCCATCATCGCCGAAATCACATTCATCCCTGGCCGCCACTCGATCGCAAAGTTCTCCCACACCGCTGGAGCATCGGGGCTGGCCTGACGCTTGATTTCAAACTTCACCGTCTTTGTTGCCATCGGTCAGCCTCCCTTATTTCGCCGCATCGTAGCGCCGCGGACGCGGTTTGATGAACTGCGTATCCACTTCTTCAAACTCAAAGCGCGGTCCCGCCAGCGCGCCGGTAAAGCTCGCCTTGGTCGTCCGCAAAAACTCTTCGTCGTTGCGCTCCGGAAAATCCGGCTTGTAATGCGCCCCGCGCGACTCATCCCGCCGCAGCGCTCCCTGCACCACCACCCGCGCCAGCTCCAGCATATTCCGCAACTGCCGCGCAAAGGCAAAGCTCGTATTCGCCCACTGGCTGCGGTCGCTCAGGTTCACATTCCTGTAGCGGTCAATCAGCTCCACTATCTTCTCATCGGCCTGTTGCAGGCCTTTGTTATAGCGGATCACCGTCGCGTGCTCGGTCATTGTCTGGCCCAGCTCGCGCCATAGCTTGAAGGGATTTTCCTTGCCGTTATTATTGAGTAACCCCGTATTGATCGCCGCCTGCCTCACTAATTCGCGCGCATGACCGCCGTCGCCCTCCTGCGCTGCCAGGTTCTTCGCATACTCCAGCGCATTTGGCCCCGCCCTGAAGCCGCCAAAGATACAACTCAGCAGCGAATTCGCGCCTAGCCGATTCGCGCCGTGGTACTGATACTCGCACTCGCCCGCGGCAAAGATCCCCGCCACATTCGTCATCTGGTTGAAATCCACCCACAATCCGCCCATCGTGTAATGCATTCCCGGAAAAATCTTCATCGGAACATCGTGCGGATCGTCGCCCACAAACTTCTCGTAAATATCCAGAATCCCGCCCAGTTTGCGGTCCAGCGTCGCCCGGTCTATGTGCGAGAGATCGAGGTAGACCATCGGCTGCCCATCCAGGCCCAGGCCCTCCTCGTAAACCACCTTATGAATAGCGCGCGTGGCAATATCGCGCGGCACCAGGTTGCCATACTTCGGATACCACTCTTCCAGAAAGTAGTAGCGCTCCGTCTCGGGAATCTGCTTCACCGGCCGTTTGTCGCCGGCCTTGCGCGGAACCCACACGCGCCCACCCTCGCCCCGCGCCGACTCCGACATCAGCCGCAGCTTGTCCTCGCCCGGTATGCACGTCGGATGCACCTGGATGAACTCGCCATTTGCGTACTGCACGCCCTGCTGATAGACCGCCGATTGCGCCGACCCCGTGCAGACCACCGAGTTCGTGCTTTTGCCAAAGAGCGCCCCAATCCCGCCCGTGGCCAGAATCACCGCGTCGGCCGGAAAGCCGCGCAGTTCCATCGTACGCAGGTCCAGCGCCGTAATCCCCCGCGCCACGCCCTTTCCATCCACCACTGCCGACAGAAACTCCCAGCCCTCGTACTTCTTTACCTTGCCCTCAGATTCGTACCGCCGCACCTGCTCATCGAGCGCATACAGCAGTTGCTGCCCCGTCGTCGCGCCCGCAAAGGCCGTCCGATTGTAGAGCGTGCCGCCAAAGCGACGGAAGTCCAGCAGCCCCTCCGGCGTCCGGTTGAAGGGCACGCCCATCCGGTCCAGCAGGTCGATGATTGCCGGCCCGGCCTCGCACATCAACTTCACCGGCGTCTGGTTGGCCAAGAAGTCGCCGCCATAGATCGTGTCGTCGAAATGCTTGTCGGTAGTGTCGCCCTCGCCCTTCAGATTCTTCGCCGCGTTGATCCCGCCTTGTGCGCAAACCGAATGCGACCGTTTCACCGGCACAATCGAAAACAGATCCACCGACCCGCCCGCCTCGGCAATCTTGATGACCGCGGCGAGTCCGGCCAGTCCTCCGCCAACCACGATGATTCTGGGTGCTGCCATGAACTTCTTCCTTTCGGATAGCTGCTAGCTTTTAGCTTTTAGCTTTTAGCTAATAGCCGGCTGCTAGCAGAATCATCCTCTTTTAAAAGCCAGCTTTGTGTCAGGGCACGACTTCAGTCGTGCCGATAAAGCTACAAATGAACCCGGCCTTTAGCCCCTGCAACAATCCCCGATTCGTCAAATCTCCTGACAAGGCGACTTCAAAGCTGAAAGCTAGAAGCTAAAAGCTAACAGCTAAAAGCTAATAGCTGTACTCCCCACAAACGCCCAAATACTAGCCAGCCCCATCACCGCCAACCCCACGCCCAGCGCCAGGCAAACCCACCCAAACCGCCTCCGCGCCGTCGTCCCGGTCGTAATTCCCCACTTGGCCGCAAACAGCCAAACCCCGTAAGAAAAATGCCAGCAGATCGCCACCATCGCAACTATATATACAGCCAGCATCCACGGATTCGCCAACTCCGCCTGCACCTTGGCAAAGGCCGCCATCGGATGCTCCGGCAAACTCACCCCCAAAAACCGTTGCCGAATCACATGCTGCAAGATGTACGCAAAGGCAATCAAGCCGGTGTAGCGCTGCGCGACGTAGAGCCAGTTCCCTGCCCACGGATAGTACACAATGTTCGACTTGCCGCGCAGCCAGATCCAAACCCCGTACCCGGCGTGATAAAGGATCGGCAGAAAGATAAAGACCCACTCCAGCACTCGCACCAGCGGCAAGCTGTTCAGAAACCTGACCTGTTCCCCGTATGCGATCGGCCCCTTCAGCGCCTCGAAATTCGATAGCAGATGCTCCAGCAGAAAGGCCCCCAGCGGCACAATCCCCAGCAGCGAGTGCAGCTTGCGCCACAGATACGACGATCCCTCGCCGGCACGCAGCGGCGGCACACCCGGCCGGACTATCGGCTTAACAGACTGTTGAGCAGTTGCCATAACGGTCTCAGCTCCTAAACTCTTGGATATACAAACTCTCAGAGAACATGCGACAGCGGCTTCGGAGACGCAACCACAAAGCCTGGCCTGAATTTGATTCATTATTCGTGTTCCACATCACCCCCGTCAAGGCAACCACATTTTGCCACCTGCGCCACCTGCGCCACCTGCGGTGGGGCAGGCGCTCGCTGTTCGCTCGCCGGAGAGTTGAGATATTCCGGCACTTGGCACCCGGCTCCCGGCTCCCGGCACCTGGCGAAGAGGATTCTGACTGAAGAGGGTGAAATTTGGAAAAAGCGAAGGTATAGCGAACAATAAATCGACTAATAAAACATTTTGAATGAATGATATAACTGACTCTAGCGAAGAGAAAGGGAATCTAAAAATCAAGAAAAATACGTTTTATCTCGTCTATCTAATTGATAATAAGCATGTTAACTTTTTACAGGTACGCTAAAAGCGAAGATTGCGAGAAGAATAACCGAAGAAACAGCGATTTGTTTTTGGCTATCTGATTGATAAGAGGTATGTTAACTTTTGCGGTTGGATGTTAGGCGAAGAAACGAAGAATTTATTATCCTTTTTCTTCGGTTTTACTGGGGTTGGGGACTGCGGCGGACTGCGAGGCGGGTTGGATGGCGCTGGTCATGTTGGATGCTCCCACGGTGGATTTTTACCGCTTTTATCGATTCTGCGCTTGGAGGGGATAATGATCCGCAAAAAGCCAGGTGAGAATGTCAGGCGGCGGAGATAGTGGATTCCCAGCCTTCGGTAGAAAAAAGCGAAGGATGGGGCAACCGGCATTTTTGCGGGGGCTGAAAGGGCTGCGGAGAAGGGCTATTCGGGGGTTGCAATCGCAATTGAGCGTAGCAGGGGCTAAACGGGCTGCGGAAAAAGGGCTGGTTTAACGACAGAAATGGCTGATAATTCCCTCGGTGGCTAAAGCCAGCGTTGATAATGCAGGGTTTATGTACGGGCTAAAGCCCGTACCCTTCACTGAATTGAGTTTTTCCGCAGCCTGTAAAGCCCGTACCCTTCACTGAATTGAGTTTTTCCGCAGCCTGTGAAGTCTGGCCCTGATTACAAAGCAAGAAGTTTCAGAGGCTCTAAATCTCGATGCAGGCCACGGATGACGGTGTGCAATTGCCGTCTGTAGGATGATACGGACATTGGGCTCAGGGCACTGGGAGACCACAACTCTTCCGCGAGCGTGTAGCGAGCGTCCGCCCCACCGCAGGCGCCAGGATACGACGAATTTTATGGCGCGCAAACGCCGTCTGCCCCACCGCAGGTGGCGAAGGCGGTCAGTTTCCGTGAGTTGAAGCCGGCGTCATCTGAAGCGGTTCCGACAGTGTAAAAATCAGCACCGTCCCGCTCTCCAGCGTCGCCTGCGGATGGCTCACCAGCAGATGCGCCGTTACCACCCCGGCGCCAATCAGCCCGCCCGTCACAGCGCCCACCGGTCCGCCCACAATCGCGCCCGTTGTCACACCCGCGCCCACCGCGCCGCCATACTCCACGCTGTCCCGTTTCATCCGCGAAGCAGGCAGCACGTCGCCCTCGGCACCCACCTTGGACCGCGCTCCCGGCGTCCCGCTCAGGTCCGCGCGCAGTTGGTACTTAGTCCCGTCCGGCAGAATCATCGTCTCCGGACGCAGCCGCATCGATCCCCGACCGCCCGGGTGCCCGCTTGAAACCTCCGCCACGCGACCGTCAATCTCCGTTCCCGCGGGAATCAGAACCTGATCGCCCTGAAAGACATCCGACGCCACTTTGCTCCGGAATGGGTCGCCCCGCTCGCTGCTCACCGTCGATAGCCGATCCAGCAGTTCGACGCGAATCGTCGCGCCTTCAGGCAATTCGCCCGGCCGCGCCGCCTCCGGATGCACAATGTCTCCATCCGGGTCCGCCGACCGGCTCCGCGTCGTCAATGCCGGATCCGTTGGCCTAGGCGCAACCATCACAATATCGCCGTCCGGGTCCGGCGCACCAGAAACATGGGCGGCTTGGTTGGCTTGGACCGCCGCCTGCCCCGTTGCAGGTTGCCCTGCCGGCTGGGCCTGATCCTGCGTCGGAGCGTTCTCGATGCGCCGCCCCGCAGGCGGCTTGGCCTGCGCTCGGCCCGAGGTCACAATCGTGTCATCCGGAGGCGGGTTGGAGGTTCCCTCGTAAGGGCTTGCCTGCTGCGCTCCCAGAGCCGCAGTGGACATCAGCAGAAACGCGCTCACTAGAATCGGCCTGTTCATTCCACTCTCCTTGTTTCTCCCGCGCACGGGCGAATCTCCAAGAACCTCGTGGCGCGCAAGCTCCATCTACCCCATAACAGGTGGTCCATCACGGCTCCAGAGGCTATGGAAAATGCGCTATTCGAGGTTGCAATCGCGATTGAGCTTAGCAGGGGCTAAAGCCCAACGTTGATATGATTGGCCTTATCGGCCCGACTAAAGTCGTGCCCTTGTTGCAAAGCCTTCGAGAAGTGCCTCGCGATGAGTTTTCCCGCTTCCAGACCAGCCCAGCAGCCGTACTCATCACACCCAATTCAAGCCTACCCCGAGACGCCGTCCCACGGCTGTTCAATTTGCCGCACTCGTGCCTTTCGCGGCACGAATCAAAAACGCCAACCCCGCCCGCAAAGCGCAGTGTTCATAACCCAAAAACCCGCTCTCCTCTTTAATTTGCTAGAATCCATAAGGAAGATCACCCACTTTCCCGTTGGACGGAGAGGAATAGCAAGCGTGCCGCAGCTTCTGAGCACAATTCGAAGCGCCGCCGGCGAATCGCTTGCCGTTGACCGCCGTCCCAAACTCAATGACCGTTTGCAGCACCGCATCATGAGGACAGATATGACTGAGATCGTTGCCATTCGCGCCCGTGAAGTTCTCGACTCCCGCGGCAATCCCACCGTGGAAGCCGACGTTATCCTGGAAAGCGGCGCACTCGGCCGCGCCATCGTGCCTTCGGGCGCTTCCACCGGCGAACATGAGGCCGTTGAACTGCGCGACGGCGACAAGAGCGTTTACATGGGCAAGGGCGTCCTTCAGGCCGTCGCCAATGTCGAGTCCGTCATCGCCCCTGAGCTTGAAGGCATGGACGCCGCCAACCAGCGCCTCATCGATCAAACCATGATCGCCCTGGACGGCACTCCCAACAAATCCAAGCTCGGCGCAAACGCCATTCTGGCCGTATCTCTGGCCAGCGCCCGCGCCGTCGCGCAGACCCTTGAAGTCCCGCTCTATCGCTACTTGGGCGGAGTCAACGCATCCATTCTGCCCACGCCCATGCTCAACGTCCTCAATGGCGGAGCCCACGCCGACTCCAACGTGGACTTCCAGGAGTTCATGATCATGCCGGTCGGCGCCGAGCGCTTCTCCGATGCCCTGCGCTGGTCCGCCGAGACCTTCCACACCCTCAAGAGCGTCCTCAAAAAGAAGGGCTACAACACCGCCGTCGGCGACGAAGGCGGCTTTGCTCCCTCGCTCAAATCCAACGACGAGGCCATCGAGCTGATCCTTGAAGCCATTGAGACCGCCGGCTACAAGCCCGGTGAGCAGATCTCGATCGCTCTCGATCCCGCTACCAGCGAGTTCTATGACAAGGACAAGCAGAAGTACGTCTTCAAGAAGAGCGACAAGCGTGAGCTCTCCAGTGAAGAGATGGTCGCTTTCTGGGACAACTGGAGCCGCCAGTATCCCATCGTCTCTCTGGAAGACGGCCTTGCCGAAGACGACTGGGAAGGCTGGAAGCTGCTCACCGACAAGCTCGGCAGCCGCATTCAACTGGTTGGCGACGATCTCTTTGTCACCAACGTCAAGCGCCTCCAGCGCGGAATTGAAGAGGGCGTGGCCAACTCCATTCTGATCAAGGTCAACCAGATCGGCACGCTCACGGAGACTCTGGAAGCCATCGACCTGGGCCGCCGCTACGGCTACACCTCAGTCATGTCGCACCGCTCCGGCGAGAGCGAAGACACCTTTATTGCCGATTTAGCCGTAGCCACCGGCGTAGGCCAGATCAAGACCGGCTCGGTCAGCCGCACCGACCGCATCGCCAAGTACAACCAGCTTCTCCGCATCGAAGAAGAGCTGGGCGGGGGCGCGGTGTTCCTGGGGCTGGAAAGCCTCAACTACAACGACTAAGCACACGCGACACCTGTAGCGGAGGCGGACTCGATTGGACCTGTACAACAGCGTGCTGCCTCCGCGCATAGAGGAGAATCCTGCCGGTAAGAAAAAAGATTGTCATCAGGATTTGCGGTAGCGTAAACTTCTTTGAGGCCAATCAATGATTCAGATTCAAAGATCAACTGTTCGCTTGAGGAAGAAGTTAAGTCCATATACTTTTCTTTTTGTAATCTTCGGTGCCCTCTCCGTATTCATGTGCATTCAAAGCTTTATTGCCAATGATCAGGAGGGATTTTTATTGAGTCTATGTATTTTACCATTCGGCGGAATTCTTGTTTTTGGGATCATGAGCACCTATCGGATTTATTGGAATGAGAATGGGATAAAAATGGGAGTGGATTTGCGAAGGAATACGATACCGTTTACTGAGATTACCTCGGTGCAATATGTATCAGGATATAACACTTCTCGAAATTCACCGTTTCGTAAATTTAAAAGGATTGTGATTCGTGGACATAACAAACGTAAAGACTATATTGAGATTTCTTTCCACCACTTTCGCTCCGAAGATATCGCTACGCTCATGGATGAGATCAGCAAGCGTCGTCCTGATATTGAAATTCCATGGTAATCAACACACAATACAGATTCTGAATAGCCTTTGACGACGTTTGACTGCCCGCATTCGGCATTGTGAAGGGCGACAGTTTATCCTTATATTGCGTATGCAGATCCTGTTCTGAGGTGCCTTTCTACGTGTCCACATTCAAGCGTCCCCTCGTACTGACCATCCTCGACGGATGGGGTTACCGCGCCGAAACCGCCAACAACGCTATTGCGCTTGCTCGCAAGCCCACCTACGACAAGCTGCTGCGCGAGTTCCCCAACACGCTGATCCAGGCCTCGGATCACTTTGTCGGCCTGCCTGACGGGCAGATGGGCAACAGCGAAGTCGGCCACCTCAACATTGGCGCGGGCCGCATTGTGCAGATGGACATCACGCGCATTGAAGCCCTCATCGCCTCGGGCGCTTTTCAAAAAGATCCGGCCATCGCGCAAGCCATGCGCCGCGCGCAAGAGGGCGGCCGCCAGCTTCATCTCTTCGGCCTGCTCTCTGACGGCGGCGTCCACTCCCACCAGGAGCACCTCTACGCCCTGCTGCGCACCGCGCGCGAGTACGGCCTTCAGCGCGTCTTCGTCCATGCCTTCATGGATGGCCGCGACACGCCGCCCAACTCCGGCGCGGAGTACGTTGCCCAGCTCGAGCAGAAGATGCGCGAGTACGGCGTCGGCAAGGTTGCCACCATCAATGGCCGCTACTACGCCATGGACCGGGACAAGCGCTGGGAGCGTGAGCGCAAGGCCTTTGACGCCATGGTCAATGGCAAGGCCGAGGGCGGCGCTTACCCCAACGCCGTCGCCCGCATCAAGGAGAATTACAACAACGGCATCACCGACGAGTTTCTGATTCCCTTTGTCGTCGTCGATGCCGCCGGCAAGCCCGTCGGCCAGATTCGCGATGAAGATGTTTGCATCAACTTCAACTTCCGCGCCGACCGCGCCCGCGAAATCACCCGCGTCCTCACCCGCGAGAGCGGCCTCAACAAGCACGGCGGCCGCGACCTGGACGGCTGGGAGTCGCTCGACGCCACCATTCCCCGCTCTGAGATTCCCAAGAATCTCTACTACCTTTGCATGACGCAGTACGACAAGCTCTACGATCTGCCGGTCGTCATTCCCCCCGAGTCGCTCGATAACATTCTCGCCAACGTACTTGCCGCGCACCACCTGCGCAATTTGCGCGTTGCCGAGACGGAAAAATTCGCGCACGTCACTTACTTTTTCAATGGCGGCATTGAGACGCCCTTCCCCGGTGAAGATCGCGTACTGATTCCCTCGCTCAAAGTCGCCACGTATGACCTGGCGCCAGAGATGAAGGCCGAGGCCATCGGCGACGCCATTGTGAAGGCCATCGAAGACACCACTTTTGATCTAGTTGTCGCCAACTTCGCCAACGCCGACATGGTTGGCCACTCCGGCAAACTTGAGCCCACCATCCGCGCCATCGAGGCCATCGACGCGCAACTGGGCCGCGTCTACAAATCCATCCGCGAAAAGAACGGAAGCTGGCTCATCACCGCCGATCACGGCAACGCCGAGCAGATGGTTGACCTGGTCACCGGCAACCCGCACACCGCGCACACCACCAACCCTGTCCCGATGATCTATGTCGCAGAGGAAGCTCCGCGCTATCGTCTGCGCCCCGACGGCTCCCTGCGCGACATCTCGCCGACACTTCTGAATATTCTTTCGCTCGGCCTGCCCAAGGAGATGACCGGCGGCGACCTGCGTGTTCCGCTGGCCAAATAACTCAACTGGCCCTCCCCCCGCGCCGCGCTGTAAAGTGATGGGGTGACCGACAATCTCATTCTGATCACACTGATGATCAAGCTGGGCGTGGTGGCCT
The DNA here is from genome assembly GCA_964509755.1 of uncultured Occallatibacter sp. Taxonomy (GTDB): domain Bacteria; phylum Acidobacteriota; class Terriglobia; order Terriglobales; family Acidobacteriaceae; genus Telmatobacter. The sequence goes on along the minus strand of CAZDYU010000013.1, from coordinate 16,188 downwards.
CGGTCGCCAGCGTCCTGGCGCGAGTCACCACCTTCCGGCGGCTCTTCTTCGCCGAGCAGCGCCGCCGTCGCCAGACTCTCGCCCTGCTGGCCTTTTTTCTCGTTCCGCTAACCATCGGCGTCTGGATTCGCATTGCAGTCGCAAACTTTCTGGCCGCCGACATCTCCTTCGAAATGGTGGTTCTCATCGGCCTGCTCATCGGGCCGGAGTGGGCCATGCTCGGCGGCGCAGTTCTCGCCATTCCGGCGCTCTTTCACCATGAGTTTCTCGCCCTGCCCTTCAACGTCACGCTAGGTTTGGCGGCGGGCCTGCTCGGCCGCTCCGTCGAGCAGGATGAGATCTGGTCCTTCACGCCCTTTATCGACCTCAGCCTCTACCGCTGGATTCGCCGCAACCTGCGCCAACCGCGCGTAGACCGCCAGTTTCTCATGCTCTTTCTTATCGCAGCCATGGAGGCCTTCCGCGACTGGATCGCCCATGCCCATCCGCACAGGCTCTTTGCCCTGCTCTCCGGCCAATGGTGGCTTCAGGCGATGGTGGCTCTCAGCGCGCCCATCAACGTCGGCGTCGCGCTCAAGGTATGGAATGCGATGCGCCTGGAAATCAAACTCGAAGAGCAGAAGCGCTTGCTTCTTGAAGCCCGCCTCGACGCCTTGCAGCGCCAGATCAATCCCCACTTTCTCTTCAACACTCTCAATTCAATCGCATCGCTGGTGCGCATCAAGCCCGAGCTCGCCCGCGAGATGACCGTGAAGCTGGCCAACATTCTCCGCGCGCTGCTCAAGGACCACGACAGCTATGTGCCGCTCAGCGATGAGTTGAAATTTACCGACGATTATCTTGACATCGAAGTCGTCCGCTTCGGCGTAGACAAGCTGCGCGTGAAAAAAGAGATCGACCCGCGAACCCTGGATGTCATGGTGCCCAGCATTCTATTGCAGCCGCTCATTGAAAACAGCATCAAGCACGGCTTGGAACCGCGCCTTAAAGGCGGCACCGTCACACTGCGCAGCCAACTGAATGGGGATCGCGTTCGCATCGAGGTAGCCGACGATGGCGTCGGCATGGGCAACCGGCCAACTTCTGCCCTTCGCCGCAACGGCGCCGGCATTGGCATGAAAAATGTGCAGGAACGCCTCGATGTTCTCTACGGCAACCAGGCGAGCTTCAGCGTAGTAAGCAATCCTGGCCGCGGCACGCTCGTCTCCATCGATATTCCCGCCACTCTGCCCGGCGCCCCTTAAACCTTGGCCCTGCTCTTGGCCCGCGCCATCATCCACTGCTCGTATTCTTGCTGAATCGTAACGCCCGGCTTCCGAGTCAGCGAATTCCTTTGCGCCAGGTGCGCCATCCAGGCATCGTAATCCTCGGCCGAAGCCTCTTCAACCCTTGCCGCAGCCTCGGCCGAGACCGGCGCAACCATCACTTTCGCCTTTGGGATCCTCTCCCGGCCATCGCTGAAGAGCCAATTGCGCTCAAACAGAGCCAGGGCGGCAACGCCATAACGGAGCAGCCCAAAGAGCGGAATTACACTATGCGCCGCCGCGTAAGCAATGACAATTGCCAGGCAAGCCAGATGCGTCGCGACTGTTGAACCCACCGGCATCGAGAAGCCATGATCGCGTCCTGAGTCGACCACCAGCCAAGCCAGAAACAGGTGATAAAAAACAAGGATGGAAGTGTAGACTGCCCATGAACCCTCCGGCAGCAGCGAGCCCACAAAGTACCCAATCACCGCACAGACCACAAATGCAATCAGGTCCGCCGGCTTGGCAAACCTCATCACTGCCTTTAACGTGGACATCGCGCCCATAAGACCCTCCAGCCTCGATTCTGGATTCGCTATCCAAAAATATAGGCAAAAACAACGCTACCACCGTCGCTCTTCGATCTGCCTCCTGTCAAGAAAAAACCATCCGCGCGTTACGGCACGACACTCAAACGCCAATCACATCGCAGAGTTCCTTCACCCCCGCGGCGCTCTTCATAAAAGCGGCGCGTTCCTCGTCGTCAAGTTTGATCTCAACAATCTGTTCCAGCCCCGCCGCGCCCAGCTTGCAAAGCACCCCCATGTAGTAACCATCGACGCCATACTCGCCCTGCAAGAAAGCCGCGCAGGGAAGAATTTTTTTCTTGTCCTTCAGAATAGCCTCAGCCATCTCGACGGCCGCGGCCGAAGGCGCATAATATGCGCTGCCGGTCTTCAGGTACCGCACAATCTCGCCGCCGCCATCGCGAGTGCGCTGGACGATCGCGTCGATCTTCTCTTTGGAGAGCAGTTCGGTAATCGGAATCGAAGCGACCGTCGTATAGCGAACAAGCGGGACCATCATATCGCCGTGGCCGCCTAGAACCAGGCAGCTCATATTCTCCACGCTCACCTGCAACTCCTCGGCAATGAAGCTCTTGAAGCGCCCTGAATCCAGAATCCCCGCCATGCCGATCACCCGCTCGCGATTGAAGCCTGAGAGCTTGTAGGCAGCCTGCACCATCGCATCCAGCGGGTTTGAAACTACAATCAGAACCGACTCCGGCGAATAGGCGACCACATTCTTGACCACGTCGGTCATGATCTTGTAGTTGGTGTGCAGCAGGTCGTCGCGGCTCATTCCGGGCTTGCGCGGCAGGCCGGCGGTAATGATCACAATATCGCTGTTGGCCGTGTCGGCGTAATTATTCGAGCCCGTGATATGAACGTCCGATCTCTCAATCGGAAGCGCCTGACGCAGGTCCAGCGCCTTGCCCTGCGGCACGCCCTCCACCACATCGATCATCACCACATCTGCCAATTCCTTGGCCATCAGCCAGTGCGCCGCCGTCGAGCCTACATTGCCGGCGCCGATAATACTTACCTTCTTGCGCATTTACTTCCTCCTTGGGGACTGAAAAATCTAGTTGTCACTTGTCAGTCTTCAGTTGTCAGTCAAACCCGGTAACTGACAACTGAAGACTGAAAACTGCCCTTACATATTGCCAATAATCCGTGTAGCAAACTCGCCAGTACCGACCTTCGTTGCCCCCGCCGTCTGCCGCTCAAAATCATACGTCACAAACTTTTGCAGAATCGTCTTCTCCAGCGACTCCTCAATCAGCTTCGCCGCTTCCTTCCAGCCGATATACTCCAGCAGCATCACGCCGGAAAGAATCACAGAGCCGGGATTGATCATGTCCTTGTCAGCGTACTTGGGAGCGGTTCCGTGCGTGGCCTCAAAGACCGCAAAGCCGTCGCCTATATTCGCGCCCGGCGCAATCCCGAGGCCCCCAACCTGCGCCGCCGCCGCGTCGGAGATATAGTCGCCGTTGAGATTCGTCGTTGCCAGCACGCTGTAATCCTCCGGCCGGATAATGATCTGCTGAAAGATCGAGTCGGCAATGCGATCGTTGATCAGCACCTTCTGCTTCCACGCGCCGTTGCCGTGCGTCTTGCCAATCGCCTCCAGCACCCCGTTAACCTCAGCGAAGACCGCCTGCTGATAAGCCGCGTTAGCCATCTCAAGCCCCGGCTCAATCAGCGCCGCATTCTGCTCCACTGTCAGCGAAGGGTTCGCATCCTGATTGCCCAGAATCCAACTCTCGCGTTCGGTCACCGTCTGCTCGCGAAACTCCTCTGTCGCAACCTCGTACCCCCATTCGCGGAAGGCGCCTTCGGTGAATTTCTGGATGTTGCCTTTATGCACCAGCGTGACGGTCTTGCGCCCCGTCTCCAGCGCGTGCCGGATGGCGTAGCGCACCAGGCGCTTGGAGCCGAAGATCGAAATCGGCTTGATGCCCACGCCCGAGTCCGCGCGCACCTTTTTCTTCGTCTTCGCGAGCAGATCGTTGTTCAGAAAATCAATCAGCCTTGCCGCGTCCGCCGAGCCCTCTTTGAACTCGATTCCCGCATACACATCCTCGGTATTCTCGCGGAAGATCACAATATCCACGCGTTCCGGGTGCTTCACCGGGCTTGGCACGCCCTGGTAATACTTCACCGGCCGTACGCAGGCATAGAGGTCCAAAAGCTGCCGCAGAGCCACATTCAGCGAACGGATTCCGCCGCCCACCGGCGTCGTCAGCGGCCCTTTGATCGAGACGCGCAGATCCCGCGCCGCAGCCACCGAGTCCTCCGGCAGCCACTCGCCGAACTGGCGAAAGGCCTTTTCGCCGGCGAATATCTCAAACCAGCGAATCGCCCGCTTGCCCCCGTAAGCCTTCTCGACGGCCGCGTCAAAGACCCGCTGCGAGGCCTTCCAGATGTCCCGCCCCGTGCCGTCGCCCTCAATAAATGGAATGATGGGATGATTGGGCGTCTCAATCTGCCCGTTTGTATAGCCGATAGCCTGCCCGTCTTGCGGCAAATTCAGTCCGTTATAGGAAGCTTGCATCAGTTTTTCGTGATCCTCCTCACATGCAGTCAGTTAGAGGCTACCACCTGCAAATCGCGCGTGGCAATGGCGGTCCGATTAGCTCCTTTTGACATCATGATGCCTTCTAGATTAGCATCATGATGTGCGGACCACTCTCACCATCGACGACGACATTGCCGTGCTCGTGGAACAGGAGCGGCGGCGCTCGGGCGATTCGCTCAAGCGGACGGTCAATACCCTGCTGCGCCGTGGTCTAAATTCACACGGCAATGCGGGACCGAAGAAGACATTTGTCGTTACCCCCATCGCCATGAACACGGGCTTGGGAACACGCTATCAAAAAGTGGAAGACCTGATTGAAGCGCTGGAAGGCCCGATGCACCGATGATCGTTCTTGATGTCAACCTACTCATCTACGCCTACGACACGACCTGCAAAGAGCACAAGAAGGCTATGGCGTGGGTCAATGAGGTCTTCTCCGGCGATGAGATTATCGGTTTGCCTTGGCAGACTATTTCCGCATTCCTTCGCATCCTGACTTATCCCGGTGTATTTGGGGAGCGCTTCTCCATGGAAGATGCACTGGCCATCGTAGACCAGTGGCTGGAAATGCCCCATGTGCGAATTATGCCCCCCGGCGAAGCGTACTGGAGGCTCTTCCGGGAGATGCTAGTGGTGGGCGATGTGCGGGGAAAGCTCACAACTGACGCGGCCTTGGCGGCAACGACGATAGAGTACGGCGGTGTCTTGTATACGAATGATCGCGACTTTGCACGGTTCCCTGGGCTGCGCTGGGTCAACCCGCTTTTGGAATCCTGATCTAAACAAATTTGTCATCCTGAGCGAAGCGCAGCGGAGTCGATGAACCTGCGGCTGTTTATAGATTTGCAGTTCATCCCATCCGAACGTGTTACGAAATCTACTTCTCCGCCTTCTCCTCGTGGTACTCCATCTCGGTATTGATCGCCCAGATATTGTCTTTGGTCGTTATTCCGTTGACGATGTTTTCGACAGCCGTCATCGCCGTCAGCATCGAGTGATCCTGATTGTTGTACTTATGCATTCCATTCCGGCCCACCAGAAATAAATTCTCAAGCTTGTCGGTATAATTGCGGACAACATCGAAGCGATCATAACTGCCGAAATACGCCGGATAAGTCTTGGGAACATGCACCACGTGCGAATCCACCACATCCTCGGCCTTCAGAATCCCAATCTTCGCAATCTCGGCAATCGCAAACTTCGCCATCTCCTCGTCACTGAGCTTCCACAAGGTGTCAGTCTCGTTACAGAAATACTCCAACCCAATCCAGACCTTATCCGCGCTTCCCACCAGCCACGGGCTCCAGTTATTGAAGATTTGCAGCCGCCCCACCACCACATCGGGCTCCTGAATATAAATCCAGTTATCCTTGAGCGGCGAGCCGTCCTTTTCCTTTACTGAAAGCTTGCTGGCCAGCAGCCCCACCGTAATAAAGTCGCGATACATTAGCCCTTCGCTCACTTCAATCACATCGGCTGGAACCGGCGCAGAGATGGCGCGAATCAAATCCCGCACCGGCATTGTAGAGAAGAAGTACTCGCCCGCATAACTCACGCGCTTACCTGTGTCATCGACACCTTCCACGGAAACTATCTTATTGCCATCTGAGTTGATGCGGTCGATATGAATACCAAAATGTATCTCACCGCCGCCTTCTTTTACTAACTCAGCCGCATGTTCCCAAAGCTGCCCCGGACCAAATTTAGGATAGAGAAACTTCTCGATCAGCGAGGTCTCCGTCTCCTTCTGAGCAATATCTCCCGACTTTTTCCGGCCGAATGTCTTTTTAAGGAAATGCGTCACCACGCCCCTCAGCGAGAGTCCCTTTATGCGCTGCGCACCCCACTCCGCGCTGATCTGATGGCAGGGCACACCCCACACCTTCTCCGTATACGACTTGAAAAAAGTCAGATATAGTTGCTTGCCGAAGCGGTTGATAATGAAATCCTCAAGCGATTTCTCCTCGCGTTGCGGCAGCAGCGCTGAGCGCATATAACTCACGCCGCAGCGAACCGTACGAGTCAGCCCCATATTCCTGAAGGTTGCAGCCGTCAAGCTGATCGGATAATCGAAAAACTTGCGCAGAAAATAGATGCGGCTTTTGCGCTGCCGCACCAGCATCACCAGGTCTTCCTTACGCGGGTCGTGCACCGTCTCCGCAGCGGGAAGATCGCGCTGCTGTCCCTGGTACCGCAACTCTCCCTCGGCGCCGCTCGTCGCCTCTACCGGCATCAACTCCAGCCACCAGCGCATCACCCGGTCCGACTTCGAGAAAAAGCGATGCCCGCCTATGTCCATCCGGTTGCCCTTGTAGCGGATGGTGCGTGAAATTCCGCCGATCTCCTGGCTCGCCTCAATCACAATCGGCTTCACGCCGGAGCGCCGCTCCAGTTCGATGGCAGCGGTCAGCCCGGCGGGGCCTGCTCCAATGATGATGGCCGTGCCTTGCTTCATGAGTTTGCCTCGTAATTCACAGATGAATTTGGACTTTCAGTATAGGTAAGCACCTCGTAGAATATCAGAAAGCAAGTAGAAAAGCCGGTTTCTAAAAATGGCGATTGCCGGCAAAGTCACTCCACTGTAACATGCATTGAACTCATCCGATCGCCCAGCCGTATGAACGATTGGCAAATAATCCGCGCGTTCTCTGTTCCAACCCGCCCAGATAAGATAAACTCAGGCGGGTGCGCTGTATTTAGTCGCCCATCTTCAAAACCAGGGAGGACACATAGAAATTGGGAAAAAGCATGGTCCCGAAGAAGCTGTTTTTCACCAAGGGCGTAGGCAAACACAAGGAGCGTTTGACCTCCTTTGAGCTGGCGCTTCGGGATGCGGGCATCGCCTCGCAGAACTTGGTGCGCGTCTCATCCATCTTCCCCCCGCGCTGCAAGATGATCACGCGCAAGGAAGGCCTCACCTATCTGAGCCCCGGCGAGGTCGTTTTCGCCGTGATTGCGGAGAACTCAACTCGCGAGCCGCATCGTCTGCTTGTTTCCAGCATCGGCGTTGCCATTCCTGCCGACAAGAACACCTACGGATACCTCAGCGAGCACCACAGCTTTGGCGAAACCGAGGAACAGGCAGGCGAGTACGCAGAAGAACTGGCCGCCGAGATGCTCGCCACCACGCTCGACGTAGACTTCGATCCGGACAAAAGCTGGGATGAAAAGAAGGAGATTTATCGCATCTCCAACAAGATCGTCCGCACCAGCAACATCACGCAATCGGCGATGGGCGACAAGCGCGGCTTGTGGACCACAACGATTGCCGCCGCTGTGCTGATTCTGGACGAGTAAGACGTGCATCCAGCAGCGCATTAAGGCCAATTCCGCGCGATGGAGTTGGCCTTGCCGCATGGCTGTCAACTTGTTAACTTGTCAACCTGTCAACCTGTCAACCTTCCGAGGATCTGCATCCGTGACCAACCCGCGCAAATTCAATGTAGGCCTGGTGCAAATGCGCATGGGCGCCGATCCGGAGCTGAATTTTGTCTCCGCTTTGACGCGCATCCGCGAGGCGGCGCGGCTTGGCGCGAACGTCGTTTGCCTGCCTGAACTCTTCCGCACGCAATACTTCTGCCAGCGCGAGGATCTGGCGCTCTTTGATCTTGCCGAGCCGATTCCCGGGCCTTCGACGGCGCGGCTGGCAGAGGTAGCCCGCGAGGCGCACGTCGTGGTGATTGCTTCGCTCTTTGAGCGGCGCGCACCGGGGCTGTATCACAACACGGCTGTCACGCTGAACGCCGACGGCGCCATCGCCGGCGTCTATCGCAAGATGCACATTCCCGACGATCCGCTCTACTACGAAAAGTATTACTTCGCCCCCGGTGATCTGGGCTTTCAAGCCGCCGATACCGCGCACGGACGCGTAGGAACGCTCGTCTGCTGGGATCAGTGGTACCCCGAGGCCGCTCGACTTACCGCCCTTAAAGGCGCCGAGACACTTTTTTATCCCACGGCAATTGGCTGGCATCCCGCCGAAAAGGCCGAGTTTGGCAAAGCGCAATATGAAGCCTGGCAGACTATCCAGCGCTCTCACGCCATCGCCAACGGAGTCTATGTCGCCAGCGTCAATCGCGTCGGGCTTGAGCATGGCGAAGTCAAATTGCCGCAAGGCGAGATCGTTGGCAATTGCGCCTCAAGCCCAGGCATCGAGTTCTGGGGCGGCAGCTTCCTCGCCGATCCCTTCGGCCGCATCCTTGCTCAGGCCGCGCACGAAGCAGAAGAGATTCTCATCGCAGAAGTCGATCTTAGCCTCATTGAAGCGACGCGCCGTAACTGGCCCTTTCTGCGCGATCGCCGCATCGACGCCTACGCGCCAATAGCCAAGCGCTTTCTAGATCCGGTGAACGCCTGGCCCGCAGATGGAGATTGTCAGTAGTTCAATGAATGCCGGTGGCCTCCAGCGAGACGCGCACTGAGGTGTTGTGCTTGCCCAGCCAGCCGAGAAGCGCCTTGTGCCCGCCGGCTGAGTTCGGAAACTGGCGCTGAGTCAAACTGCCGTCCGGAGCACTCAGAGCCCCCGCCAGAGAGCCGGCGCTGACATCGATGCCGCACAATACCGTTGCCTGCTGGGTAGAAATGAGCTTGTTCATAGACCTCCTTCAGGGTTAGGAGGGTCTCGGATGCCGCCCCTGGCCGCGCTGACGGGTTCGTCTGCTTGCGCCCACCTTGAACAAGCAGGCTCCAAAGGCCTTCGATCCTCCGCGGCGTGCAAGCAGAGGGGCGGTAGCCGATCCGCGGTATAAGCTCAACCAGGGGCGGCCTATTGCTTCGGCAAGAAAATACTGTCAGGGCGTCCATCCATTTCCGCGTTATTTGCGGAAATGGATGGGAATAGCGTCACTATTTTGTTGCCGGATCTATAAGCGGCGGACGGCCTTACCGCCGAAACGTGAAGCCATCCTCACGCCTCTGAACACAACATACTAAGGTGACAGGTGCTCAGTCGTAGTATTCCAGGCCGAGGTGCGTGATCAGGTCAGCGCCCATGATGTGGCGCAATGTGTTCTTCAGCTTCATCGACTGGATAAACAAATCGTGCTCGGGATACAGCCCCGGAGCCGCTTGCGGCGACTTCAGATAGAAGCTCAACCACTCCTGAATGCCTAAGGAGCGCAGCGACGGCGTCCGCTTGGCCAAGTCCAAAAACAGCACCAGGTCCAGCGCAATCGGCGCGGCCAGAATCGAATCGCGGCAGAGGAAGTTTACCTTGATCTGCATCGGGTAGCCCAGCCAGCCAAATATGTCGATGTTGTCCCAGGCTTCCTTCTCGTCGCCGCGCGGAGGATAGTAGTTGATCCGAATCTTGTGGTAGAGATCCTTGTACAGGTCTGGGTAAAGCTCCGGCTGGAAGATGTAGTCGAGCGAGCCTAGCTTCGACTCTTCCTTGGTTTTGAACGATTGCGGATCGTCCAGGACCTCGCCGTCGCGGTTTCCCAGAATGTTGGTCGAGAACCAGCCGCTGACGCCCAGCATACGCGCCTTGAAGGCCGGCGCCAGAACCGTCTTCATCATCGTTTGGCCGGTCTTGAAGTCCTTGCCGCAAATTGGCGCGGCATTCTTCTTCGAGAGTTCGACCATCGCCGGAAAGTCCACCGTCAGATTCGGCGCGCCGTTGGCAAAGGGCACACCCTCGGTCAGTGCCGCGTAGGCGTAAATCTGCGACGGCGATATGGCGATGTCGTTATTTTCCAGCCCCTTTTCAAATGCCTCGATGCTCTGGTGAACCGCCTGCGGCTCGATAAAAATCTCCGTCGACGCGGCCCAGATCATTACCACGCGGTCCACGGTCTTCTTGAAGGCCTGAATGTCGGCCCGCACCTGCTCGGCCAGATCGCGCTTATTCTTGCCTGTCTTTACGTGCGTGCCGTGGAGGCGCTTGACGTAATACTGGTCGAAGACCGCCGGCAGCGGCTTGATCGTCTCCAGATACGGCTTCAGTTCGAGCAGCGTCTTCTCGTCCAGCACCTTGGCATGCGCGGCAGACTCGTAGACGTTGTCTTCGAAGATATCCCAGCCGGTAAAAACCACATCATCCAGTTTGGCCAGCGGCACAAAGTCCTTGATCAGCGGCGATGTGTTGTCGGTGCGCTTGCCCAGTCGAATCGTCCCCATCTGCGTCAGTGAACCGATCGGCTTTGCCAATCCCTTGCGCACAGCCTCGACTCCGGCGATCATCGTCGTGGCCACGGCGCCAAGTCCCACCACCATGACTCCCAGCTTGCCCGTTGCGGGCGCGACCTTGCCTGTTGTCTGCTGGCCGCTTTTCTCTTCAGTTCCCATTGTTTCTCCTAACATCGCATTGGTTTCTCCGGTCCTCCCGGAGGTTCAAGCCTTCTTCAAGCAACCGGAACAGTGTACGCCTTGGTGCGCGCCTTCGTCCCGCTCCTGTCCCATTCGCAGCTCCAATTCGCCGTCTTACGCCGCCTCTACTTGCCTGCCGCGCCTTACGTGCGACCACACAAACCACACAATCCCCGCCAACAGCGCGATCTCCACCGCTAGATGAAAGCGATGGAAGGCCGCGTAAAAACGCGGGTCAGTATGCCACGCCTCGCCCAGCCTCATGCCCGCGTAGGCCAGCGCAAAGCACCACGGCCATGAACCCAAAAATGTGTAGACATGAAAGCGCGATTGCGGCATCCGGGCAATCCCCGCCGGAAACGCGATGAACGTCCGCACCACCGGCAGCAGCCGCGCCAGCAGAACCGCAATTGAACCATATTTGAGAAAGAACTCCGTCATCCGGTCCAGATCGTGGCGATTCATCAGCACCCAGCGCCCATAACGTTCCACCAGCGGCCGTCCGCCCTTGGCGCCAATCCAATACGCCACGACCGACCCAAGATTGCAGCCGATGGCCCCCGCCGTCGCGGCCCAGAAAAGGCTGAAATGCCCCAGATAAACCAGGTAGCCGGCAAACGGCATAATAATTTCCGAAGGCAGCGGTATGCACGCCGATTCAATTCCCATCAGCGCCATAATGCCGGCGTAGCCGCCCATATCGATCACGTGGGTTACAAAATGTACAAGAAAGGCAATAATCTTTTCGCTCATGCGCGATTCCAGTATATAGGTCGATGCCGGTAGCCGTCTGTCCCGGCGCAGCCATGACTGGCGGCGCAACCTTCGTTGGCGTCAACGGACTCACCTGGCCGCACAGCAACGTCAAGAAGCTCAGGCCGGAACCGCCGACGGCACAGCTTCCACCGGCTTCCTCTTGGGCCGCAGCAGCCGGCGCAGCGGGCGCTCAATCAAGCGGTCCACCAATACAGCGACGGCTACCGCGATCAGTAGCCACATGCAAAATCCAAGCAGCGATTGGTTCCTGACGCCGCCCGTTCGCCAATCCTGAAAGACGCTGCTAATCACCGTCGAATGCAACAGGTAGAAGGGATAGCTGGCCTCACCCAAAGCCTCCATCACGCCGTTTTCCAGCACCTCAACGCCCAGCGGACGCAGCGCTACTCCGTAGACGATCAGCGCAAAGGCCGGCCCCAAAAGCGCGGTATGAATCACCATGTAAGGAATCCACGGCGAGAGAACAGCAACCAATGCCACCGCCGCCAGCCCGGTGAGAATCAGCGGCCAGGCAAATTTCCGATTGCGCTCACCGCGCAGAAAGATAAGCCCGCCAGCCATGCCCATCAGAAACTCCGGCATGCGCGCCAGCGGATGGAATTTCAGCGCATTGATCCACGGTCCAACGGTTTTGACATCCACCGCTCCTGGACCATCTGGATGAAAATGCATGTAAGTCAGTGTGCAGACAAGCGCAAATAGCCATCCGGCCGGAAGAAAAACCGCCAATTGCTTCCGCGTCAGGCGCATCATCCGCGCCAGAATAAAGGGAAAGAACAGGTAGAAGAACGCCTCCACCGAAAGGCTCCAGTTGGGCATATTCCACGCCAGCGCCGTCTGCGGAAGCCAACTCTGCATCAGCAACACGGCCATTGCTGCCGAGAACCACATATGTGGCGCAATCCATGCCCACTCCGCGACGTAGAGATGCGGATCGTGCGCCCGCATGTGTACGCAACAATAAAAAAATCCGGGGGCGGTAATCAGCAGGCAGAAGGCCAGCGCGGGATAGATGCGCGCAAAGCGGGCTTGCCAGAACTGCCGCAGCGTGGCGGCGCGCCCGGCATAGGTGTAGACCAGAATGAAGCCCGAAAGCACAAAGAAAAAGCTTACGCCGCTGTAGCCGATGGACGCAAACCGCCGAACCGCCGCGGCGCTGAAAGTGAAAGCATTCATTGCCTGCATGTGGAAGAGAGCCACCCACAAAGCAGCAAGGAAGCGTATGGAAGTCAGTGCGGGCAGTCGGGGCCGATCCATGGTGATTGCGCTCATAGTGAATTCTTACGAGCGCGCCCGTTTCCAGGTTCCCGAAAATATTGTCTTCGTCGATCTTCTACACTATTCCTTATGGAAGTCTTGTACGGTTTGCATGCGATTGAAGAGGCTGTGAAGGCTGGCCGACGCCGCTTCGATCAGGTTTTGGTGGCCCGGGAACGCGACGATCTTCGCTTGGAGAAGCTGGTTGCCCTCTGCCGCGAGGCCGGCCTGCGCGTTCGCCAGGAATCCCGCGAGCAGCTGACGCAACTGGCGCAGACGCCGGCACATCAAGGCGCGGTGGCGTTGGTCCGGCCGCAGGAGTTTTTGTCCATTGAGGATCTCTTTGAACCAATCCTACCCGGTCAGGCTCGCCTGCTGCTGGCTCTGGATGGCGTCGAGGATCCGCAGAATCTGGGCGCTTTATTGCGAGTGGCTGACGGAGCCGGGGTCGATGGCATCCTGCTCACCGAGCGGCGCTCCGCTCCATTGAGCCCGGTCGCGGTCAAAGCCAGTGCCGGCGCATCCGAGCACCTGCGCATCGCGCGCGTCGTGAACCTGGTCCGCGCTCTGGAAGAGCTGAAGCGCAGAAATCTTTGGATTATCGGTCTTGACGAGCGCGGCGCAAGCGACTACGACGCCTTCGACTTTACCGGCGATTGCGTCCTGGTGCTGGGCCGCGAAGGGGCCGGGTTGCACGAGTTGGTCCGCAAATCCTGCGACCACCTGCTGCGCATTCCCATGGCCGGCGGCGTCAGCTCTTTGAATGTCAGTGCCGCCGGAGCTGTCGTCCTCTATGAGGCCTTCCGCCAGCGCCGCCATTCCGCCAGTCGCGCGACAAGTGAAATCAACTCCTCCACAAGTGGCAGCAAGCCAAAGAAGCAAAAGGGATTGGGCTCATAACGCTGCATTTTTACCCAAGTAAAACGGCCTCCGCGCAGTGCGGAGGCCGTTCTATTGATCGCCTGAAAGCGCCGAGCTTACTTCAACTCGCCGTTGTCGCCCATTGTGATCCCGCCAGGTCCAGCGTTCTTCTTGGCTTCGTTTTCCTTGCGAGTTCCCATCGCCTTGGAGCGCCAATCTTCTGCAGCGGCCACATCGGCCTTGACCGCGTCGGCATTGCCGTAATCGACATCGGCCTTGCGCCGATAGACCAGATTCAGGTAAGCCATCGCTTCGTCGTAGTTGGGCCGGTTGGCAACTGCCTGGTTGAGATACTGAAGTGCTTCCTCAACCAGCGGGCCATTCTGCGCCTTGAGCGGCTCCATAATCTCTTTGGGAGCCTTGACGTTGCCCGCGCCATCGTCGTTGACGCCCTTGGAGACCAGGGCCGTCAAAGTGTTCTGGTGCGCTTGCATCCAGTCAATCACGCCGACTGTATATGCAGCCTCGGGATCCTTGGGATCTTCGGCCAGCACGCGCTTCTGCCAAGTCTTGGCATCGTCCAGCTTCTTGATCTGGAAGTCAATGCCGGCGATCTGCTTCATGCTGTTTATGTCATGTGGATCCTTGTCTAGAACCTCCGAAAAAATGTCGATCGCCTGCTGGGCGGTCTTCAGATTTTCCGGAGTATCCAGTCCGGGCACCACGTTCTGAGCCAGCGCGGTCGCCAGATAGCTCTTGGCCATCGGCAAACTCGGATCAAGCTCGGTGGCCTTCTGGAAGTGATCGATCGCCTCTTCGTAATGCGTACCCTTGTACGCCTCGACTCCCTTGTTCAACTGGTCACGGGCCTTGAGGCGGTTGCACCCGCCGATGGAAAGCGCCATGCCGGCCAGAGCAACCGCGAGCACCGTAAAACGTGCGGGTCCATTCATGTTCTTATCCTTCTCCTTCAGGTGGCAGCCTCAGGGGTTTGCCTGATACCGCGCGCCTGGAATCTCTAAAACATCTGGTGCATCTGGCCACGGGCCGAGGCGCCGCAACCAGAATGAAAAAATTCTACTCCCGCTCCGCCCAATAGAACCCCTTGGATTGGGTTTGCGGGCTAGACGCGGCCTTGCTGGACTGCGCCGCCTCCCTCTTCAAGGAGGCGGCGATAAATAACTACTGTCCGGCCATGATCTTCGGCGTCATCAAGCCGACGTGGTCCACGTTCGCAGCTCGGCCGATATCGATGACTTCGGCGATATACCGGAAGTCCACGTTGTCGTCGCCCTTGACAAACATGATCCGCTCGGCGCGATTGGCATAAATCTCTGTCAACCGGGGCAGCAAATCGCGCTTTTCGTACGGCGTCTCGTTGATCTTGTACTGCGGCGCACCGCCGCCGACATGCAGAACCTGGACGACGATCGTACGGTCGCTCTGCGGCTGCTGCTTTGCTGGATCCTTTGGCGGCTGGGGCACCAGCGCGTCCAGGCCCTTGGGCGTGACCGGCACGATGACCATGAAGATGATCAACAGCACCAGTAGAACGTCAATCATCGGCGTAACATTGATGTCGGACGAGTAGCCTCCCCCGCCTCCCATAGACATTCCCATGGCTTTAAACTCCTCATTGACTCGAAATCGTGAATGCGAAAACGCAAAAAATACTTACTCGCCGCCTGCAAGACCGCTTTCTTTCTTCTGGGTCAGCAAGCCAACGTCTTCCACGCCCGCGGTGCGCACGGCGTCGATTGCGTCTTCGACGGCCCGAAACTGCGCGCGGGCATCGGCGCGAACGAAGATCGTCTTGCCAGGCTTGTCGGCGAGTTTCTCGCGAACCTGTACGCCAAGCTCGTCGATCGACGTCTTGTTCTGTCCCAGAAACACTCCGCCGTCGCGCGTGATGGCCACGACAATGGCGTCTTCCTTGTCGGCGTCCGGCATGGCGGTGGCGTTTTCCACTTTGGCCATCTCGACGGAGACCTTGTTCTGAAGCATGGGGGTGATGACCATGAAGATGATCAGCAGCACCAGCATCACGTCCACCATCGGGGTGACATTGATATTGGAACTGACTTGTTTGCTAACGTCCCGTACCGCGATTCCCATAGTTGGGCTCCGTTGCCTGTAAATTTTTCACCGGATGGCGTCCGGCAATGCTTTAGAACCACCGGTAGCAAGGCGTGATTGAATCCGGCGGGCGGGAAGAGTCTTGACTCTCTCCCGCCCGCACCGGCTTCTCGCTCTCGCCTGTGCAGCCGCTTAGCTTAGCGCTTGTGGCTCTGCTTGATGAAGTAGTCCACCAGTTCGCTCGATGAGTTGTCCATCTCGACGTCGAAGCTCTCGACACGGCCAGTGAAGTAGTTGAAGGCCATGACGGCCGGGATGGCGACGAGCAGTCCGAAGGCCGTGGTAACCAGGGCTTCCGAGATGCCGCCGGCAACCGCGCCGATGCCCGAAGTCTTCTGGGTGGCGATCTGCTGGAAGGCGTTCAGAATGCCGATAACCGTGCCCAGCAGGCCGACGAACGGAGCCGTCGCGCCGATGGTGGCCAGAACCGCAAGGCCCCTCTTCAGCTTGGCGTGAACGATGG
>CAZDYU010000012.1:0-52495 GCA_964509755.1 uncultured Occallatibacter sp. | reverse complement strand
TGCTCATCAGCCGCCTGGAAAAGGTCCGCAACAACGCCGAGTTCCTGGCCAATATGAACCAGCTTTAAACTGCGGCAAAACGGCGCGATTCAAGGGCTGGGGACTCTCTCCGGCCCTTGCTTGAGCTTCGCTTTATGGGGGTTGCCATGCGCATTCGAGTGAGTCCATTCGTTCTGTTTTTTTCGCTCGTCTGCGCTGTGAGTGCAGCCGCTCAGCAGCCGGAAAAAGGCCTCTGGAGAGCCGCCAGCCGCACGGCGGCCAGCATTACGGGTGACATCTCCATCTCCGGCTCCAAAATCACCATCAACTTTACCTCTTTCCTGATCGCCCCCGTCCGCCTGCTGAAGCCAGCCGAAGTCAGTGCCGCCTTCGATGAAGCCGTGGACACGGCTGGCAATGGCCAGCTCTATCGCCTCAATATTCCCGCCTCGCGCCGCTTTCTCAAGAGCAACACCCTCTGCGGTTCGCAAGACACCCAGTGGATGGCGGTGTATGTTGCAAATGGCGCGCTGAAGGTCGCCTTCTTTTCCGGAGACAATGCCCCGCTGATGACCTTTGACGCGCTGCAAAACTCCCCCGATCTTTGCGGAACCTATACGTATGTGCGCTGAAGCCCAAGCAGCGTGAGGCTGGCGCGCCTTGCGCCTCAATTTCTGGGATTGCCGGCAGCCCCTTTCCACATGAACGGTTCGCTGCTAAGATAGTGAATGTCGTGGGGCTGTAGCTCAGCTGGGAGAGCGCCTCGTTCGCAACGAGGAGGCCAGCGGTTCGATCCCGCTCAGCTCCACCAAATCTTCCCAGACGCGCAGAGACTCCCGCGCGCACCTTCCCTGCCACAGCTCCCGGCAAAACTTACTACTCCTGCAACTTCCTTCATTAAAATTCATGCGCGGCAAGGCTCTCCGTGATCAGCAAGAGCGCACAGCCATGTCTGCCAGGAGTACAATCCAGAGAATTCGCCTCTGGAACTTGATACGGATCTTTTCGGCGATCTTTGGGAGTTACAGTCGACCACTGACACTCGGCCTGTCACCCTCGCGCCAACCTTCTCGCCGGCCGCCGGAAGCTACACATCCACGCAATCGGTAACGATCGGCGACTCGGACCCCAAGGCAGTCATCTACATCTCAAACAACGGCGCGCCGACGAATGTCTCCACCATCTACAATGGCGCAATCCCCGTCCAGTGGTCGCAGACCCTTCAAGCCATGGCCCAGAGCACCAACTACGCTCTCAGCCCGGTGGCGACGGCGACCTACACCCTCAATATGCCGGTAGTCGCCACGCCAGTATTCAGCTTGGTGGGAGTAAATGGCTCCGGCAGTTCCCAGTTGGAATATGTGGAGATCAGCGACACAACTCCAGGCGTCAACTTTTTTTATAACAACGGTCCACTCACGCCCTACACCTTTCCGAATACATCAGGGCCCTTGGGTCCACCCGCCAATAACATCATTACAACACTATCGCCGGGTCAAACTCTTTACGCGATTGCAGTAGAGCACGGCTACGCAGATAGCGCCATTGCCTCAGTGACGTATCCGGTAACTCTTCCGGTTGCACCCGCGCCTACTTTTAATGTGGCGCCTGGAACTTATTCGACAATACAGTCGGTAACCCTCAGAGATGCCGCGCCGGGAGCTTCCATTTACTACACCATCGATGGAAGCACGCCTACACTCTGCGACCCGTTGATCTGCGGCGAAAACGGTATCTTATACACCGGCCCCGTCACGGTGTCGGAGACCATGACCATAAAAGCCATCGCCGTTGCGCCGGGATACACCTATAGCGCAATCGCTTCGGCAAGTTATACGTTCAACCCGATCACCTTCGGCGGAGTAAACATAGGCAGCAGCGCGACCGGCTCTGTGATTGTTGTCATCCCTGCGGCCGCAAAGATGGCCACAATCTCAGTGGTGACCGAAGGCGCGCAGAATCAGGATTTCACCAATGCAGGCGGCGGGACATGCACGGTCGGCGTTAGCTATGCCGCCATGAGCGCGTGCACGGTGAATGTGAGCTTTGCGCCAAGGTATGCAGGCGCGCGTTACGGAGCGGCAGTGCTTTATGACGCAAGCGGAAACGTCATCGGCACCGGCTATGTGCAGGGCACAGGCCAGGGACCGCAAATCATTTTTGCATCCTCCGCAACCCGGCCCTCCATCGCCGTCAATGGATTTACAGACCCCTTCGGGATGACAGCCGACACAAACGGTAATCTTTTTGTTAATAATTCCCTCGATTCAACCGAGGAAAATGAATATCTGCTTAAAGAGACATTGCAGCCGAATGGTACTTACCTTCCGTCCACGATTGCTGAGATGGCATTTGGAGGGTCTTTTATGACCGTGGATGGGTCTGGAAATCTATATGATCCTATGACTTATTACGGGGTACCAGGTTCCGCTATCGACGGCATACCAGCCCTGATGCCAACCCCAGGCGGGGGATATTTTCCCTGTATTACGCATTGCGCACAATTCGGAACTCAGGCAGTTGACGGAGCCGGAAATCTGTATACTCCAAGCTCGCAATATCTATATCAGCCTGGATCTATCGGCGACTACGTTCCAGGAAAATCCTATGGGTATAATTCCGCCGATGATACCGCCGATGAGGTCGCAGTTGATGGCGCGGGAAACGCATACTTTGCAGCAGTAGTACAGCCAAACACCTATGGCTTGACTTATCCCCCGTGCTTTCATGCGAATACTTATATTTGTCCTTACGAAACGATTGACGAAGTATTCTCGAATTCGAATTCAACCACTTCCAGTGGACTGCAAATTGAAGAAGAACTTGGGGCAAATGTCTGGGTCAATGTTGCCATCGCCGTCGACAGAATGGGAGATGCATATTTTACCGCTCAAACTACCGATCCCAGTCAGACCAATTCTTACCAACTGCTGGTCGAGCGGGCCGCCTTGCAGCCGGACGGCAGCTATACATTCACCCAAATTGGTACCGGCTGGGTAAAGCCAACAGCTCTTGCGACAGACGAATTGGGGAATGCCTACGTTCTCGATGCCGGGGCAAAACCTTCTCCGGCCGTCTACAAGTTCGATTTTGCCGACCCGCCGGCGCTTAGCTTTGCCAATACGGGGGAAGGCGCAACCAGCGCGGACAGTCCGCAAACTGTTACCGTCACCAACTACGGCAATATGCCTTTGCAGCTATCGGGGATTACCGTGCCTGCCGACTTTTCCTTGAATAGCTCAGTCGCCAATGCCTGCACCGGGACCACGTCGCTCGCGGCACTCCAAAGCTGCGTGCTTTCAATCAGCTTTACTCCAGTTACGCCGCTCAACGGCGCTTCATCCATTGCGCTGAACGAGTCGATTGCCTTTACCAGCAACACGCTCAACACAGCTTCGACAACATCCACGATCAAGCTTGCGGGAACGGAGATCGTTCCTGTCGCCGCCACTCCAACCATCTCGCCCGCGGCCGGAATATATGCTCCGGGGCAAACGGTCACGATCGGCGATACAACTCCTGGGGCGACCATTTACTACGCCATCAATGGAACGCCTGTTGCCGGAACCAGTCCCTACAACGGCGCAATCACGGTGAACGCGTCAGAAACAATTGAGGCCCTTGCCGTGGCCAACGGCTACACCAACAGCGCGGTCGCCTCAGCTGCCTATACTATCGAACCACCCGCATCCACGCCGTCGTTTTCCATTGCGGATGGGACATACTATTCCGGGCAGCCGGTGACCATCAGCGATACAACGCCAAACGCAGTGATCTATTACACCACCGATGGGACTATGCCGACGACTTCGTCAAACCAGTATTACGGCGCAATTACCCTTTCGTCGACTGAAACATTGGAGGCGATAGCTACGGCGAACAATTACTCCCAGAGCGCCGTTGCAACCGCGAGTTACACGATTCTTCCGCCGAATCCCGCGCCGGTTGTCAGCGGCATCTCTCCAGAGCTTATCGATGCCGACGGCGCGGCTTTCACGCTTACTGTCAGCGGATCGGGATTCGTTGCCAACTCGACTGTCTACTGGGGCACATCCGCTCTTGCTACAACTTTCGTGAACGCGTCGCAGTTGACCGCGCAAGTTACGGTGGCAGGGATTGCCGCGGCGGGCCCCGTCGCCGTTACGGTACAAACGCCAACACCCGGCGGAGGCACATCCACTGGCCTCCAGTTTGAAGTGGACTCAGCAGGATCGATCGCGCCTGTATTCTCTTCGACCTCGGCCACAATCACCGCCGGCTCTCCAGCTACCTATACGGTCACTCTGCCATCCTCCGTGGTGAGCGCATCTGTAGCTTGCCTGAATCTTCCCGCGGGAGCTTCATGCAGTTACTCCTCCGCAACCACGATGGTGACAATCACAACCACTTCGGCCACACCAAAAGGAACTTATCCGATCACGGTAGTCTTTGATGAAACCGTCTCAGGCGCGGCCTCCGGCTGGATTCTGCTGCCAATCCTTCTGCTGCCGCTGGCGCTCTTGAGAAAGAGACTCACCGCGAAGGGCGCTTGGATCGCCGCCTCACTGGCGGTGGCACTGCTGGCCGCGGCGGCTCTCACCACCGGCTGCGGTGGAGGCAGTGGCGGAAGCGGGTGCGTATCCAACTGTAATCCGCCGCCTCAAACGCATCGGGTAACAACTTCAGCCGTAGTCACCCTCATCGTTCAGTAAAAAACAGAAAGGTTCAGGGCTAGGCAAAGGCCATTGAAATGCACAAGGACGCAAGGGCAACGTTGAACTTGCGTTCTTGCGATTTTTTGAGAGCAAGCGGCAGCGCCTATAATCAGCCTGTCGTGCCTATATTTCTCTCATTTCGTTCTCGCCGTCTGGCCGCTCTCTTCGCGCTGTTTCTGGCGCTGCTCTCTTCCGTCGCGATTTACGCCCGCGCGCAGAACTCCGCGGAGGCTACAACCTCAGCCGGCGGCCGCATTCTTCTGGTGCTGCCGCTTGACAACCGGACCGGGCAGCCCAGCCTGGAGTGGATTCGCGAGGGCGCGGCGGAGATTCTAAGCAGCCGCCTGGCCTCGGCGGGCTTTGCTCCCATGAGCCGCGCCGACCGCAGATACGCGCTCGATCATCTGGGCCTGCCGCAGGGCTTTCACCCCTCGCGCGCCAGTTCGCTCAAGCTGGCGGAGACGCTGGACGTCGATTCCATCATCGTGGGAAGCTATGTGACAGACGGCGCTGGCATTATCGTCGAGGCGCGGGTGGTGGATGTGCCGCATCTGCGCATGGGCGACACCGTGACAGCGCACGGCGACATGCGCGAGCTGATCCCGGTTCTGGACTCGCTGGCCTGGAAGATCACTCGCCAGCTCGACCCCGGATTCAGCGGCTCCGAAGAGACCTTTGTTGCAGCCAGCTCCACGTTGGGGCTGGCTGCCTTCGAGCAGTACATTCGCGGCATCTCTGAGTCGGACCAGACCGAGCGTCTGCGCCATTTGAACTCGGCCGTGCTGCTCAACTCCGGATTTGGCCAGGCATGGATGGCTCTGGGCCGCGAGGAGTACGCCGGCCAGCAATACGAGCAGGCGGGCGCGGCCTTTGCCAAGGTCGGCGACAGCGACCCCGACGACGCCCTCGAAGCCAACTTCTACCGCGGCCTTTCTCTGCTTTTCTCCGGCGATTATCCTCGCGCCGAAGATGCTTTTGCCGCAGTTGCCCGCGTGTTGCCGCTGGCTGAAGTTTTGAACAATCAGGGGGTTGCCGTGGCCCGTCGCGGCCAGGACGGCATCCCGCTCTTCCGCCAGGCCGCGGCCGCCGATCCCAATGGAGCCGACTACTATTTCAACCTGGCCGTCAGCCTCAAGCGCCGCGGTGAGACCGCCGAAGCCCTGACCGAGCTGGCTCAGTGCCTGCGCTTGCATCCCAACGACACCGAGGCTCAGGCCGTTCAAAGGGCCTGGACAAAGCCCGCCAAGCCTGGAAGTGCCAAGTCTGGCGTCGTCAAGCCCCTTCCGGCCATGACGCCCTCGGCGCAGCCCGCCGCCGCCAATGAACCAACTTCACAAGAGGCTGGAGATTCGGATCTCGAAGCCGAAGCCAAACCCGATCCTCTGGAGCGCATCGAGCGCAGCTTTGACGCCGTCGCTTTCCATCAGGCCGCCTTGATGCTCGATCAAGTGGCCGACTCGCGACTGGCCGCGCTTTCGCCGCAAGAGCGTGCATTGAAGCTCTCGGCACAAGCAAAAGATTACCTTGATCGCGGCCTGCTTCTCGAGGCCGAGCGGCTTTATCAATCCGCTCTCGCCGCCGACTCCAAATCTGTCGCGGCCCATGCCGGAATCGCCCAGATCCGCGAACGGACCGGCGATCTTCAGGCTGCCCGCAAAGAGGCCGTCACCTCGCTCCAAATTGTGCCCTCCGTGGACGCCTACCTGGTATTGATTCGCCTGGACATTGCCGCCAATCATCTGGGCGAGGCCCGGCAGAACGCCGATGCGGCTCTCCGCCTCGATCCCAAGAGTCAACCGGCGCTTGAAATCAAGCGGCAAATCGAAGCCCAGCAAGCGCTGAAGAAGTAAAGCGGCTACAAATACTCCAGTGGATTTCGCGCAAAATGGGAAAGAGAAAGGGCGGCCACCATGTCGGTAGCCGCCCCTTTTGCTGCGTGGATTTACTGAATGACAAAGGTGAAAGTCGTCTGCGCGGCGATAAGTGCCGAAGCAGAGTCCTGCCCGTAGATGGTAATTGTGTAGGTTCCCTTGGGAGGATCGGTGTTGGTGGTCGTGGTCGTAGTGCTGCTGCCGCCGCCGCAGGCTGAGATGGCCAGAGCAACCGCAAAAAGCGCAACCATTCCCGCCATGCCGTGAAACTTCTTCGAGGACCGGCCCAGCAATCCGGCCAGCAATACTCCGGCAAAGGCTACGCCTAGAGGAATTGGATTTGCGCGGGTTGGGTTTTTCTGGCTGTTTTGCGCCATCTTCACTTTGCCCAGTCTCTGCAACGGCTTGGATCCAGCCGGCCCAGTCGCGGCGCAGGTATCCGAGGCGTTGGTGTCCAAATAAATCGAAATCGACACGGGAGAGGTTCCGGTTACGATGGCTTCCGCATAGCCGGAAACCACTTGTGCGGCTGTTACGCAGAGATTTTGCAGCGCGGTGTTATTGGATGTTTCGAAGGTGAACAGGACCGTTCCCGTGTACCCGCCTGCCGGAGTCACGGTAATGGTTTCAGTCCCTTGACTGCCTTGGGTGACGTCCAGTGTGCTGGGGCTGGCAGCCAGTGAAATGCTGCCCGTACCGGAGCTGCTGCCGCCGATGCTCACCTGCACCACGCCTGTCGAGAGCGCAAAGGTTGAGTCACCCGCATATTGAGCGACGATCTGTTGATCGCCGCTGAACAAAAAAGCCGTCTGATACGTCGCCGTGGAGGTGCCAGGCGTACCGCTGGCAATCAAAGCGACAGTAGCCGTTGTGCCGCCATTGCTCTCGGCCGTTCCTCCTCCATTGATGGACAGGTTTACGTTGCCCGTTGGCGCCGCCGTACCGCTTGCGGCCACCACGGTAATGGTGAAGGTATCGTTCTCATTCAACGCTGGCGAGGAATTGGACGCGGTGATTGTGGTCGTGGTTCCAATCAGAGAGGCCGAACTTCCCATATTGGCTGGCCATGCCGTAATCAAATTGGTCAGATTCACCGATCCCAACCCGGTTACCTCGTCATAGCCCGTGCCGGCCGAGAAACCGGCCGTGCTGCCGCAGTAGGTCGACCCGGCGGTGCAATCGTTGTTGCCGCTGTTCACATCGTGAAAGGCAGAGGCATAGGTCTCGCTGTTGGCGGCGAGCGTGTAGAGCGTGGGATTGATCAGCCCTTGTCCGGTGGTGTAGTCCTTGGCTTGGTTGATAAGCGCCAACATGCCGGCAAAGACGGGTGCGGCAAAGCTGGTGCCGCCGGCCACGGTAAGAAATTGGTCATTGGCGTCGCGGAAGCCATTCGAGCAACTGCCCGTAATCCCATTCTGCGGATCGCTTGAGCAGAAAAGGTAGCCTGGATTATCGGGTGAGGAGTAAAGAGAAATATCCGGAACCAGGCGCATTGTGCCAGCGGAAATGCCAGTAACTCCTGCCTGCCAGCTTGGCCGGTCGACGAGTGTGCTGACGCCGCCGCCGCTCGAGCTCAATCCGTACTGGCTGCTATCGTCGTTCCATGCCACTTCAGGAATGTATTGCAGCGCGGAGGTCAGAACATCGTTGCCGTTCGCGGCCGCCCAGTATCCCGGCGGCGTGCCTGTCACATCCTCGGCGGTGGTAGTCTCGGTGCCGCCCATTCCGGTTGCAAAGGCACTGCTGGCCGGATAATTGACGGCCTCCGCTTCCTGCTCTGCCACCGTCAAATTGGTAAACGGAGCACAGGCTGTGGAACCGGAATCGCCCGATGAAGCGATAATGGTCTGCCCCTGCGTCACAGCCTGTTGGCCGATCTCTTCACCCAACTGCAAATCTGCCGTAGACATCTCGGTTTCGCAAGTGCCGTAACTGATGCTGATAATCGGCGCGATATCCTCGTCCACCGCATATTCGATCGAGGTAGAGACGCCGCCGCTGTTCCCATAGCTGCCCGTGTAGACAAAGAAAAGGTTGGCGGCGGGGGCCGTCGCGCCTGACCACTCCAGATCGATGTCCGACTCCGACTCGTCTCCGGAGACTCCCACCGAGCTTCCAGTCCCCGGCACCAGCACCATAATGGGGTCATTTCTGGTAATACTGGCCGCGCTATCGAAGTTTTCAATGTCGCTGGTCAGAACTGCCGACTGGCCCATCAGCGCGATCGACTGCCCCGCGCCGGTGTATGCGGAGGGAATGTTGTAAACGACCTTGATGTCACCGGGAGCGAAGTGAACATCGCCCGACTGGCTCGAGGTAAAGTCGGGACGCGCCGGCAGAATATGCATCGGCTTGGGGCGGAAGTCGTTCAAGTTGCGGATGGCCAGAACCACGGGCGCCAGCGCCGAGGGAATGCTCAACTCCGTCGAGGGCGCAAAGTGCTGCTTGCCCTCCACGTTGTAATAGTGCATCTGGGTGGAAAAGGCCCGCTCCACCTGGCCTGCGGTGCCGGAAAAATGGATTGCATTGCGGCTGCGCGCCACTGAATCGATGGAAAATCCCTGCTGCACAAGCCAGTTTTGCACCTTTGCCAGATCGGCGTCGTTCATGCCGAAGCGCGCGGCAAATTGGTCCGGGGTCAGCCACTGATGATAGAGCGGCGAGGCTGGATTCTGCTGTGCGGCGTTCAATGCATTCAAGTCGGCCTGCTGCTCCGCCGAACGGTTGAAGAAGAGGCTCATGCCATTCAGCTTGGTAGCCGCTGGCATACGCCCGGCGTCGAACTCCGCCCGCGCCTGCGGTTGCAGAGAACCCGCCAGTGTCGCGTGCTCATTGCTGGCAATCGCCGCCGGAATGCGAGAAGCAACCGGCTGCGCGCCGGCCTGGAATGCAGCCATCAAGCCAGCGGCAATCAAGCCGCAAACCCAAAGCCGCTGGTGCCGTGAGAGTGAAAAAATCGTCTTCATTGCCGTCCTCATTGACTTCGGGTTGGAATGTGCTGACATGAAATTACCCTCGATTGGAGTCTTTGATAGATCGCCGCCAAGGTTGACGCACCGGGATTCGGTGCTCTTAGTCCATCGGAAATCAAGAAGATCAAGTGTAAACGCCGGGGCGCTATTCTGTCAGACGTGAAGGCTTTCTGGACGCCGCAACGCACCCAGTCTTCCGAATAGACTCCAATTCAAGCAGAAAGTTGTGGTGAAAAATGGAAATCCGAAAGTAAGCCCCGCGCCCCTCCATTCCGTCCTGAGCGTAGTCGAAGGATCAGCGTTCTGAATTGCGGACTGGGTGGGATCCCACAAACCTCAAGCGAGCGGATAGCGATCAGTTGGCCGCAAAGCGGGTGCCCCGCTGCGCTTGCGGAAGACCACCTTAAGTTCCCGCCGCCAATGCTCGGTAAGCGCAATCAGCTCCCACTCCACCTGCGAAGAAAAATAGCGCAGCACCGGCTCGTTGGCCGGATGGATGCGCAGCGCCGGAGCCGCCAGCAGCAGCCGCGGCGGCAGCGGTGAAACCTCCGCGCCGGCAAAGTAGCCCTGGCGTTCGAAGGCTGAAAGCGGCCGTCCGCCCTCATTGCCCGCCGCCGGCTGCCGGTCGTCGTTCAGCGCGCGCACGCGAATCCAATAGTCCAGCGCCTGCAGCGGCAGGTGCAAGTCCTCGTCGGCCTTCAACTCGACCACCGTCAGCCGCCCGCCGCGGTCCAGCGTCAGCAGGTCCAGCAGCCCGCGGTCACCGGCTGAGAGCGCCGGCACTTGCGTGTAAAGCATGTCGCCGCGCAGCCCCGGCAGCAGTTCGGCAATCTCACGCCGCAGCCGCGCCTCCAGCCAGCGCTCCGGCTGCATGCGGAAGAGCGGATCGGTGTGTGTTCCATCGCCGTGCCGGCTGAGAAAAAGTCGCGAAAACAATTCGCGGCAGAGCGGCTCCGTCTCCGGCGTCAGCGGCGTCTCATTGGCCCCCGCGCCAAAGGTAATCTCGTCCTGGCGGGCAAAGGAGTTGGCGGCAAAGCCATGCCGCACCCGCGCAAATTCCAGGCCATGCAGCAGCAGCCCCACATCGGTTGCCGAGCTGGGCCGCACCTCGACCCGCTCCCTGGCATCCGGCGGGACCAGCGCCAGCAGTTGGGCAACCCCCTCCCGGCACCGCTCGACAGCCGCCGGGGCGGAAAAAGCATGAACCAGCCGCGATTCCAGATTTCCTATGTCGCGAAAATCAACCGCCGCAAGCTCTTCGCTGCGCTCATCCAGCGTGTAAAGCTGAAAATCCGCCGCGCCGTGATTCAGCCAGGCCATCCGCTCGGCCGTCGTCCGCCATGCCCCGGCAGGCAGAATCACCTTCAGCCCGCCAAAGTGCCGCCGTCCGTCGCCGTGCTGACGCAAGTGATCCAGCCAGAGAATTCCCAGCGTCAGAACACCGTCCACCATCGCTGGCGACTCCGCCTCGCCAACGCCAATCACCGCGTCGGCGGCCGTGCCATGCAACAGCCGTCCGCGCACATAGGCTGGCCCAAAGCTGTGCTCCAGGTCCATCGCCGAGCGCAGCCCGTCCACCTTTGCGCCAATGAAATGCCGCGTCAGCACGCGTTCTAAAAGTCTCTGATAATTGCGCCTTCCGGCTTCGCGAGCCGTCGGCGTGCGCCGGTCGCTGGTGGGAACCAGTTCGAGCGTCTGCGGCTTGGCAGCGCCCATCTTGCGAGTGGCAAGGAGCAGGCATTGCGCCCGCTCCCGCAAACTCACCACGGTGCGCATCAGATTGCGCTCATCGCTCCACAGTTGCAGCAGGCAGCGTCCATGCTGCTCACTCACCGCATAGCGCGCGCTGCGCATGTCAAAGAGCACGCGGCCGTCCTCCAGCAGCGCCGCCGCCGGATGCTCCGCCAGATACTCTTCGATTGCCTTGGCCAACTGCTCGGGGGACGCAGTCTCAGCGCCGGGGTCCCCAGCGATAGGTCTTCGTCGCTGGGGTGGAATGCCGGCGGCCATCGGCCTCTACCAGCCCTGCCGCGCGCGCAGGCTGGTGATGTGCGCCGTGTGGTGGCGCGAGTGCCAGTCGTACATTGCCAGCACCTTGACCAGCATCTCCCGGCCCCGCTCGGGATGGGTGTATCCTCTGCGGAAATCCTCATCGCTGAGCGACTCCAGCAGCGCTACCCAGCGCGTGTGAAGCGCCTCGATCAGCGCCAGCGAGACCCCAATCGGAAGCTGGCTATCGGCCAGATTAGCCCAGGCGGCCTCATTGTAGGGGGTAATCGTCGGCCAATCCTCGGTCAGCGCCAGCTTAAAGCGCGTGTATGCCATGGCGTGGCTGTCGGCCACATGATGCACCAATTGCCGCACCGTCCAGCCGCCTTCGCGGTAGGGCGTATCGAGCTGCGCGTCGGTCAAGCCGCTCACCGCCGCCCGCATGCGCTCGGGCAGCAGCGCCAACGTGTGAATCTGCGCGGCGCGAATGCCCGGCAGGCTGGCCGCAGGTGCACTGAAGCGGCCAATCGGATAACGAAGGTCGTCCAAAACTGTCATGTCACGAACCTTACCAGATGTCTCCGGCGAGATGGAATAGCAATCTAAACGTGCGCATGTTTCCAATGGTGACGATGGTGATGGGCATGATGATGCTTGGTGGCTGCGAACGCCGGGCTGGTGAGCACCAACAGGAGCAGTACGGCGGCAAAAATCTTCTTCATGAGAAAAATGTACCACGATCCAGAGGCTGGCGGCAGGCTTCTCTCTGCCTTGTACCAAATGGGAAACTAGGGCCGCGGGCAGCTCGGCTCACAAGGGTGGTGGCCATATGATTACTCGGAATTCAATTGGCCTCCCAATTTACCAAGGATCAGGGCATCCCCATTTTCTTTGCTGCCACCTCCTACTCCAGTCGATTATCTTGCGCAAAAGTTTGCCATGCTCGGGTAGCCCACCACTTCCGGTTCGTATCTATTGGGCACGCCCAACGCCTCCCGCTACAATGGAATGAGCCGTTTTCCTGGGAATTTTGGGAGGGCGGCTACATTCTGCTGGCTGCAACCCGGAATCGATACGCCTCATGCTTGAATCCGCACCTACATCTCTTCGGCACACCCCGGTTTATCCGCAAACTCTGAGCGCCGCTGGCGCAGTTGGCCTCACCGCGGGGGTTCGTCCGCGTGTTTTGAGCGGGATGCGCCCCACCGGCAAGCTCCATCTGGGCAACTACATGGGCGCGCTGGCCAACTGGGTCAATCTGCAAGACGCCTACGAGAGCTACTTCTTCATTGCCGACTGGCACGCGCTGACCACCGACTACGCCGACCCCAGCCGCGTGAAGCTGAATACGCTGGATGTGGCGCTGGAATTTCTGGCCGCCGGCCTCGATCCGGAACGATCTACTATCTTTATTCAAAGCCATGTGCCGCAACATGCGGAGCTGCATCTGCTGTTTTCAATGATTACGCCGCTGGGCTGGCTGGAGCGCGTGCCTACCTATAAGGAGCAGCAGGAAAACCTCTCCGCCAAGGATTTGAGCACCTACGGCTTTCTGGGCTATCCGCTGCTGCAGGCGGCCGATATTTTGATGTACCAGCCGCAGTTTGTGCCGGTAGGCCAGGACCAGGTGGCGCACGTGGAGCTGACGCGCGAGGTGGCGCGGCGCTTCAATTCGATGTACAAGGTGGAGATTTTTCCGGAGCCGGATGCGCTTCTGACACCCTCGCCCAAGGTGCCGGGGCTGGATGGGCGCAAGATGTCCAAAAGCTACGGGAACACGATTGGGTTGACGGAAGATCCGGCGGTGGTGGCGGCAAAGATTCAGGGGATGTCCACAGGCGGGCAGCGGATTCGGCAGAGCGATGCGGGCGATCCGGAGCTTTGTCCGGTGGGCGATTTGCACAAGGTTTTCAGTGGGCAGGATGTGATCGCGGAGACGCAAAAGGGCTGCCGCGAGGCGTCGATGCGCTGCGAGGCTTGCAAGCGGGAGGCTGCACGGTCGGTCTGCGCGGTGATTGCGCCGATTCATAACAAGCGCCGGGAACTGGAGTCAAGGATCGACCAGACTTGGGAGATGCTGCGGGCGCAGTCGGCCAAGGCGGCGGTGCGCGCCGAAGAAACCATGGTCCAGGTGCGCGAGGTCTTCGATCTCTCACGCGAACTGGGGGCGGTGCGGCGGCATTTTGTGGCTACCGGCGATGATCTGTTGAGGGCGCACGATCTGAGCACACATGCCGACTGGTGGGAGCTGCCGCGGGAGGAACGAAGCAAACTGCTGCGCGAGTATTGGAGAGAGAATCTGCTGCCGCGAGAGGTTCAACTGGGGCAGGAGAGCAATCGCGTTTTTACATCTCTGGAGCGGGAGTTGGAAGAGCCGTTTATCAGCGCGAAGAAGAAACGGGTGTTGGTGACGGCGGCGCGGGAGGCGGACGGCGCGGAGGAGTGGGAGTTCGAGATTCCGGCCAAATCCTACGAGGTTTGGACGCTGCTGTGCTGGCGGAAAAACAACTGGCTGGACGATTTTGTGATTCCGCAGAAGTTTTACGCGCAGCCTTTTGCACAGGCCAAGAAGGTGGCCAAGGATCAACCGATTCGCCTGTGTGTACGGAAGCTGGGCGAAGGGTGGAAGATGGAGTTTGTCGATCTGGCGGCGCGCGCAGGGGATGAAACGGCGATAGCACCGATCGAGATTACGGAACTCAGGGGCAACTATGCTCCGCTGAATTAGGCAAGGACTTGAGCGAAAACGTCTGGCAAGCACGCATGGCAGCACCGGCGGTCCCGTGGTGGCGGAGAGCACTGAGTTTTGCGCTCGATGGCCTTCGCTCGGGATTTGGCCTCTTTGCGCGGTCGGCAAAGGCGGATGGGAGCGGGGATGAGGGGAATGCGGAGCTGGGGAATACAGAGCGTTTGCCAGAGACGCTGGAAGCTGGGAGAGAAGAACCGGAATTGATGGAAGCCGCTGCCCAACCCGATGCCGCCGGTGAGCCTGAAATTGTGGCTGCGGAGATTGCTGCGGCAGAGCCGCCGGTTGAGATTGAGACTGCTGTGAGGGAAGACGGCGCGGAACCGGTTGCGGAGCAGATCGAAGAGCCGGAGCGGGTTGAGGCGGTGACGGCTGTTGAAGCGGTAGAGGAAACCGAAGAGCCTGAATCCGTGGTGGAACCAGAACCCGTCGATGAGCCGGCGCCTTTGGTGGAAGCCGTGTCTGAAGTGGTAGACATTTCAGAGGCGGAAGCGGCGGACGAACCTGTTGCCGAGCTGATTGAAGAGGCTGTGGCGGAAGAGCAACCCGAGCTGGAAGCGGGCCTGGAAGCTTGGGAGCTTGAAGCTGGGATTGAACCAGCCTCAGAGCCGGTCGAAGAGCCGGAAGCGACCGAGGAATCGACGGTAATCGACGAACCCAAGTCTGTCGAAATAGCCGAGCCCGTCTTGGATGTGGAGCTTGTAGCTGAGGAGGTTCCGAGAGCCGAAGAAGGGAATGAGCCGGCTTCTGAGTTAATCGAAGAGGCCGAAGCGGAGATTGTGATCGAGCCTGAGGCGCTTGAAGCTCAGGTCGTTGCGGCTGCGAGTGAGGTTGTTTCGGAGCCGGTTGAGGAAGTGAAGGCTGCGGAAGAGGTAGAAGAAACCGAAGAGCCTGAATCCTTGGTGGAACCAGATCCCGTCGAAGAGCCGGAGCCTTTGGTGGAAACCAAGTTCGAAGTGGTAGAAGTTCCAGAGGCAGAAGCGCCGCACGAGCCTGCTGCCGAGCTCATTGAAGAGGCTGTGGCGGAAGAGCAACCCGAGCTGGAAGCGGGCGTGGAAGCTTCGGAGCTTGAAGCTGGGATTGAACCGGCCTCGGAGCCGGTCGAAGAGCCGGAAGCGACCGAGGAATCGGCGGCAATTGACGAACCGGAGTCTGTCGAAATTGCCGAGCCCTTCTTGGATGTGGAGCCTGTAGTTGTGGAGGTTTTGAGAGCCGAAGTCGCGAGCGAGCCAGTTGCTGAGGCAGTCGAAGAGGCGGATTCTGAGGATGTGCCCGAGCCGGAGATTGTTGAAGAAATTTCAGTGCTGGAATTCGTGAGCGAACCGGCTAGCGAGTTGGTGGAGGAGCCCGAAGCGGAGATTGTGCTTGAACCGCAAGCCATCGCTCTTCCAGTACTCGAAGGTGTCAGTGAGCCAGTAGCCGAACCGCTTGAAGAGTTGGAAGCCGAGACACACAGCGAGCCGGAAGCTATCGAAGAGAGTTCAGAACTCGAAGCCGCAATTGAACCAGCTTCGGAGTTGGTTGAGGAAGTGACGGTGAGTGAAGAGCTGGAGCCAGTCCAGGCTGCCGATCCTGCTTTAGAGGTTGAGCCGGAAGAGGCGGAGACACCGGAAACCGAATCCGTGAGTGAACCGATTTTGGAGCGTGTGGAAGAGCCGGAGCTTGTCGAAGAGGCCAAAGAGGCTGAGCCGGTGGCAGAGGCGGCGGAGGTTATCGAGGCCGCGCCGACGCCGATTCCAGAGGCCGATGCGACTCCCCATCTGGTGCTGGCTCCGGTGCCCACGCCTGAAGAAAAGGCTGACGAAAAAGCCGAGGAAAAAGCCGCCGCAAAGCTGGCGGCGCGGCAGAAAAAGCTGGATGAAAGCTCGGAGCAGTCGCCTTTTTCCGTGTTTGTGGGCCAGGTTTATGACGGCCCGCTGGACCTTTTGCTGGACCTGATTCGCAAACAGGACATCGACATTTACGACATTCCCATTGCCACCATCACGGCGCAGTTTCTGGCTTACGTGAACCAGCTCAAAGCCGGCGACGTGGATGTGGCGGGCGAGTTTATCTACACGGCATCCCTGCTGATTCACATCAAAAGCAGGATGCTGCTGCCGCGCGCTTCCACGGCCACGGAAGACGCGGCCGAAGATCCTCGGCGCGAGTTGGTGGAGCGGTTGCTGGAGCATGAGCGCTTCAAGAACGCCGCCCAGATGCTGCAACAGAAGCAGATGCTGGAGGCGGCAAGCTGGACCAATCCCGGCGCGCGCGAGTTCAAGAATGACGAGGGCGCCGAGCCGGAGATTGCCGCCGACACGGTCGATCTGGTGCGCATTTTTCGCGATATTCTGGAGCGCGCCCGCAAGCGCCCGGTCATTAATATGGAGGAAGACTCAGTGACGGTGGGCCAGATGATCCAGTTTTTAGCGCGCCGGTTGACGATGGAAGACAAGCCGGTGGCGCTGCGGCGGCTGCTGAGCCATACACGCTCAGAGCGGGCACTGATTGCGATGTTTCTGGCACTGCTGGAGTTGGTCAGAATGCAGGCCATTCTATTGCGTCAGGATCTGGCCTTCAGCGAGATTTTTATCAAGAAGCATACCGGCTTTGAGGCCGTGATGAACGACGGGCTGGTCAACGCGCGGGACGATTGGCGGTAGGAAAATGTTATAACTTACGTTATAATGAGGGCTGGTGAGGAGGCTCAAAATGGCTACAACCGCAAAAATCATTGCAATTGGCAACTCCGCAGGGATCATTTTGCCCAAGGAGATTTTGGCGCGGCTGAAGGTTGAAAAGGGCGATACGGTCTGCCTTTCCGAGACTTCCGCAGGCCTGCAGGTCAGTCCCTACGACGAGGAGTTTGTTGCCAAAATGGAAGTTGCCGATCAAGTCATTCGCCGTTATCGCGATGCCTTCAAGAGACTGGCGGAGTAAGTGAAAGAGCCCGTATGGATTCGCGAAATTGATGCTATTGCCTTTCATACACAGCAGATTGCCCTCTTCGGCGGTTCGGATGGGATACGGGACAGGGGGCTGCTGGATTCTGCCTTGGCTCGCCCGAAGAACCTCTTTGCCTATGCGGACAGGGTTTTGACCATGGCCGATCTGGCGGCGGCGTACGCTGTGGGCATCTCCAGTAATCATCCCTTTATAGACGGAAACAAGAGAACAGCGATGCAGGTTGCCTTTGTATTCCTGGAGTTCAATGGGTTCCCAGTGATCGCCAGACCGGAAGAGGCTTGCCTGACGTTTTTGAGCCTTGCGGCTGGAGAGATGACCGAAGTGGAATTGGCCCTCTGGTTTGCGGAGCACACAATTGCGAGGTAATTCGAAGGAAGGCGGCGCCCCGCTGACCAACTGCCGCGGGCGATTTCCACCGGCGTCCCATTTGCCTCTTCCCAATCCCCCCCCTGCCCGGTGTAGAATTGTTTCAGTCAGATGAATTCCCATCTGACCACGCAAACAACTGCGCGTAATGCGGTTGTTGGGGTTTTATGGACGCCAACTTATCCGGCTCTTCACTCTCCCGCCACAAGCGATTCCCTTTCTATTTGTCAATGCATCTTGCTGTCGTGTCCCCCCACAGGAGGCCCAGGCGTGTCCGGAATTTCTCCGGCCGCATTGGTGATATCTGATGGCCGACCTGGCTACCACGGTGAATGCCATGCCTTCGGGCGTATCCCTGCTTGACCGTAAACTTGCCAAGACCCCCAGCCGCGCGGGCATGGCGATCTTTCTTTTGGCTCTCTCAGCCGGGCTTTGCTACATTGCATTTCATGTGGCGCGCGACCTGGATTCGGTGATTATCACCAGCATCTGGCCCTATCTGCTGTTGGCGCTGGCGCTGCTGATTGCGCTGGGCTTCGAGTTTGTGAACGGCTTCCATGACACGGCCAACGCCGTGGCCACGGTCATCTACACGCATTCGCTGGAGCCAAACGTCGCCGTAGTGTTGTCGGGTATCTGCAATCTCTTGGGTGTGCTGGCCTCCACCGGCACAGTGGCCTTTGCGGTGATTACGCTGCTGCCGGTCGAGTTGATTCTTCAGGTCAGCTCCGGCGCCGGCTTCGCCATGGTCTTTGCGCTGCTGATCGCCGCCATTCTCTGGAACCTCAGCACGTGGTGGTTTGGACTGCCGGCTTCGAGCTCCCATACCATGGTCGGGTCGATCATCGGCGTGGGCATCGCCAACCAGTTGATGAATGTACATGGCGGCACCAGCGGCGTTGATTGGGAGCAGGCCATGAAGGTTCTCAAGGTGCTGCTCATCTCGCCGGTTTTGGGCTTTGCCTTTGCCGGGCTGCTGCTGTGGGTCTCAAAACATACGATCAAGTACCCGTCTCTTTATGAAGCGCCCAAAGATGACCAGCCGCCACCGTGGCCGATTCGCGCGCTGATGGTGCTGACCTGCACCGGCGTCAGCTTCTTCCACGGCTCCAACGACGGCCAAAAGGGCATGGGCCTGATCATGCTGATTCTGATCGGCACCGTCCCCACCGCATACGCGCTGAACCACGCCGTCACCGCCAGCGACATTCAGCAGTTCATTGCCGCATCCGAGCAGGCAGGGCACATTCTGGACAGGCACGTGGACAAGACCGGCATCCTGGGCCAAGACGCCCGCGCCGAGGTCACAGATTACATCCGCACCAAGCAGGTGCAGCCGGATACGATTCTGGCGCTGCGCGAACTGGTGGAAGATCTGAATCACGAAGTTGCGCTCTACAAGGTTTTCAAGTCGGTTCCGGCGCAGGAGCAGACCAACGTCCGCAACGATATGTATGTGGCTGGCGAGGCCGTCCGGCTGCTGCAAAAGAACGACCTCCTGCTGGTCAAAGAGAACAAGCAGCCGGTCTTCAATGCGGCGGAAACCAAGGCTCTGGCCACTTATAAAAGCAAGGTGGACAAGGCGACGCGGTTCATCCCCGATTGGGTTAAAGTCGCGGTTGCTCTGGCGCTCGGTCTGGGCACGATGGTCGGCTGGCGGCGCGTTGTAGTCACCGTGGGCGAGAAGATCGGCAAGGAACACCTGACCTACGCGCAGGGCGCGGCCGCTGGAATTGTGGCGATGGGCACGATCTTCGCCGCCGATACGTGGGGGCTGCCGGTTTCAACGACGCATATTCTCAGCTCCGGCGTGGCAGGCACGATGACGGCCAACGGAAGCGGGTTGCGGCTTTCCACAGTCCGCAACATCGCCGCTGGCTGGGTCTTTACGCTGCCGGCCGCCGCAATGCTCTCCGGCGTGCTCTACTGGATCTTCCGGGCGATCTCTTGAGCATTGGCCGAAGAAGGTCGCTGGTAAAGGCTTCACTGGGATTCAATTTTGAATCGTCTATTCGGCGTGGAAGACCACATCGAAGAGCAGCAGGCTGACTGTTGTGAAAATGATGTCGTAGCCCACCAGCAGCTTGATCCAAAGTGTCGGGTCGCTTTCTCCGGTGAGAATCGCAGTTGTCGCTTGAACCATGGCCAGCAGCGCCGGAATGAAGATCGGAAAGAGAATCAGCGAGAGCAGCAACTCGCGGTTGCGGCTGCGGATGGAGAGCGCGGCAAAGAAGATTCCGTTGGCGACCAAGGCCCATGTGCCCAGCGGCAGCACCAGCGCCAGCAGCCAGGCTTGGCCCGCAATATGCAGGTTATAGAAGACGAAAAAGAACGGCGCCAGCACCACCTGAACAATCGAAACGAAGAGGAAATTCGCCAGCACCTTGGCCAGATATAGCTCCGCGCCGGGCGCTGGAACCATGCGTTGCGCATCCATCACCTGATGGCGGATCTCCCGCGCCCAGGCCTGGTTGAGCGCGCTGACAGAGGCGAACATGGTGGCGACGCACAGCACGCCGCCGGCAATTTGCTGAGAAAACGCTCCGCGCGGGTCGAAGGCGATCGAGAAGAGCACCACCACCAGCCCGGAGAAAAACAGCATCGAGATAATGGCGTCCAGCGAGCGCCACTCAATGCGTAGATCCTTTACCAGATGAGTCCACAAGGCGCGAGGCATCAGGCGTGGCCCTCCGGCGCGCTGGATTTTGTCAGGTCGGCGGTCTGGGCGGCCGCGGCGCGGATATAGTCGTCGGGGCTGAGAATGATCTGAATGCCCCGCGCGCCAGCTGAGACACTGATCGCGTCAAAGAGAATCGCCGTCTCATCGATGAAGACCGGATAAGCCTTTTTTGCGCCAAAGACCGTGACGCCGCCGCGGATGTAACCGGTCAGCGGCTGCACCTCCTTGAGCGGAACCATCTCGGCCTTGCGCACGCCAGCCGCGCGCGCCAGCTTCTTGAAGTCCAGCTCGGCGTCGCCCGGGATGACGGCAAAGAGATATATGCCCACTCCGCCCGTTGTCAGCAGGGTTTTGAAGACCTGCTCGGGCGGCATTCCGACTTTTTTGGCGACAGTGATTGCCGACAAATCCTCCGGATCGACCTCGTACTCCCTGACTTCAAAGGGAATCTTGAAGGCCTCTAGAATGCGCGCGCCGTTGGTCTTCATCGCGTGGGATTTCCTTTCTCCAGCGATGCCACACGGCCAGCGTGCAGCGTAAGCACCCAGTCGGCAATCGGCGCGGCCAGTTCGCGCTGGTGGGTCGTTAAAACAATTGTGCGATTGCCCTGGCGGAAGCCGGCCAGCAGCGCGACCATCTGGCGGGCACTCTCCACGTCCATGTTGGAGAAAGGCTCGTCGAGTAAAAGCAATTCTGGCACGGAAAGCAGTACGCGCGCCAGCGAGGTGCGCTGCCGCATCCCCTGCGAGTACTGGCCTAGCGTGCGCGTCAGCTCAGGGTCCAGGCCAACCTGGCGCAGCGCCTCGGCCGGAGCAAGGCAATCACGACCCGCGTATAGCTTGGCGAAGTAAGTCAGATTCTCTTGCGCCGTCAGTTCGTCGTAGAGCATCGGCGCATGGCTCATGTATCCAATGCGCTCGCGAGCCTCATGCGGCTCGACTTTGCCGAAAACCGTCACCTTGCCAAAACTGGGCCGCAGCAAGCCAGCCAGAATGCGCAGCAGCGTGGATTTGCCCGCGCCGTTCTCGCCCAGCAGCACGTAGCAGCGCCCCGGCTCGAAGTCCACTGAGACCTGGCGCAGCGCGGCGAAGGAGCCGAAGAGCTTGGAGACGCCGTCTAGGCGCGCGCTGCCGCCTGAACTCACAAGATTGGATCGGTCGTCCTCGGAGGCGGGAGCGGTCATTCGCGTCAGTTTGCAGCAGTAGTCGGGGCTGTGGCCGGGTAGGGTGCAGTCGGAGCGGGGGCCTGAGTTTCAGCCCTCGGGCTGGCATTGGGCGCGGCGGCTGGTTGCGCGGGCGTTGCGCTGGGCTGGCCATCGGGCGTCGCCGGGGCGTACTTGCTGGCGCACTTGGCTTGCAGCACCGTCGCATGCAGGACGCCGTCGCGGCCATAGCTACCCTCGGCCAGCGCCTGAGCGTCGTCCTTGAAGGTGTCTGGCGGTGGCTCGCTGCCTTTATAGACAACCGTCAGCAGGCGACCCGTGGGGGCCTTGGGCGAGTGGCTCTCAAACTCATTCATCACAAAGGTGACATGCGGGCCGTCGTGCTCGATAGATCCCGGCTTGACGAAGCCTTCCACGCGCAACTGGCTATGGTAGGCCTTGTCGCCCATCGCGCTCATCTCGGGGATGGTGACGTAGTAGCTCTTGTTGGCGCCGTAGCCGGACCAGGCCAGCCAGGCAATGGTGCCCACGATAATGACGGAGGCAATTCCGATCCGCACGGAGTTGGGGGAAGTTTTCATATTCACCTTCAAAGATACGAGCCTGAAGGGGCGTGGTCAACCACTGAAGGACGTAAATTACTTTTCCAGCCTTACTGCGCCCCCTCAAGCGTCTGCGCGGCGCGCGTCAACGCCTGCGTAAGTACTGCCAACTGCTGCGCGGCGCGCTTGAGGTCGTGCGCGTCCAGGGCCTCGTTGACGCCGGGAATCACTACGGCCGCGTAGCCGGTAAACTCGCCAGGAGCGTAAATGGTGTGCCGGTACCAAGGGCGGTTGGGCAGCCCTGCATTGCTGAGGAGCGCCGTCTCGGTCTGGCGGAGAACCAGATTCAGCTTGCCCAGGTCGCCGGAGGTCGATTTTTGCAATCCGTGAACCCGCTCGGCGGCGGTGGAAAAGCGCGCGGCGGCAGCCTCGGCGGCGGCAAACTCCAAAGAATAATGCCCTTGATCCTTTGCACCCCACCGCAGCGATGTGGAGCTATTGCCCGGAACCCAACTCTTGCGTTTGGCCGCCTCGATATAGGAGTTAATCGCGGCAGCGTAAGCGACGTAGTCGTAAGGCAGCACGTCGGCATCGGCCATGCGCACGGCTTCCAGGCCGAGTACGCGGGCCATTTCTTGCAGATAAACAAATTTGGGATCGGCATTCAGCGTAAACCAGGCGTAGTTATCAAAGACGGAATGATAAACGCCGTACGGACCTTCCGAACCGATGTCGGTGGAGGGTACGCCGGCGTGCTGGAAGAAGGGCGTAAAGTCGGAGCCGGAGCCGAGATCGCCGACCTTAATCTCTTCTCCGGGCGCGGGCGCGACGGCCGGTACACTCTGGCCCGCAGTAGACGGATTCTCATTCTGAGCCGGATGATGGATGCGCCATTGCTGATAGACCGTGCCAGTGAGCGGACTGGGAACCGAGCGGGTCAGCTCACGCAGAAATTGCTTGAGCGAAGGCACGGCGGAGGCGGTAAAATCCGGCCCGGAGACGGCAACGTCGGTGTTGAAGTAGGCCACGGCGCGCTGCAATTGGTCGCCGTGATCTTCCACCCATTCTGTTGAGCCGATCAGGCCCTCTTCTTCTGCGTCCCAACTGGCAAAAAGAATAGTCCGCTTGGGCCGCCAACCCTGCCGCAGCAGCGCGCCTATGCCATGCACCGATTCCAGCATTGCCGCCGTGCCGCTGCAAGGATCGACTGCGCCAAAGCTCCAGGCGTCGCGGTGATTGCCAACAATGACCCACTCATCGGGGTACTCCGAGCCTTTGATTTTGCCGATGACATCCCAGATAATCCGGCGCTGATAATCCTGCACAGAGAGCAGGTGGACCATTACGGCGCCGGAGCCAGTCGATCCCAGGTGATAGTGGAAGGGCAGCGCGCCCTGCCACTCCTGCGGCACGCTGGAGCCCTTCAGGGCTTGCAGAATCGGCATGGCGTCGTGGTAGCTGAGGGGTATGGAAATGATATGCGGCTGGCTGCCGTAGGGCGAAACGCGGGCCGAGTCGGGCAGATCCAACGTGGAAGCGACGCCGGGAGTCTCAGGGTCGCCGGGAAACTTGAAGATATATTGCACGGAGCCGTACTGGATGCCCGTCTCCGGCCGCCAGGGGCCTATTGGATAAGCGTCGCCTTTGTCGTAGCCATCGTCGTGCGGATCGGAGTAGATGAGCACGCCAACAGCGCCGCGCTGCTCGGCCAGGTATACCTTGACGCCTCGGAAGTTTGCGCCGTAACGCACCAGAACGATCTTGCCCTTGAGGTTGATGTGCTGGGCGGCAAGATAGTTGAAATCCTCCAGGCGGCCATAGTTGGCGTAGACCACTTCGGCGACCACATCGCCCGAGCCCGAGGAGCCGTTGAAGGGAATTGCAACCCGCGGATCGTCCTGGTAAGGGTCGCCCTCAACATGCTCGCGCGTGGGGCCGCTCATCAGCAGCGTCCCGCTGGCGTCAAAGGCTTCAACGCGCACTGACTTGGATTCGTTCCTCAGGGGCTGGTTCATCAGCACACGGTAGGGAACGATCTCTGTCTCAAGGCCTGCTGCGCGAAACTTTCGCGCTACATATTCGGCTGTCTTGCGGTCTTCCGGAGTCGAGGCCAGATGAGGCTCGGCGGTGAGCGTCTTCAGCGCCTCGCCTGCCAGCTTGGCGTCAGGGACGGCAAGAAACTTTTCCTCAATATTCTGCTCGGCGGTGAACTCTCGATAGCCGAAGACCATGGCCGCAGCCGGCTGCTGGCTCTGCGCCGCATTGGAAATCGGAATAAGCGCCAAAAAAAGAAGGGCAACCTGCTTCGGCAAAGTCATCAATGGAACCTCTTGGGGAGTGTAGTCGAAGTATAAGCCTCGACTCTCATCCTTGACCGGCTATGACACAACCGGCTGGGCGCAATGTGCGCAGCGCCGCGCGGCCAGCGGTATCTCGCTCAGGCATTCTCCGCAGGTCTTTGTTGTCGGCGCGGCCTCTGGCGCGCATTTTTTGATGCTGTCAAGCAGCGCATTCAAAGGCATCACAATTCCAAAATAGACTACGCAGGCCACAATCAAAAACGAGATTGCCGCATTCAGAAAATTGCCAATGAAGATCGGCGTCCCATGCACCTTCAGCACCAGCGTGCTGAAATCCGGCTTGCCCGCAATGGCGGCGATTAACTGAGTCAGCACATCCTTCACCAGCGACGAGACAATGGCATTGAAGCCCGCGCCTAGAATCACGGCCACGGCCAGGTCTACCACATTGCCACGCAAAATGAAATCGCGAAATCCCTTGAGCATTGCATCCTCCAATGGTTTAATTTGAACCGCTCTCCCGACGGTGCTCTCGAACATCCTAAATTGCGGCAACCGCTTTTTGACAGCGCCGAGCCTATTGAATTTATAGATAGACCCAAAAGAAAAGCACCAGGCCAAGAATCATCAATTCCGAATAAAGCAGAATCAGCACGCCGGCGCTGTAGAGTGTCCACCCGCGGCCCATGCAGCGCAGGGTCTCAATCATTGACCAGCCAACAACCGGGGCCATCAGAATCTGCCAGACTGAAGCGCGAGGCCCGTCAACAAAGGGAAATCCTGCCAGGCGCAGACTGACCGCCAGCGCGCCCAAAGCCAGCAGAACGCCGCGGGCAAGCGAGGGCTGACGCAGCCGGAAGAGGCTTTTGCGAAGAAGCGCCATGCTTCAATGTATCGTGCCGGACACCCACGCTGGCCAACCGCGCCCGTCTAGCCACGACCCGCCTAACCGCGGCCAGGCCGCAGGCTGTCCAGATGGCTTGTGTCAACCGGGTCTGGATTCTCATATGCGGGCAGCACCGGCAATCCTGCGCGCAGGCCGGTCCATTCCTCGGCCACCACAATGCTGTTCTGCGGATTGCCCGGCTGGTAGCGCGCCGAGCAGGGAAAACCGGCCCGCACATCTTCGGCATCCACCACGCCGCGCATTCCGGTAATGTCCTGCGAAGACTCGTAATCAACGCCGCCGATGCGATAGCTGTAGAGCAGCATGGTCAGCGTGCGCGCAGGATCTTTTTTGGTGGCCGGGGTCTCGACCTCGCAGATATCCAGCAACATGCCGTCCACCAGCCGTCCGGAGTGCGAAAGAAACAGCCGCCGCGCGCGCTCCGCCTCTTCAGCTGTGGGCCGGCGGCGGAAGATCAGCCACATGCCCAGCGCGGCCAGAATGGCGAACAGCGCCACGTCGGCGGCAATCTCCCATGCAATTCCGTTGAAAGCTGTCATTGAATGCGGGACTCTTCCCCATCGTCCCCAACCGGAGTCCCCAAACTAGAGGATACCGCAGTGGGAGTCGCAGCGCACTCACAGGCGTTGCACTCGGCTCTTGCATAAGTGATTGAGTTTTTCCATTCCCAAAATGAGCCTAAAGTAAGCGAAGGGTAGGCGAAGCGAGGTCTTATCCTTTGAAATTTTTAATTCTACTTGGCCTGGCAGTTGCATGGTCGGAGAGAATGCGGCAATTGCTCCACGCAATCTCTACTTTCCGATATCCACTACGAGTGATCGATCCAATTGTTCAAGTACCGGAAGATGGCGTTAAGTTTCCGCTTCGTGCCCAGATATATTCCATTTACCTCAATCAGCCGCGAACCGGCATCCTAAAAAAACATCGTAAGAACCGAAGAATTCCAAGCTACTCTCCAATCTCCCACAATAGTTTCTGCATTTGGAGATAGACGCCATTAGTCCACCCGAAACCTATTACATTCTCCTTGTATCCGGCGGTAACGTGAACCTCAGCGCCTTTTATCACCACGTCATATTTTTCGCGCACGGTCGCATCGATTGCAAAGCGGTGGTCAACTGTTTCCATAAAAGAGCGCGCGATGCGACGGGCATCGTCGAAGTATCCGTAAGATCTCATTGCCTCCGCTACGATCCAATTGCAAGGCGCCCAACCATACGGCTCATCCCACTGCATCCCGCTGGCTTGCGCACTCATCGCCAGGCCTCCGGATCGTTCAAATATACGGAGATTTCTACGCAGTGATTCTCCCTCTTCCCTGTTGGCTAGACTGGACCACATTGGATAATAAGTGGAAAGATAGAGGTAGGGTGAGCTTTTTCCGTCAATAAAGTTATAGTCCTGAAATAGCCCCTCGTCCTGCTTCCATAAGTACCGCCGGATTGACTCTTCGCGCCGTTCCGACAATGCATCCCACGTTTGAGAATCGCTGGAAAGCCCTAGTTCATTGGCAAAGCCAGCCATATCGCGCTCATAGCGAAAAAGCAAGCTATTGAGGCATACCGGGGCAAAGTGATGTGTCATGCCGCAGAAGGGGCCAAAGCGAAAGCTGGAATCAAAGCCCGACTCTCGCATGGCCCGATCTCCGAGATAGAAGTCATCCGTAAGAGAGCGCCCTTTTACGTGGGCAAGTCTGCATAGAACATTCGTCTTTGGATTGCAGTCTGTCAATACGCCATCTGAAGCAGAACTCAGATCAATATGACGGGAATCCCGGATAAGGTAGCCGGGATCCTGTCGAGGATGTTTCAGAAGCCAGTCGATCACATCAAAATAGTATGTGCTGTCATCAGCCAATTCCGGAACGGGGCCGGTATCCATGTCAAAGTAGCGAGAAAGTCCCGTGTCGCCGGCTCTTCGGTGTGTCGCAGTCCATGTCGCGTAATATCGAGCGGCAAGACGGTACGCGCCTTCAAGCCAGTTGATCCTTGACTCGCCATCATCAAAGCATTGCAGGCAGTCATAGACGGAGCGAATCATCGCGGTAAGAAACGGCGGTTGCGAGCGAGTAAGACAGTAAGTTCTATTTGCGTTCAAAACCGCACCGTACTCTTTAATTTCAAAGAAGAGGTTTTCCACCATTCCCCTGGCAAGTTTGTATCTGCCACTGGAAATTAGCCCCAAAACAATGAAGTAACTGTCCCAACCGTACAATTCGTTGAAACGCCCACCGGGAACCACATACGGATTGGGCA
Organism: uncultured Occallatibacter sp.; assembly: GCA_964509755.1. GTDB lineage: Bacteria > Acidobacteriota > Terriglobia > Terriglobales > Acidobacteriaceae > Telmatobacter. Next base: position 25,083 of record CAZDYU010000012.1, on the reverse strand, counting down.
GATAGAGCAATCCGGGCGCGGGAAGATCTTCGGGTCTCACGTCTCCGATGTTTTCGATGACTCGCGGCAGCGACCTCACCTGCACATGACAGCGGTCGTATAACTCGATCACATCCGCGGGGATAGTCGCATCGGCCGGCAAGTAAAGAATCGGATTGGATGTGACTTTTGCGTCCACCAGAGAGGCGTACTCGCTAATGGAGCGAGTCAGCCGCTCCCAACTGCCCAAAATATAGGACGTAACCGGGCGATCGGAGCCTTCAGTGGCGGGCATTTTCAGTTGAGTATTCGGACGCGATACGGATTCGTTAATGTGTGCCACCTCCTGCTAAAACTCGTTAACGAATAGACTGCAAAGACAAATACATGTCATTCAGAACGATTGAAAATAAAGAGCAGAACAATTGCGTTAGTGGCGCAGTGCCGCCAGCCATGCAGTCAAAAAGCAACGGAGCTGCGCGGGTGCGCGCAGCCAAAGATGCGCATGGCTGGGCCGCCATTGAGGGCGCACTAACACACACAGACCTCTGCCCAGCAATGCCTGAAATGCATCCTCGTCAGTGGCATCATCGCCCAAATAAGCGACCGGAGCGTCGCCCGGCAATTCATCCAGTAGTGTGCGAACGGCATCGCCTTTGTTGTGGCCGGAACGCAATTCAATGCCGCAATCAAACGGGAAAATCTGCAAGCTGGAGTTACTGGCGAACGGTAGAAGCACGCACTCGGCATATTCACTGACGGCCTGAGAAAGCCGCCTGGAGATGCCGCGCCAATGCAAGACAATGGCATTCCATTTGTTCTCAATTCTGATGCCTTGAGGAAGTTGAATGGATTGCAGAAGAGCCCGTGCGTCGATAAGAGCCTGGGTATCCTGCAAAGGCAGCTCGTCGCGTTCAAGTTTGCCGTCGGGATGAAGCCGTTCAGCTCCGTGCAATCCCCAAATATCAAATGGAATGCGCAAGGGAAGCAATTGACTTACTTCCTGGGCTTGCCTTCCGGTAATTATCGCAAGGTTCGTGCGGGATGAATCCTGTATCTGCTGAAGCAATTCGAGAATCCCCGGCCATGGCCGCACAGTTGTCGGGTCGATTTCAAAAGGCGCCAATGTTCCATCGAAGTCCAGCACCAAAGCGCTTCTGCCTGCCGACGACAGCGAACGAAAAAACTCTTCGGCGGATCTCTCAACAGTAGAGTCCGCAACAGTGTCACCACACTCTAACAAGGCTGTCATAAATTACCTCCGCGGCAGAATTGCTTACCGCATTTTAAGTGTTGAATTCAGTGACAGAGAATTGAATTTGAAAAACTATGCACCGGGACCGGCACTCAAGCAAATTTGCGGCGCGAGTGATTGAGAGAGACCTCCAGGAGTTCATCCTCAATCTGCACGGAACATATATCCGTAAGCATAGAGGAGGCCCAGCGATAAACATTGTACTCTTTGACCTGCTGCCTCATGCGCTGCATTCGCAGACGCCGCTCGGCGGGACTCATGAGCAGTGCCGTGCGGATGGCTTCACTTGCCTGTTCCGTATCGTAGGGGTTTATCTGCAAAGCATCTTTGAGTTCTCGAGCGGCTCCAGTAAAGTTGCTTAGCACCAGCACGCCATCGCCATCGCTGCGAGCCGCGATGTACTCCTTGGCAACCAGATTCATGCCGTCATGAAGGGACGTTACCAAACAAACATCGGCGGCTTGATAGAATTGTTCCACTTCGTCGTGGCTGCACTGACGTTCAATCAAAATGACAGGTTTCCAGTGAGACGTCTCATAAAATCGGTTGATGCGATCAACGGTCTCCTTCACCTGAAGGCGCAATTTCACATAACTTGGAATGCGCGTGCGGCTTGGGGAGGCTATCTGCGCAAAGACAATTTGTTCGAGGTACCAAGGGTACTTTTGAAATAACTGCTCGACCGCAAGCAGACGCTCGACTATCCCTTTGGTATAGTCCATTCGGTCGACGCCCAGTAGAAGGCGCTTGCCCTCGATGCCGAGTTCGCGATGCAAGGAACTGGCGGAATTGACAGACTTGCTAACAAGAGTCATGGCGTTCACATGTTCGCCTGTCATGGAGTCCTCTGTTGCTGCCGGTAGGGTCTTTTCCGCGTTAACATCGATTGCCTTTTGGCCGTGCATGAAAAGCTGCGTCGCGGACCTATGCTCATTCCACGCAACACTGATAGGATAAGGGCGGACCAAGGAGTGATGCCCGTTGCGCCGGACGCTGAAGTGGTCCCAGTCCGTTCTGGCCTCCAATACCCGGTCTACTGTTTGGAGAAAATTATTGCAATGCGCCTGTAAATGAAAGCCGATGACATCGGCGCCCAGCAATCCTTGCATCAACTCCGCCTGCCATGGGCAGATGCCAAAGGTTTCGGCATTGGGCCAGGGAATGTGCCAGAAAATAGCCACGCGCGCGTCGGGTCGCGCAAGCTTGATGATCTGCGGCAACAGTGCAAAATGGTAATCCTGCACGAAGACTACGGGATGATTCATTCCGCGCATTTCTTCAATCAGCACTTCGGCGAACTTGGAATTCACGCTTTTATAGCAGTTCCAATCACTGGCGCGAAAGATAGGCCGGGTATGCGCGATATGACAGAGAGGCCAGAGGCCTTCATTGCAGAAACCCTCATAGTACTTCGTTTCCTCCTCGGGACTAAGCCATACCCTGCGCAAGGTATAGCGCAAATCATCGGGCGGCACGCGCAAACGATCGTGGTCATCGACAAAGAGGGCGTCTTCACTGCCGCTTCCGTGCGCGATCCAAGTTCCATCGCAAGCTTGCAAGATGGGCTCAATGGCTGTCACCAGTCCGCTGGATGGCACAATGCACCTGGTTTCATTTCCGCTCCGCACATGCATGTACGGCTCTCGATTGGAGACGACCAGCAGCCTGTCACTGCCTAAATGCTCGCGCACATGCACAGCTAAACGATCCGCCGTCCATACGCGTTCGCCAGCGTCTCGAAGGCGCGCTTCAGTCTCAGCTGACTCCCGCGCCCTGGTAAGATTCTCTGCAAGAAATGTAACTTCTTTGGCAAGCGGAACCAGGTAGCCAAACTCGTTTGCTCCCTCTTCGACGTCAGCTTGACCATGGCGCAAACGGCGCAACCACTCTGCCGCGCGCGCAACGGGCCGCTGCAAAAACCAGTAAACCATCAATAGGGTTACCACAACGACCAGAACCACCATTGCCGCAATGCGAAGAAAGCTTCGCTGCCATACTTCAATTCCTTCTACGCGAATATAATCCGCATTGACGCACATAAGCAAAGCGCCAACCGTCCCCACTCCGTCATGCAGAGGGATGGCGTCTTCATACCAGAGTCCAGCCGGCTGGCCCCAGTGCGTTGCGTTATGGAACCAGGAAGCAGTATTGGAGTCGGCTTGGCTGTTTGCTTTCGGTATTCGGACGAAAGTGCCCAGTTCCTTGTCTTCCGTCAGCGTGCGCTCTAAAAGGCTGGCGGGCGACTTATCCAATTGCGGAATATCGCCAGAGGATGCAAGGAGTCTTCCCTGATTATCAAAAGCGGCTAAAGCCGGTTGATCCGGGTGCTGGCGAAGGCTGCGAAGCATTGCGGACCAATCCACCTTAGCTCCCATGCTGAGTTGCTGTTCGATCTGCGGTTGCAGGCCAGCTCCGTACCATTGCGTTCTTCGCGCAAGGTCGCCGCGCAATGTATGCTTATGCGCCAGTACGTCAAAGTAGGTAGACGCGAGGGAGATCAGCGTAATCCCGAGCAAAAGAGCCGCAACCAGCCGTAATCGAAAAAAATGCATATTGTTATTCCTCCAGAAGGAGTCACAAAAGGCCTGTTAGCGAACCGCTGAATCTGGAACCTCAACAAACCGCGCCGAGCGTGGCTTCGGATTTGCCAGTTTTAACGGCAACTAAATCGGAAAATAAAACAGATGTCACATTTCCTCGAATCGTTCGACCAAAACTGTTTTGAGCCGCGACCTATGTACCTGGATGCGGCCTTTGTAATCGATAAGACCGAGATTGCGGAAGCGATTCATGAAGTAGCTGACGCGAGAGCGGGTAGTGCCGATCATCTCAGCCAATGTCTCCTGGGTAATCGGAGGAATGAATGTTTTTACTTCATCGGGCTTTCGAGATTCAGCCATCAGGAGAAGGACGCGCGCCAACCGCTTTTCACTGGAGTTCAATATCTGATCCACTAGATCCGCTTGAGTGCGGATGCTGCGAGCCAGAAGGCTCGACAAGAACCGGTCAACAAGAGCATGTTCCCGATGCAGGGCACGGATCATATCCTCTTTCGCAATTTTTAGCGCGGTACATGTGTTCACCGCCATTGCAGTTGCCAAGCGCAGCCTAGGCACGGTCTCCAAGGACTCCTCTCCAAAGAAATCGCCCGGGGAAAGAAGAGTGATTGTGGCCTGCTTGCCTTTCTCCGAAACTACAAAAAGCTTTGCTCGGCCATTTAATAAGCAAAACACCGAGTCCGCGGCATCACCCTGGGTGAAAAAACAAAGTTCAGGTTCCAAGTCAACGATTCGATAACCAATGCCGGCGCTCGCAAGAAAGGCGGCTGGTCCAAGCTGTTTTTCATTCTTATCGATCGACATTCTGATTTCCTCCTTTGTTGGGGATATAAGCCATGCGGAAGGAAAACCAGCTCGCATGGCTTGCAAATAATTCGAGACGATTAAAGAGTGATGCCTCGATGGTTTGGAGCTATCAAAGTCGCGACTGAATCACGCAAGGGTATTCACAAACGATCATCAGAGCACGGACGGAAAAGTTCACATTGCCGCAAGTAAAAAATTCCCGGTCCAGGGAATGCATTTGATAGGAAACCTACGACTAAGTAACCGCAGATTGATCTGCCCGCTTAGTCAAGAGAATCTGACCCAAGAAGCGTTGTCGCATGGCAGGCACAGACGCAACTGTCAAGCAAAGCCGGGCATTCACAATTCACTTATCTCTGGCTGCTTGTCAGTTTCCAGCTCTTGCCTGATCCTTTGCAGCTTCGACCGCTTCAAGAAAGGAGAGGGCCTCGTTCGGTGCGGGAATTTCACCGTGCAAAATGCTCCGGGTTGGGATTTCATGCCCGTAAACAGCTTCCGTGGAATCGTCGTCGCGGCGAATGGCGGCGCCTGCCAGCGACACGCCGGCAAAGACACCCCTGGCGCGCGAGTAAGTAAGAATCTCTGTATTCAGCTTCCAGTCGGTATCGGCAGAGGCATGACGGCCCACCGGTCCAGCTGCTACCGAAGCGTCCCCACCTAGTTCAAACTTGCTTGCAAGCAGGCGCCGCATTCCACTATCGTTCTGAATGATCATGACCAGATCCACGCCTTCGACGCCGATTTGCAAACCCCAACTGCCGCCGGTGATGGCAAAGAATGCTGGAGCGCTCCAGCCGTTGTCGGTCCGGCAGGTTGCAACACCACGGCCACCTTCCGCGCCAAACACAAAGCCGCCCTTGATCAAATGCGGAACCACGGCCACGCACTTAGCGTGATCGAGCACTTCCGCTGGGATGCCTTTGTCAGGCGCGGACATAATTTCATGCAGAACCTCGCCCGCATGTACCAACCGGTCATCCGTCTCTTCGCGAGTAGATTTGGCCCAAGCCGCGCTTGTCAGACCGAGCAATGTCATTAACAAGATTGCCTTCTTCATAACATCTCTCCAATTCTTTGTCCTAACCCATGCGCGGCATCTCTTGCTCGCCAAACATCGGCCACGCTAAGGGCGCTTCACATCCTTTGCCGCTCATCAATGTCGTAACGATCAATCCCAAGACTTCAAAGCGATGCGTCGCTGATTTTGTTTTCAGCTACGCGACACTTTCAGTTCATACGCCAAAGGGCCGGCGGCACGGCCTTCTCTGCTCATTCAACTGGCAACTCCCATGCCAAATCGAGTTATAACTTTAACTTACTGTAAACAATAGGCATGGTCTGATGCCCCGCTCCTATGGCGAAGTAGAGAGTATGTATTTTTTACATGATTTAGGAAGGAATGCTTGGGTGCCAAAACTCATCCGCAGATCATTTTGCGCCAACATCGCGACCTAAACATTGCATCTCCGAACGCAGATATATTCTCGGATCTTGACGAGAATCTGAAGAGACAATCGTTTTACGCGGCTTATTGAAAAGCGAGGAGTTAGATCCTTGTGACGGCCAGTCGTTCAACCTCATGGATACGAGCGCATCCAAACCCGCTATATATTAATAAAATCGTATTATGACGGCTCTTGCAGATTCTTGCGCCGAGCCTGTTATTAAATCCATGCAACCTCAACGACAAGAGACCGTCGTCGTTGGGGTTGCATGGGCTATAACAACGCAATTGCCGCACTGCGGCCGCAAGAGACAGTTTAGCGTCTGCCCCCGGCTACATGCCCATGTCCATCGCGCACTTCATTGCCTCTGAAGTGGGATACATGATCCAGGCGATTTTCCGGCGCGGCTCTCTCGCCGTGTTGCGGTCTTGCGCCAACATAGCCGTGATCGGGATGATAGCGATTGTTTACATGGCCACGGAAGCCTTCCCGGCCATGAAACCAAGGCCCGGTGCCGATGAAGAGACCGCCGGCAAACCACTCCGGCCCATAGTACCCATACGGCGCGCAATCATATGGCGCGGCATCGTAGTAACCGTAGGGACACTCCGGCGCAACTCCGATTTGAACGGCAATTTGAGCCTCCGCCTTCGGCGCGGATAACATCAGAATGCAACCGGCAAAGGCTGCGAGTACAACAAGCTTGATTCCAGTCATCATCTCTCCTCATCCTTGCGGGGCCTTCATTCAGCACCCCAATGACTTCACCGTAGGCGCTTCAATCGCCGCCGTCTGAGCAATCCAGACCGCAAGGCGGACACACTTGTAACGCGCTCTCGCGGCGACGAGCCAGCGTATGCCCCGCCAACTTGCCCCGAGCTGATAACTGCTGATTGTGAAATTGAAAAGCCGGCTCAGATAGCTAAAAGGTTTCTATAATGAACAACCGTTCACAATATTCGCAAATTCCTGAATCCCATCTACGGCAGTACCGCCCGCATCCGAGTAACTTCAGCGTGCGTCTCGTCTGAGGCTATGCGGCGATCAGTATAAATATGCGGTTCGCCAAAGCGCACTTTCGCCGAAAATCCCGCCACATCCAGAACCTTCACCAGATGAGTTACGAATGTCTCATCGCCATACCAGCAAAGCTCAACCTCAGGCGTGCCGTCATCGATGACATATCGAATCGCCGCGGCAGTAATCCGCACCCCATTCGCCGTCGCCGGATCGATCAGCCGCGAGTGGAAGCGCAGTACGCTGCTGCCATCCGTGCTTGTGCCCTCTGGAAAAAGCAGCACTGGAACCGGCTCCTTGAGCCGCCCGGCCATCTGCGCGGCCACCGATTGCGCGCTTGCCAAACTGGAGCGGTCGATGAAGATCGTCCCGCCCATACTGGCTGCCTTGCCAAAGATAGGCCAGCCGCCGATCTCGATCTTGGCAACAAAAAAGCACGGCATCGCCGCGGAAAGAATCAATACATCCAGATAACTCAGGTGATTGGCCACCACCAACCCAAATGTTGGCGGTGCGCCTTCTACCTGGTAGCGAATTCCCGCGCCTTTCAGAATCCACTTGCAGGTGCTTTGCAACCAAAGCGCGCGCCGCTCCATCGTCAAAGGGCCGCGCAACCGCAGAATCCAGAAATAGGAAATATTGAGTACCAGAACCGTCGCCAGCGCCACAGCGCGCCGGAGGGCACGAAAACTCAAGTGTGAAGCGGAGTCAGAAAACGATTGCGTGCCGAGGCCGAAATCATTTTCAAATCGAGCAGAGTGAGAAAATCGATGCTCCCGAATTCCCTATCCCATGCCGGCGGACCGCAGATGCGCGCGCCGATAGCCACATAGGTTTTCAGCAACTTTGGCACCTTGGTCTCGACCCGTGATGCCGGGTCTTCCGGTTGGAGCGGCGGCTGTGCGTGTCGGCTCCCTTGCTCGATGGGACATACATAATCAGTGGTGGGCTCTGTCTCAAACTCCGGAGAAACCCGGTAGCGCTCAAGCTGGCTGAATGCCTGCCAGCCCTCCGCCGGATCCTTCGAGTTCAACGATGAGCAGCCGATCAGATAACGCAGCCCCATGTCGCAAGCATACTGGGCGATACCCCTCCACAGCAAGGTCAGCACCTCCGGTGTGCGATGCTCGCGATCGATCGAAGCTCGACCCAACTCCAAAATGTCCGCGCGCAGCGGCTCATAGGGAGCAAAGCTGAACTCCCGCTCCGAGTAGTAACCAAGATTCCGCGCCGCCATTGCGCCCGATTGCAACCGGTAAGTGCCCACCACGCGCCTCGCCGCATCGCTCTCCAGCTTGTCTTCCACAATCAGATGCGCGCAGAAGAGATCGAATTGATCCACATCCATTCCTGTCGTGTAGGAACTCGCCAGCCCCTCGCCTAGTTCGATGTTAAAGACCTTGAAACGAAGCCGGCAGGCAGCATCGCGATCTTCCGCTGTCTCAGCTAGCCGCAGCCGGTAACGCCCCACCTCGGCATGAATCTGCGGCTTTCTCGGCGTTAAAGGAAAATGCCGCGGCGAAAGATAACTCGCAGAGTCCAATTCCACCAAAGATGTGGAACCGCTGCCCAGTTTCAACGGAGGTTTTTGACTTATTTGAGGGATCACGAGGTCAGTATCTGCCCGGAATTGTCAAAGGACCGTCAAACCCATGCGAATACCCTGCAAATACTTTATTCAATTTGTTACTCGATTGTAATAGTCTCTAATTTTAAAGGCCTTTGAACTTAAACCCATATCAACGATTTCAAGATATAAACAAAGCGCGGATGAATATTCATAATCCATCCGCGCTTGAGTCTACACTTAGCTGCTAATTCGCATACACCCGTACATAATCCACCTGCAGCTCCGACGGAAAGGTCGTCGTCGCATCGGGTGAGCCGGGCCAGGTTCCGCCCACGGCCAGATTCAGGATCACGAATTCCGGCCCCGAGTCGAAGGGCCAGGTTCCAGCCATGGTGCTGGCATCGAAGGTTTCATAGATTTTGGTTGGATCATCCACATAATACTGTATCTGCCCCTTGGTCCAGATCATGCCATAGGTATGCCAGTCCGCGGCGGAAAAACCAGCCGTAGTATACGGAGTGCCTCCGTTCAGGCCCGTTCCATGAACTGATGATTGGGTCCAGTCGTAGCCAGGGGCAGCGCCGTTGCCGGGACCGCCGAATGGCGTATTGCTGCCGTCGATGTGCTCCAGAATATCCAGTTCCCCGCAAGCCGGCCATGGAGTGGTGGTGATGTTATCCCCCAGCATCCAGAATGCCGGCCACATACCCTGCGATTCGGGCACCTGTATCTTCGCCTCAATCCGTCCGTATTGGAAGCTGAAGAGTCCCTCGGATTTCATCCGCGCCGAGGTGTAAACGCCTGTCGATGGTTTCCGCGCAACAATATGCAGAATGCCGCTGGTGTCCGCGTAGGCATTGGGATTGGTGGCATCGCACGGTGCCGTCGTGGAACCCCAGGCGCAATAGGTCTCAAGCTCGCTGTTGCCAAAACCGCTGTTGCCCGTGTCGTAGGTCCACACCAGCGGATTGGGCTGCGCATTCGTGCTCCCTGAGTTGGTAAACTCGTCGCTCCACACCAGCGTCCCCGATGCAATGTTGGCCGCAAACTTCTGGCTCGTTACACTGCTTGCTGAATCCCCTACCGCCGTCGCAATCGCATTCAAGGTCAGATTTGAAGCCACCAGAAACGGCGCAATGTACTGCGGAGAGGACGTGGTTGGCGTCGTTCCGTCAATAGTGTAGTAAATTGTCGCACCGGCTGTGGGCGTAGACAGGCTCACCAGTTCAGCGCCATTTTGCGCCGCTGTTGTACTCACCGTCGGCGCTGCCACTACCGGGGGTGTAATGATTTGCGTACTTCCTCCGCTTCCGCCACATCCGCTCAATAATGTGACCAATAAAAGGACACTCGCACTCCAACACACACGCGTCAGCATCTCAACCCTCAATTCCTGGCAGAGAGCAGATCGTTTGCCGCTCCCGCCGCATCCATGAGAGCACACTCCAAATCGCACAGTCAAACCGCGCGGCAGTTTGCCAAATAAGATTGCACAAGGCCGCCATGCTCCCAGTGCCATGCCTGCCGCCTTCGCGTTACGGCTGGCCCATCCATCGCCTCATGTGCAACAATTTCTCTTCCGCGGAAGAAGGAGTTCCCGTGCGCCTCGAAAGAAAAATCGCATCGCTTTTTCTCGTCTTTTTAGCCCTTCCGGCGCTGTTTTCTGCCGCAACCATCACGCCGCTGCGCGCGGGCTGGCGCTTGCAATCGGCCTGCAAACTGCAAGCCGCCGGCGACGTCATCTCAGCGCCTGGTTTCGCCGTCGAAGATTGGTTGAAGACCGCCGTCCCTTCCACCGTCTTTGCCGCGCAGGCCGCCGCAGGCCTCGTCCCCGATCCATATTACGGAAGCAACCTCCGCCAGATTCCCGGCGCGGACTATCCCATCGGCCAGAACTTTGCCAACCTGCCCATGTCGCCCGATAGCCCATACCACTGTGGGTGGTGGTATCGCACTGAGTTCAACGCTTCCGCCACCGTTGGTCAACGTACTTCCCTGCACTTTGCCGGTATCAACTACCGCGCCGAGATATGGCTCAACGGTCACAAAATCGCAGATACAACGCAAGTCGCCGGTGCCTATCGCACCTACGACTTCGATGTAACTGAGTTATTGCATTCAGGCAAAATCAACGTGCTCGCCGTCGAGACCTTCGCGCCCACGGAAAATGATCTCGGCATCAATTGGGTCGATTGGAATCCTTGCCCGCCCGATAAAGAAATGGGACTATGGGGCACGGTCGATCTGGTCGAAGCCGGCGCGGTCACGCTGCATTCGCCGCTCGCTGTTACTCACTTTTCCGATAACTCGCTCAACTCAGCCGAACTAACCATCTACGCCGAGTTGCACAACGCGACCGACCAAGCTATTCAAGGTGTTGTGGCAGGCTCGGCAGCGGGTGCGCGCTTTGAGCAACCCGTGCAGTTAGCGCCGCATGAAGACCGGACTGTCGTCTTTACGCCGCAACTATTCCCGCAGTTGAAGATTCACAATCCCCAGCCCTGGTGGCCGCGTCAAATGGGCGAGCCGCATCTGGAGCGCTTGACTCTAAGCTTTAAAATTCAAGGCCAGCTCAGCGATGAGCAGAGTGTCGATTTCGGCTTTCGGGAAGTTACATCGGAGCTGACAGCCAGCGGCAGCCGGCTCTTTCGCATCAACGGCAAGCCGCTGCTGATTCGCGGCGGTGGCTGGTCGCAAGATATGCTGCTGCGCACCGATGAGAAGCGTCTGCGCAATCAATTCCGCATGGTTCGCGATCTGAATCTGAATACGATTCGCCTGGAAGGAAAACTCGAATCCGATGAGTTTTTTCAACTTGCCGACGAGCAGGGAATCTTAGTCATGCTCGGCTGGTGCTGTTGCGATCACTGGGAGCATTGGAAGGATTGGACGCCGCAGGATCTCGCCATCGCCACAGCCTCTCTGCGCTCGCAAATGCTGCGCCTGCGCGCTCATCCCAGCATTCTCGTCTGGCTAAACGGCAGTGACAATCCTCCGCCCGCCGATGTCGAGCGCGCTTATCTGCAAGTCGAAGCCGATGCTCACTGGCCCAATCCCATCCTATCTTCGGCTTCATCCACGCCAACCAGAGTTACCGGCGAGAGCGGCGTCAAGATGTCTGGTCCTTATGACTACGTCGCTCCGAGTTACTGGTATCTCGATCATGAACACGGCGGCGCTTACGGCTTCAATACCGAGACCAGTCCCGGCCCCGCAATCCCTTCGCTTGCCAGCCGCCAGAAGTTTTTGCCAGACGCCGAAGCATGGCCGCCCACCGCCAATTGGAGCTTGCACATGGGCGGCGGAGAATTCGTGAATCTCAAAGTCTTTGACGCCGCAATGGAAGCCGTTTACGCCAAGCCAACATCCGCGGCCACTTATGAACGCACCGCGCAAACCATGGCCTACGATTCTGAACGCGCCATGTTTGAAGCTTGTAGCCGCAACAAATACGCCACCGCCACCGGCGTCATTCAGTGGATGCTCAACAATGCTTGGCCCTCAATGATCTGGCACCTTTTTGACTACAACCTCGACGCGGGCGGCGGGTACTTCGGAACTAAAAAAGCTTGCGAGCCGCTGCATATTCAGTACTCATACGATGATGCTTCAATTGCGGTCGTCAACAGCACCTATCGTCCCGCGGACGGCCTTCACGCCAGCGTTCGCGTTTTTAACCTGACAGGGAAGGAAATCTACAGTGCTCAGTCCGTGGTGGATGCCGCCGCCGATAGCGCGCAGCGCGTTTTCACCATCCCGGAGAGCCTCTATCAAGGAGTTGATCGCATTCTATTCGTTGACCTGACACTGGCGAACGCTTCCGGCGACGAAGTCAGCCGCAACTTCTACTGGGTGCCCGTCACGCTCACTACCTTCGATTGGCAGAAGACCGATTACACGCACACCCCCGCCGCGCGCCATGAAGATCTAACCGCGCTTACGCATCTGCCTCCGGCCAAACTTACCGCCCGAGCCGAGATAGAAAACACCGCGAATGGTCGCGAAGTGCGCCTGCATCTTTATAACTCCTCGGTGGAACTGGCCTTTCAGATCAGCGCGGCTATTCGCACTCCCTCCGGCGGACTTATCGCGCCGGTTCTCTGGTCGGATAACTGGATCGAACTCATCCCCGGCGAGTCGAGGACGCTAATCGCACTTTTGCCGGAGACCTTGCCCACCGATCCCATCGTACAAATCGAAGGCTGGAACATAGATTCCCAAACCATCAAACCCACAGCCCTCGCTGCGCACTAATGCTTAGTCCGCACGAATTGGTAATTATTGATGGACGTGCGTGGGCGGGGACGCTTACACGACAGACGGTCTGGAGACCGTCGCTACATTCATGCAATTACCTATCCATGCGATCACAATACTAGAGCGTTTTCGCAGTTTTTGTGAAGCTGATTTTGTGGTTTTCGACCCGTTTCGCACAGAACTTGCAATGGGTGGGGCACGGAGCTTCCTTCTCTGTGAAAATGTTCTAGACGCGCTGCTGGCTGGGTGGTTCACCTGCCTGAGCCGCTACAATCTAGATTGTGAGCAAATCGTTTGAAATCGGTCCGGTTTACGTCGGCGCGGGCCAGCTTTTTCTCATCGCTGGCCCCTGCGTCATCGAGTCCGAGACCCACGCGCGCAAGATGGCTGAAGCTATTCAGCGCATCGCGGCGGATCTCGGCATTCCGTATATTTTCAAAGCCAGCTACGACAAGGCCAACCGCACCAGCGTCAAAAGCTTTCGCGGGCCGGGGCTGGTCGAGGGCACGCGCATTCTGGGGCTGATCGCCAAAGATACGGGCCTGCCGGTGCTGACCGATGTGCATGAGCCTGCCCACTGCGCGGTGGCCGCCGAGGCGGTGGACGTGCTGCAGATTCCCGCCTTCCTTTGCCGGCAGACCGATCTGCTGGTTGCAGCGGGTCGAACCGGTCGGGCTGTGAATATTAAAAAAGGCCAGTTCGTCGCCCCGTGGGATATGACGCACCCGGTCGAGAAGGTGCGCTCGACGGGCAATGAGCGCGTCCTTCTCACCGAGCGCGGAGTCAGCTTCGGCTACAACACGCTGGTGGTGGATTACCGCTCGCTGCCGGTGATGCGGCAGCTTGCGCCGGTCGTCTTTGACGGAACGCATTCCGTGCAGCAGCCGTCGGCAGCCAATGGCGTCAGCGGCGGCCAGCCGGAGTTCATTCCACTGCTGGCGCGGGCGGCGGTTGCTGCGGGCATTGACGGGCTGTTTCTCGAAGTTCACGACGATCCGGCAAACGCCAAATCCGACGGCGCAAATGCGCTGGATCTGAAGCTGCTGAAGCCGCTGCTGGAAAAGCTGCTATTGATTCATGCGGCGGCCAATGCCGGTTGACACAGCGGAATTTTTTTAGAACATGAAAGAAGGAACAAGACGTGGAAGATTTGCTGAATTCCGGTAGCCGGAGCAATACGGCCGTCGAGCCTCTCCGGGCAACTGATGTGGAATTACCGGCCAAAATATCCAAGTGGTACCGCTGGCGCAAGGACGGCACGGCGCTGGTGAGTTACTTGCTGGATAGCGAGGTGCATACCTTCGCCTTCAGCGTCGCGGCCAATGCGATTCTTTCGTTTATTCCGTTTATTGTGTTGCTCTATACGCTGAAGGACACAGTCTTTCCCCGCTCTGAGCTGATGAAGAACGTGATCAATGACATGGTCTCTTACTTCCTGCCTTCCAATCAGGATTTCATAGCCAAGAATTTGGCTGACGTGGCGGCTGCGTCCTCGAAGCATGGTGTGCAGGTCTTTTCGCTCATCATGATTCTGGTAGCTTGCACGGGCATTTTTCTGCCTTTGGAGGTCGCGCTCAATCAGGCCTGGGGCGTGACCAAGAGCCGCAACTATCTTCAAAACCAGGTGATTGCCTTTGGACTGGCATTTCTAATGGTGGTGCTGGGCATGAGCAGCATTCTGTTGAATGTGGCCGCGCGCGCAGTGCTGACGGTCGTGCTGGTTCACGACACAGGAATCGGTTTTCTTGATTCCATCTTGCACTTTACTTATGCGGGAGCAAGTTTTCTCTTGCTGGCGGCAACCACCGGCGTCGCTTCGATATTGTTTTTCTTTTCCATCTACTGGCTTCTGCCCAACCGCAAGGTTCCACCTGGGCACGTCCTGCGCACCTCTATCTATACGGGTATTATCTGGCTGGTGGCGAAGTATATTTTTGTTTTCGTGCTCCCGCACCTGGACCTGAAGGCACTCTACGGACCATTCTTTGTCTCGGTTGGGCTGCTCTTTTGGGCCTATGTTTCTGGACTGATCTTGTTTGCCGGGGCGCAGTTCAGCGTGGCGCGCATGGGAGACAAGAAGAGCTAGAGATCTTCCGATCTTTCTATCGCTCACGACCCAACACTACTTCTTCGTCCACGGCATGATGGCCTTCAGCTTGTCCGCGAGTGCTGCCATGGACACGGGCTTGCCAGCCGCGGGCTTGGCCGGAGCAGGCGCTGACGGTACCGGTGCCGCGGTTGGCGCCGGTTTTGCTGCGGGCGCACTCTGCGGTTTGGGGGCGCTGCCGGCTGAAGCTGCGCCAGGAGGGGCTGCTTTTGGCGGCGCTCCCGGCAAAGGCACAGCCCCATCGACGACATCGGCGGCGGAAAGCTCCGGCACCGGATCGGCATCGTTTTTGACCAGAATCGAAATTCGCCGGTTGGAAGGGTCGGTGGGATTGTTTTTGACGCGCAGCATCTGGTCGGCGTAGCCGCGCACCTGCGTGACCTGGTTGGTTCGCACGCCGTCCTGCTGCAACAGGCGGCGCGCTGAGTTGGCGCGGTCGGCGGATAGATCCCAGTTGCTGTATCCGGTATCGCTTGCGTAGGGCGTGGCGTCGGTGTGGCCTTCAATCAACAGCGAATTCGGCAGTGTCTTCAGCGCTTCAGCCAGCAGCGCCAGCAGTTCCTGGCCGCTGGCGCTCAGCTTCGCGCTTCCCAGTTCGTAGAAGGTGCCGTCCTTGCCTTCGATTAACTCAATGCGCAGCCCTTCGGGAGTGATCGTAATCTCGATCTGCTTGGAGAGCTTTTCCAGATCCTTGCGCGCCTTGATCTCCGCTTCGATCTTTTCTTTCAGCTTTTCCAATTGATCGTCGGAAATCTGTGCAACCGTGACCCCGGTTCCGGACAAGGTGGTTCCCAGCAGGCTGCCGGTCCCCTTGGGATCGTTGAAGTAGCCGGCTACGGCCTTCTTTACCTTTTCACTGGAGCCCATCAGCCACAGCACGATGAACAGCGACATCATCGCGGTGACAAAGTCGGCATACGCCACCTTCCACGCGCCGCCATGATGGCCGCCGTGTCCGCCCTTCTTCTTGATGACGATGATCGGCTGAATCGACTTGGCTGCCATGATGCACTATCTCTCTTCCAATGGTGTGCGCAACCTGCGCCGGCGCGGTTTAGGCGGCGGCGGGTGCGTGGCCCTTGCAATTCTTTTCCATCTCATCGAAGGTGGGCCGCACATGCGCCGGAATCGCGCGCCGTCCCATCTCGATGGCGATCATCGGTGCCGAGCCCTTCAAAAATGAAAGAATCAGAACCCGTAGCACATGCAGATATTCGTTGTGCGCGTCGGCTGTCTTGGACATATTCGAACTCAGCGGACCCACCAGCCCATAGCAGGCCAGAATGCCCAGAAAGGTTCCCACCAGCGCCGCTGCCACGTGTCCACCAATCTCCTCCGGCGGGCCACCCAGTGAACCCATCGTGATCACCACGCCCAGCACCGCCGCCACAATGCCCAGCCCAGGCAGCGCGTCGGCCACCGTGCTCAGCGAGCTGACCGGCTGCGACGATTCGTTGTGATGCACCTCCATGTCCAGTTCCATCATCTGGTCCATGTCGAATGGCTCTACACCGCCGGTAATGGCCATGCGCAGCGTGTCGCAGACAAAATCACGTGCATGATGATCGGCGATGAATTCGGGAAAGACCTTGAAGATCGAGCTCTCCTGAGGCTTTTCAACGTCCATTTCCACGCTCAGCAATCCCTCTTTGCGCACCTTGTTCAGAAACATGTACATCATCTTCAAAGTGCTGAGGTAGCGAGTCTTGTCAAACGGCGATCCCTTCAGAATTCCCATCAATCCCGCGATGATCGACTTGATAATATGAATCGGATTGGCCATCAACAGCGTGCCAATGGCCGCGCCGCCAAGAATCAGCAGCTCGGCCGGCTGGATAAGAACCGACATATGGCCCTTTTCCATCAAAAAGCCGCCAATAACCGAACCGAATACGACCACAATGCCTATGATGGCAAACATTCCTGCCCCCCTTGCGCGGACGTGATCTGATTTCCGCCCGCATGAAAGCTGGAGAACATTGCCGCTTTTGCCCTATCCAGCAGATCGACCAAACTTCCATCCCTCTTAGCCTGAGCCGCGCCGATGCTCACGGTCAGCGATATCCGGTCGCCCCACCAGTGAAAGTCGGCTGTCCGCGCCAGGCCGGCCAGCGTCTGCGCATGAGCCGCCAGCATCTCCGGGGTGCGCTCGTAAGAGAGCACCAAAAACTCATCGTCGCCCCAGCGTGCCATCTCCTCGGCTGGCCGCAGCCCGTTTCCCAATGCGCGCTCCACCTTCTCAAGCATCCTGTTGCAGGCGCCGGCTCCATGCGTCCTGCGCAAATCGTGAGCCTGATCGACGGTAATCCAAAGCACGCCAAAGGTCTCGCCGCCCTGCTTGAAGTCCTCAAAGATGGCTTGCAGCCGGTCTTCAAACTCCGCCTGTCCATCTTCGCCGTTTGCGCCGTCGCTGCTGTCTCCATGCGGCAAAGCATCCAGACTCTCGGCGGGGTGAAAGGTCGCCGCTCTGCCAATCCGCCCGCCCATCTCGTCGCGCAATGTCAGAGTTCGCACAATCACCGGCACCATGTGGCCCAGCTTATGCTTCAGGCGGATCATGGAGCCGCATCCGGCTGCCGACTCGGCGCAAGGGTCCGCTTCGCCCGGCAGCGGCCAGGCCACCAGCGCCTCCAGCGCCTCCGGCACAGGACGCGATACCAGATCCATCGCCGCATACCCCGTGATGGCCGCGGCCGCGCGATTCCAGAACGCAATCCGGCCCTCGGCGTCAACCAGAACGCTGCCATCTGGAAAGCTGTCCAGAGCGGCTTCAAGAAGATCCGCGCGGTTGGTCATCGATGCCTCTCCACTTTGTACATCGGCAAGGCTCCCCTCAACTTCACCGGCTGGAGTGAGAAGAAGCCGCATTAATGGTACGGAGGTTTATTGTGAAATCGAGGGCCACGCCCACTCGCCATTTTTTCAAGCCTGGCGCCGGATGCTTGAACGGCGGGTTTGGCGATCCAGAAGATTTTTGGTGACCATTCCGTCGCCACGCTGTAATCTCATTCGTAGGAATTTTTCAGACCGATTGGTACTTTGACCCAGGATCAGTCACCCTGTGTATTGGCTGTGGCCTGTATCGTTGCAGATTGATACATTTCAAGTTTTCTTCATAGATCTGCCGATAACATGTCAGAGTGCGGAAGCCATTGACTGAGTTCGTGCCGTCATCTTCTGTTTTTTAGGAGGCACAAGTAAGATGAACAGTGCTATGGTTTCAAGGTTTTTGCATCAGATGAGGCGCGCGACATGAATAAAGTTATCCTGGCTGATTCCCAGGCAATCTTTCGGGCAGGCACGGCCAAGGTTCTGGCCATGGACGAGGACTTGCGCATCATCGCGCAATGCACGGACCTCGACCGCATGCATCACGCAATCACCACGTTTCCCGGCTCGATCGTGCTTTTTTCCACCTCCCTGCGCCCGGATTTGAGCCGCCTGCGCACCATGCTTGAAGCCAACGGCAGCCGCGGCATCGCGATCGCCGAGAACAACGATGTGGCCGGAGCCTACATCCAGCAGGGCTTCCGCGGCGTCGTCTTCCGCAATGTTACGGGGACGGCACTGGTAGACTGCGTCCGCGCAGTTGCGGCCGGCGACACCTGGCTGCCTCCGCAATTGATGGTGGCCGACTCGCCCGAGGAAGACATGGTGGGCACCAGGGTCCGCGACCGGCTTACGCCCAAGGAGATGCGCATTGTCGCGCTCATCGTTCAGGGCTGCAAGAACCGCGAGATCGCCACCCGCCTCAAGACCACCGAGCAGGTGATCAAAAACTATCTGCGGTCCATTTATGACAAGACCGGAGTCAGCGACCGGCTGGAACTGGCGCTCTTCACCATCCACCACCGCGTACTGGCCGCCGCTGCCGCCGAGGTGGGCAGCAAACTGGAAGCCGAGGAGGCCATCGCCCAGCACGCCATGGCATAACTGCCTGTGGTATGAGTCAAGTTTTGCAAGAGTGCGACTTTACAGGCTGCGGAAGACTCTTTAAGAGCGGCTAGAAGTGTCAGGGCACGACTTTAGTTGGGCCGATAAAGCCAATCATATCAATGTTGGACTTTAGCCCCTGCTATGCTCAATCGCGATTGCACCCCCCGAACAGCCCTTTTTCCGCAGCCCGTTTAGCCCCTGCGGAATGTTGCCCGGCTAGGTTGACTTTGCCTCAGGCTTTTAAGCAGAGAAGGTCATCCGATCAGGCGAGCCGCCGCATTTACAATGAAAACGTGCAGCCCGAAAACTCTTCGCCGATCATTCTTGCCGAAAACCTGACTAAGGTTTATCAAGCCGGTCAAATCCAGGTCACCGCGGTCAACAAGGTCTCCCTGTCCATCCAGCCGGGAGAGTTCGTCGCCATCGTCGGTCCATCTGGCTCCGGCAAGTCCACGCTCTTTTACCTGCTGGGCGGATTGACCAGGGCCACCGAGGGCCGCGTGGTGATTGACGGTGTGGACTTTGCCTCGCTCTCCGACGCCGAGCGCACCCGCCTGCGCAAGCACCGCATCGGATTCGTCTTCCAGAAGTTCAATCTGTTGCCAACCCTCACCGCGATGGGCAATATCGAGATCGCACACACCGTCAGCGGCCGCAAGGAACCGCTAGACCTCGCCTTCCTGGACCACCTCTGCGATCTGCTCTCCATCCGCGGGCGGCTCGACCACCGGCCCAGTGAACTGAGCGGCGGCGAGCAGCAGCGCGTGGCCATTGCCAGAGCGATGATTACCCGTCCGGCGATTGTGCTGGCCGATGAGCCGACCGGCAACCTCGACACCAAAAGCTCGGACGCGGTCTTGCAGATGCTCTTGCGCTCCAATCGCGAGCTGGGCCAGACCACGCTGATGATTACACACAATCCCGAGGCCGCCCAGATTGCCGGCCGCATTCTGCACATGCGCGACGGTGAGATCGTGCAGGTGGCCAACGGCACGCGATGCACACAGTCAGACTGGGCTGCGCAGGCTGCGCCCGCCCGTTAGAGCATCGGCCGGATGCACTACGATTGCATCATGGCTCCGCTTCTGGAGATTCGCAACTTGCAGATTCGCTTTGGCGCGGCGGAAGCGGTGCGCGGCGTCGATCTGCGCCTCGATGAAGGCGAGGTGCTGGGCCTGGTTGGCGAGTCTGGATCGGGCAAAAGCGCCACGGCTCTGGCGATTCTGGGCCTTCTTGGCCCCTCGGCGCAGCTCGCCGGGCAGATCTTGTGGCGAGGAACTGAGTCGGACCGCGCGGCTCCAATCGATCTTTTAGAGCAGCCGCCCGCGGCCATGCGCCGCCTTCGAGGCCGCCAGATCGCAATGATCTTTCAGGAGCCCATGACGGCCTTGAATCCCGTCATGCAGATCGGCCGCCAGGTGGCCGAATGCGTTCAGGCTCATTTTCCATCGTGGACCGGAAGGGAAGCCAAAAGGAAGGCTATCGCCGCCCTGGAAGCCGTCGCAATTCCCGACGCGGCGCGGCGCTATGGCGACTATCCCCACCAGTTTTCAGGGGGCCAGCGGCAGAGAATTCTAATCGCCATGGCGCTCATCAACCGGCCCAGGTTGCTGATTGCCGACGAGCCCACCACGGCGCTCGATGTGACCGTGCAGGCGCAGGTTCTGGAACTGCTCCGCGAGTTGCAGCAACAGCACGGACTTGCCATGCTCTTCATCTCGCACGATCTGGCGGTAGTGGGCCAGGTGGCCGGCAGAGTTGCGGTGATGCGCGCCGGAGAAGTGGTGGAAACCGGCGGCTGCGCGCAGTTGCTCACTGCGCCGCGTCATCCCTATACGCGCAGCCTTCTGGCCGCCGTTCCCACGTTGCGTACTGACCGCGGCCAGCCCTTGGCCATGCTGCCCAACCCACAAAATAGTTAGCAGCTTTTTCACAACTTCCGTAGGGTTGAGTTCGTAGTTTCCCTGATATTATTCTCCGCACCACTCCGACAACCCGCTGCATCCAATGCGTCATGAACACACTGAAGCCGCCCGCTGCCGCCGGCGGCGCATTCCTTATCGGCGGCAATCTGCCGGTTTATCGCCTGGGCTACGGAACCATGCGCCTGGTCGGCGAGGGTGCATGGGGCGAGCCGGCTGACGCCGCGGAGGCGCACCGCGTCCTGCGCCGGGCTGTCGAACTGGGCGTGACGCTGATCGATACCGCCGACGCCTACGGGCCGGAGATCGCCGAGCGGCTCATTGCCGAGGCGCTTCACCCTTACCCGCCCGGCCTGGTCATCGCCACCAAAGGCGGCATCACCCGCCAGGGTCCGTCCAAGGCAGAGTACGTAGGCCGCGCCGGTTATCTCATCCAGTGTGTCGAGATGAGCCTGCGCCGCCTCCAACTGGACTGTATCGACCTCTACCAGCTTCATCGCATCGACCCGCGGACGCCGCTCGAAGAGTCGCTCGGCGCGCTCAAAAATCTGCAAACTCAAGGCAAGATTCGCCACATCGGCCTCAGCGAGGTGACGCCCGAGGAGATTGAGGCTGCCGGTAAGATCGTGAAGGTTGTCACTGTCCAGAATCGATATAGTCTGGCCGATCGGCGGCATGAGGAAACTCTCAAATACTGTGAAAAAAACAGCATCGGCTTCCTGCCCTGGTATCCGATGAATGCCGGCAAGCTGCTCAAAGCCGACACCCCTTCGGCGCAGGCGCTGGGCGCGATTGCCGCGCGTCATTCAGCGACCATCGCCCAGCTTTCGCTGGCCTGGCTCTTGCAGCGCTCACCGGTGATGCTGCCGATTCCCGGAACCTCCAAGCTGGAGCATCTGGAGGAGAATGTTGCCGCCGCCGCTCTCAAGTTGAGCGCTGAAGAGTGGGCGGAGTTGGAGCAAGCCGCGCAAGCCTGACAGACGCGGACCTCGGATGCCTGCCACTGAGCAGCCAGACTCGCCTCGTCGAACAATCTCCGGAATTGAACGCCCACAATTGCTGCGTGCCCCACCCATTCCGCGGTATTCTCGCGGAATGGGTGGGACAGCACAAACCCCAACCGGAACCAGTTCATCAGAAACGCCAGGATCCCAGCCGCGCTATGCCTGCCTGCGACCCAGCAGCCAGCCGACCGTCGCTCCAGCCGCAATGCCAACCGCGAATGCCGCCGCTACGGACTCAACCGGATGCCGTTGTACCCGCTTTCTTGTGTCCACATAGAGTTCTGAAGCGGCCTGGCTGCCATGTTTTGCCGCGCGCCGCGCCGCTCCCACGCCGTCCTCAAGCGCATCCGCAACGGCAGATGCCGCCCGCGTAGCCTTGCGCGCTGTTTCGTCAATCTGCTCGCTCATCTGTTCCATTACCGATTGCGCCATTTCTTTGACCTCTCTGCTCTTCAAGCTCGATGTTGAACTGCCTATTCTCCAAGAACCTTTTCCACCTTGCCGGCAAAGTTCTGAACCTTGCCCGCAATCTTTTCCGCTCTGCCGTCGGCTTCCAAGTCGGGGTTGTTGGTAACTTCGCCGGCCTTCTGCCGGATTGCACCTTTGACCTCGTGAATCTTGCCTGTCGTCTTATCCTCTGTGCTGAGTTTCATCGCCTGGTTCTCCTTTGCTCAATGAAGATGCTCGATGGCGGGTTTCAATCAGTTGCGTTCCATCGACAATTCTTGTTTTCGAAGGCTCCGCGGCAAGACAAAAGACTCTGGGGGGAGTTTCTTTAGGCGGGCTGCGGAGCCTTCTACCGACCAGTCTCAGCGTTCGCGTGAATGAAATCTGGTCGGAATTGCTCGCCGCGTTTCGCAGAGGCTGCCAAACGAGTTCGGACCGGGGTACGGGCAGAAAAAGATGAATCTGAATCCCGATCGCATTCGGGCCGTCCAATCTATCTTTGGGACGAAAAGTGGCGAAATGGAGTTCATCATTTCCGGCATTGGAATCGAGATGCAGGCTACCCAACTTTATTGGTCAGACCTAAGCCGCCTGTCGAAGTTGGAGCCAAAAAAAAGAGCGTGATCGAGTGGTTCAGGGCGCGCGGCCTGCGAGTTTGCGGCGGAAACTCGAAACTTCCGTGATATTCTCGTGCAAACGCCCTGGCAAGACGGCACTGAAAATAGGAGGTAACGAATCGATGAGAGTCGCACCAATTGTCACTCTGTTTTGTACGCTGCCCCTGTCGGCAACCCTGTTGCGGGCTCAGGTTTCAACACCCATTCCCCCAGCCATCACCGAATGCGAGAAGAACCTTCCGTGTATCACTCTGCATTTCACCAAGGGTCAAGCTGAAGCTCGCTGGAGCGATGGCACGATTGCCACCCTGACCATCGAAAGCTATGACGGTCAAACCATACGAATAAAGCGCGAGGATTCCGTCGGACTGTGCGCCGGCTTGGTTGGGGAGTACGTGGGCTCGCTCGAAAACTACAGTTTCAAAGGCAAAATGACATGGAACTGGCCGGGCCACGGCGCCTTGTCAACGGGTTCTTTGGATTGGACGGGGTCTCCATGGCAAACCAGCGCCCCGGTGCGTGTTTCTGGCGCGATCGCTCAATCGCTGGAAACGCAATTTGCGCAGTCGCCGAACGGCGGCTGTCTCTATGGCCTGAGAATGTTTCATGCAAAAGGAGCGATGGACGCCGAGTTGACCGTGTCACCCGCCGGAAAGATTATCAACGTAAAGGATTTTCCTCATACATGGCAGGCGCCTGGATGCGGGGGTCTGGATACGGTCGCAAACATTGCGGTGTGGACATTCAAACCATATCTTGTGAACGGAAAACCAACCGCAATGCTGGTAACCGTGCACTTTGACTTGCCGGGAATCGCCCACACGTATAAGTGAGATTGGGTATAGCCGCCGCCGATAGGTTCTTGCTTCGGCGGCGGTCTCTATTATCGATTACTTTGCAATCGCATCGCACACTGGGTCAGATTGCGAATCGGATATATACGGATTCCCGTTTGCATCCCGAACGGGGTCACTCATGGCAAGGCGGCGTCTGTCGCCCAGTTGCTTGAGCAGGTTGGGGACGTTCAGCCGATAGGTTCTCCCTTTGGTCGATGCCGCGACTCGGTCCAGATCTCGTGTCACCAGCTCAACGGCAGGATCATCTTTTGTTTGCTCCGACTTTAACGTTGCGGAAATTGTCGCATAATCCGTACCTTGCTTGAGAAGCTGACAGAGTTGTGTCTCCACGCGCAAGTACTGGCGCTCTTCTTTCAAGCGCTGCGCCTCAATAGCGGCAATCAACTTGCGGTCGCCAAAGGTTGAGCCATCGGCGAAAATTGCCGCCGTAACATGCCCAGGAATGTGGCTCAAACAAACATCCGCAACGCCAATATTCAGAAGCCGCTGACCATTTGCCTGAAACGCGCCGACCCCGTTTCTGCCTTCGGCTGCGTTGATTACATCTTTATCGTAAAAAGTTTGGCCCCCGCCATCGGCGCGGAAGACCCAGGCACTCAGTTGCGAAGAAAGCCAGCCGTGTAAAACATTGAAGCCGTGTCCGGAATCCTCGCAGCTTACCGGTACTGAAGCGGCAACGGCAGCCCAGGTCTGGGTCACTGCCTGACCGCGAAAGTTCCATGAGAATGCCGCGTCTGAGACCTGATGGCCATCCCATTTACCGATGTACTTGCCGGTAAGGCCTGCGAGTGGTCCGGAAAGATCGGTTCGCCGAATCACGAGAGATCCGTGGGCTGCGCTTTCCAGAGTCATTTCGCCCTTCGCACCATTCTCCCAGGTAGCTTGATAGTGGTGGCCATCCCAAATCCAGGCGGCGCGACTAATGCCAACGCCCGGATTGATATCGGTCTCCAGAAAAATGGCTGGCAGTAAGTCGGGTGGCGGGCTAATGGTTTGAGAGACAGCGCCGCCAAGAGCGACGAATAAGAACCCGCAAACGCACGAAATGCGGCACCGGAAATTCAACATGGCACACACTCCCCCTTTTTCAGGAAATCAGTGTAACATCAGGCGGGCGTCTCCCCTACTCCTTCCGCGCGATCAATAGGTCTTTCAGTATTGTGTTATACAGATACTTTCAATGGTGCAAATTACCGGGCACGCCCAAGGCAATCGCATTTGAAAATCGACTCGCCGAATCTCTTTCAAAGTCGCCCCATCCTTGTGCGGCTTTTTTGCGGAGAATTGATTCCCCAGCGCGCACAA